>DATLEF010000175.1:0-8911 GCA_035525455.1 Burkholderiales bacterium
CTCCGCTATTGCTGTCTACTAGGCCGCGCTCGCCTTCGGCTCGGGCCACCAGCAGTCGCGCGTCAACCTGTTGCGGGCCGATGCGTTATGGCTCCTGTCCGACTCAGGGCATAACCAAAACAGGAGTGATTCATGAAATTGCTGTCCACCATCATAGCTGTCGCCTTTGCAGCGACGGCAGGCATTGCCGGCGCCCAGACCACCACCACTGCACCGTCGAAAGGCGATGCGATGAAAGCGGCACCTGCAACGCCGGCGACGTCCGCCAAAGGCGATGCCACCAAAGCGACCCCGGCGACGCCCGCTGTCCCGTCGAAGAAAGCGTCCACGACCGATACCAAGGACACGACCACGGCGACGACCGACACCGCGCCCAAAGCCAAAGCCAAAGCCAAAACCAAGAAAGCCAAAGCAAAAGCCAAGGCCAAGGCCAAGAAAGACGACGCGACGAGCACCACGACGACCACCAAGTAAGTTTTTGAAAGCGGCGGCGTGAAGCCGCCGCGGTCGACAAGGCAGGGGTTTCCCTGCCTTTTTTCGTCCATCGCCCGGGTTGTGAGTCCGTACGGCCTGTTGATACCATCCGCTCGAGTCTTCACGGGAGGAGCGGCATGAAAAAAATCAGAACCTGGGCTGCGAGCGGACTCGCGCTCGCCACCGCCGCGCTCGGTGCGCAGAGCACCTTCGCTCAGCAATATCCCGTTCGCCCCATACGCTGGATCGTTCCGCTGCCGCCGGGTGCGACGGCCGACATCCTGACGCGCGTCTTTGCACAAAAGCTTGGCGAAGCATTCGGCCAGCAGGTCGTCGTGGATAACCGTCCGGGTGGTGTATTCACGGTCGGCAGCGAGATCATCGCGAAAGCGCCTGCGGACGGTTACACCATCGGCACGCTGCTGACGCCGCACGTGGTGAACCCGTTCGTGCTGAAGAACCTGCCCTATAACACCGAGCGTGATTTCACACCGTTGACTCTCATGATCATCGTGCCGGGGGTCATGACGATGTATCCGGGCGTCGGGGCGAGCACGCTGAAAGACGTAATCGCACTCGCCAAAGCGAAACCGGGGCAGTTGAACTACGGCTCGCCAGGGCAGCTCACTTCGGGCCACCTGTCGATGGAGCTCCTCAAGCTGCAGGCCGGCATCGACATCACGCACATTCCGTACAAGGGTGGTGCGCCCGCCATCATCGACATCGTTGGCGGCCGTATCCAGTTTCTGATCAGCGGGCCGCCCGGCGTGCTGCCGCACATCAACTCGGGGCGCTTGAAGCCCATTGCGGTAACGGCGTCGAAACGCTCGCCGGGGCTGCCCAACACGCCGACCTTTCAGGAATCAGGCGTGCCGGGATTCGATACCTACGAGTGGTACGGCGTTTTCGCGCCAGGTAACCTGCCGAAGCCGGTGCTGACGAAGTTGAGCAGCGAAATCGCACGCATCATCAAGCTGCCCGAGATGAGTGAAAAGCTCGCGCAACAGGGCGCCATTGCGGTGGGCAATTCAGCTGATGAATTTGCGACGTTCGTAAAAAACGAAATGAACCAGTGGGGCAAGCTCGCGCAGAAAATCGGGCTCAAGCCGGATTAGGCCATGCTCGAAGCACCGAGGTTCGAACCCTACGAAGCTCGGCCCAGGCCTACTTCTGCGCACCAGGAAACGTCTCGACGATAGCGCGCGCGGCATCGTCACTTTTTTCGAGCGTCATGATCACATCTGCGAGGCTGTCTGCCTGATCGCGCGTCGCGCCCAGACCGAAATCGAGGCACGCGCGGAATTTAGCGCGCAGCTCGTCGCGCGTCATCGGCTGCTGGGGACTCCCTTTGATCGATTCGCTCGCGGCTTCACGTATGCTGCCGTCCTTCAGTGTGATCTTCACGCGTGCCGGCTCAATTGCAATGGCATCGATCCCAGGGTCGGAAACGACGTCGGTGAGTCGCGTCAGCGCCACGATACGCGGGTCGCCGATCGCGGCTTTCTGATAGGTCCTCAGATCGACTCTGCCATCGGCAAGCGCACGCGCAAAACTGTATGCAGCGTTGAACTGTGCGTGCACGACTGAATCGCGTCCGGCATCGTACGGTTCGCCCACCGTAAGCCAGTTCACGTTACCCATGAAAATCTCGACACGGGCGACGTTGTCCGCGCGCACGCCTTCGCCGTGCAGCCCGATACCCAGTCCGATCGGCGTGTGATTGCACCGGCAGCAGGGATAGGGCTTGAAGCTGTATTCGGGTATGCGCCACGTCTTGCCGAGGCCTTCGGTGAGGATTTCTGTTTTGACTTCGCCGCGCTCGTACAGCGCAAAAAGTCCGGCGCTGCCTTCGAGAGTGCGGCGCGTGCCGGTCAAACCGTCGGCGGCCAGAAATGCGCCTGTGACCGCGTTACGTGCCGCGAAGCCTGCGCCGAGACGCTTCGAGAGCACGCCGTCGCGCATGCTTTGGGCCGAGCCGCTCGTCTGGTGGAAAGCCATCCCGAGCGCGTTCGCGAACCCTTCGCTATCGAGGCGCAGCAGGCGTGCCGCCCCGAGGCTCGCGGCCAGCGTGCCGAAGATCATCGTCGGATGCCAGCCTTTGCCGAGGCTGTCGTAGCAAGCAAGCCCGAATCGGGCGTGCAGTTCCGCGCCGATCGCGAAAGCGAGCAGAAAATCCTTGCCGCTGACGCGGCCAATGTCCTCCGCGGTTGCCAACAATGTGGGCAGTACTACACAGCTCGTGTGCACGCGGGCGGGATCGTGCTGATCGTCGAAATCGAGGGCATGCGCTGCAGCGCCATTGGCCATTGCTGCAGACGGCGGCGAGTAGCGGCGTTTTCCAACGAGGCCGGTCGCCGAGCCTGACGCTTCCCAGCGCCCGAGTCGCGCGTTCAGCTCCGGTATGCCCGGCGCGCCGCTCGCCCCGCCGATAACACCGAGCGTGTCGAGTATCAGCGCTTTCGCAGTCGTCACGACATCCTGCGGCAAATCTTCGTAGCGCCAGCTCGCGACGTTTTCGCACAATGCGCGGCTGAAGCCCTCGGCCGCATGCAGCGTCACTGGAACCTCTTTGATCTGCGTTGCCGTTGCCATGCTGCTGTGTCTCCGCGTGAATCGGTCAGGTTCGATTATAGGCGCGCTACAATCGAGACCTGCACCCGAACATCTGTTAAGCCTATCCCATGAGCACTGTCTGCGTCGGCATAGATACCGGCGGCACTTTCACCGATGTCGTTGCGATCGATCTCGACCGCGGCCGATATCATTATCACAAAGTTCCCACGATAACGGCCGATCCTGCGCGCGGCATACTCGAAGGCATCGCCGAGTTGCTCGACCAGAACGCGCTCGCGCGCAAAGACGTCAAGCTTCTGGTGCTCGGTACGACACTCGCGACCAACGCCGTGCTCGAAGGCAAGTGGGCGCCGACCGGCATGCTGACGACGCAGGGTTTTCGCGACGTGCTCGAGCTCGCGCGTCAGCGCCGTCCGCATTACTTCAACCTGGACATTCCCAAGCCGATGCCGCCGGCGGCGCGCGACTGCCGCATCGAAATCGCAGGCCGGATCGCGAATGACGGCACCGAGGTGACGCCTCTGTCGGAGGCCGACGTGCGAAGCGCCGTCGCTACCCTCAAGACAAAAAAGGTCGAAGCGATCGCCATCTGCTTCCTGCACGCGTACGCCAATCCAGAACACGAGGAGCGCGCGCGTGCGCTCGTGAAGAAACTCTGGCCCGAGGTCTATCTGTGCACTTCGAGCGACGTGCTGGCGGAGTTTCGCGAGTTCGAGCGTTTTGCGACTGCGACCGTGAACGCGAGCCTGATGCCGGTCATGGACCGTTATCTCGAGCGCTTCGAACACGGCGTGCGCGGCCTCGGTATCGTTCACGCGCCGCGCGTCATGCAATCGAACGGCGGCGCGGTTTCACCGGGCGCGGTGCGCAGGGTGCCCGTCAATACCTTTTTCTCGGGGCCCGCGGGCGGTGTGATCGGAAGCGTCGGGCTGGGGAAGCAACTCGGGCTGCCGAACCTGATCACCTTCGACATGGGCGGCACCAGCACGGACGTGTGTCTCATACGCGACGGCGAGCCTGCAAAAAAAAGCGAGCGCACGATGGGCGGATTTCCGGTGCGCACGCGCACGCTCGACATCCACACCATAGGCGCGGGCGGCGGCTCGATCGCGTGGATGGATGCGGGCGGTTTGCTCAAAGTCGGTCCGCAGAGCGCTGGCGCGTATCCAGGACCTGCTGCGTACGGCCGCGGCGGCGACAAACCGACTGTCACCGACGCCAACGTCGTTCTCGGGCGTCTCAATCCCAAAGTTCTGCTTGGCGGCAGGATGACCATGCACGCCGACAAGGCGCAAGCGGTCATCGACGAGCTCGCGGCCAATCTCGGTGTGGACAGAACCAAGGCCGCGGCCGGTGTGCTCGAGATCATCAATGTGAACATGATGGGCGCGGTGCGGGTCATTTCGGTCGAGCAGGGCGAAGACCCGCGCGATTTCACGCTCGTCGCATTCGGCGGCGCGGGACCGCTCCACGCCGCTGACATCGCGCGCAATATGGGTATGCGAAAAGTCCTTATTCCGCCGCGTCCCGGCCTGCTGTCGGCGATCGGCTTGCTGCATGCCGATGTGCGCGCGGATTTCAGCCTGACACGGCTCGTACGCACGGACAAAGCAGGCATCAAGGCGGTCAACGAAGGCTTCAGGACACTCGGCAAGCGCGGCGCACAGTGGCTCAAAGGTGAAGGCGAGGCTAACGGCGCATTCCAGTGGTTTGCGGATTTGCGCTATTTCGGCCAGAACTTCGAGCTGATCCTCGAGCTGAAGCACGAAGCGCTCGACGAGCGCTCGCTGGCGAAGCTCATCGAAACCTTTCACCGCCGGCACAAGGACTACTACGGCTACGACATGCGCGAGCAGCCGGTCGAGATCGTCAACGTGCGTCTGGTGGTGACCGGAAAACGCCGCGTCCTCGCGCCGGAGCGCGCAAAGCTCGCGCGCGGCGAGCTGAAGCAGGCGCTCGTCGAAAAACGCAAAGTGTGGTTCGCCGAGAGCGGCTTCGTGCTGACGCCGGTGTACGACCGCGGCCAGCTGCCTGCCGACTGCCGCATCACCGGGCCAGCGATTATCGAACAGATGGACACGACGATCGTAGTGCCCCCGCAAGCGAAACTGAAGCAGGACCGCTGCGGCTACCTGCATATGCAACTCGAGGCGATGGAAAGCAAAAGGAGCGCAGCGTGGGCCGTCGCATAGACCCGATTCAGGCTGAAGTCGTTGCGCGCTTTTTGCTCGCGACCGCGGAAGAAATGGGCGCTACGCTCATGCGCACCGCGTTCTCTCCCAACATTAAGGAGCGTGCCGACTGCTCGACCGCGATTTTCGATCGCGCGGGCGAAGTGATTGCGCTCGCGCAGCGCGTGCCCATCCATCTCGGGTCGATGGTAGGTGCGGTGGACGCGATATTGAAGCGCTATCCGGAATCCGAGATCCGGCCGGGCGACATGTTCCTCGCCAACGATCCGTACAACGGCGGCGGCACGCATCTTCCCGACATCAACGTGATCGCGCCGGTCTTCATCGGCAAGCGCATCGCCGCGTACGTGGCCAACATCGCGCATCACGCGGACGTGGGCGGCATGGTGCCCGGCTCTGAAGCCGCCGTGTGCCAGTCGATTTACCAGGAGGGCCTGCGCATACCGCCGGTGCGCATCATGCAGGCGGGTAAGGTCAACCGCGACGTCTTCGACATCATCCTGCTCAATTCGCGCACGCCCGACGAGCGCGTCGGCGACTTGCAGGCGCAGTTTGCCGCGAACACAGTCGGCGCGCGGAGCGTGCTCGCGCTCTTCGATCGCTATGGCACACGCGAAACCGAAGCGACGATCGCGGCCTATCTCGACTTCACCGAAAAACGATTCCGCGCCGCGATCGATCGCCTGCCGGAAGGACGCTATGCAGCCGAGGATTTTCTCGACGGCAACGACGAGGAAAGCGTCGCGGGAATCAGGCTCGCGCTGACCGTCGGCGGCGGCAAGCTCAGGTTCGACTTCGCCGGCTCGGATCCGCAGCTTCTTTGCGCGCGCAACATTCCGTATCGCGCGCTGCTCGCGACCGTTTACACCGTTTCCAAGGCGATGCTCGACCCGGAAGTGCCCGCGAACGCCGGCTACTACCGCACGCTCGATATCAGCGCACCGCCTGGCAGCGTCGTCGGGCCTGTCCCTCCGGCTGCAATCGGTTGCCGCTCGATTTCGGCGAGCGTGCTCGGCGACGTAATTGCCGCAGCGTTGTCGCAAGCCTTACCCGATAAGGCGCTTGCCGGAAGCGGACCGCATCACCTGTACGTCCTCTCGGGTACAGACCCGCGCAGCGGTCGTTACTTCGTCAACTATGAAACGCTGGCAGGCGGCATGGGCGCCCGTGCCAATCGGGACGGGGTCGACGGGGTGCGCGTGCACGCGTCCGGTTCGTCCAACCTTCCCATTGAAGCCCTCGAGCACGCTTACCCTTTCCGCGTCGAGCGCTACGCGCTGTGGGATGATTCGGCCGGCGCGGGACGCTATCGCGGCGGCATGGGCGTATTGCGCGATTACCGCGTGCTCAGCGACGATATCGTCGTGAGCCTGTCATCGGAACGTCAGCACGTTGCTGCCCTCGGCGCCAAAGGGGGTGAGACCGGCGCGCTGGGTGCGTTCGTGCTGAATCCCGGCACGCCGGAAGAGCGCAAGCTCCCATCCGCGGCGGCCGACGTGAGACTGCCGCGCGATTCTCTGCTGCGCATCTGCACGCCGGCGGGCGGAGGGTACGGGCAAAGCGGCAAGCGCGATCCTGCGGCGATCGAGCGCGATGTGAAGGAAGAGCGCGTGAGCCGCGATGCGGTGCGTAAATCGTACGGTAAGGAGAAGCACTCATGAACAAGCCGGTCGAACGCGGTGTAGGTACGGAAGCTCTTGCCGAAGCCCGCAGCCATTTTCCAGCGCTCGAGCGCTGGACGTACATGGATGTTTCGGCGCGCGGCGTGCTCTCGCGCGAAGTGCGTGCGGCGCTCGATGCCCACCTCGACGATCGCATGCTGAATGGGGCGACCGACAAGGACCAGTTTTTCGCGCTCGTCGAGCGGGCGCGCGGACGGTTCGCCACGCTGATCGGTGCGGACGCCGACGAGATCGCGTACACGAAGAACATATCCGACGGGCTCAACATGATCGCCACCGCCATCCACTGGCATCGCGGCGACAACGTGGTCCTGTGCCCGGAGCTCGAGCATCCGAATAACGTCTACGCGTGGCTCAATCTGCGTCGTTACGGGGTCGAAGTCCGGACGGTACCGCCGCGCGACGGCCACATTCCGATCGATGCCCTGATCGAACAGATCGACGAGCGCACGCGAGTGGCAACCGTATCGACCGTATCCTTTGCGCCCGGATTCAAAACCGACGTCGAGGCGCTGGGCAAGGTCTGTCGCGAGCGCGACGTGCTGCTGCTGGTCGATGCCGCGCAGTCGGTCGGTGTCATGCACACCGACGTGCGGGCGTCGAACATCGATGCGCTGGCGGTTTCGACCCAGAAAGGATTGCTGGGGCTTTACGGCATGGGTTACCTCTACTGCCGCCGCGAATGGGCCGAGCGCCTGCAGCCCGCCTATCTCGCACGCTTCGGCGTCGATTTGGGCGATGCGCACGAAGCGAGCATCGGCGGCTACGATTTTCAGCTCGCGCGCGGCGCGCGGCGCTTCGATCTCGGCAATTTCAACTTCCTGGCGACTGCGGCCGTCGATGCTTCGATGCAGCAGCTGCTCGAGTGGGATACGCGCCGAATAGAGCCTTACGTGCGCGGGCTTACGCACGCGCTGGCGCGTGGGTTCCTCGATCTCGGCCTTCGAGTCGCCGGAGGCGAGCCCGGCCCGCACCTGACCAAGATCGTCACGGTTGGCGAGATGAGCGCCGACCATTACGGAACGGGCGACGAGCGCTACAACCGCCTCTACGAGCACCTCGTTCAAAACCGCGTGAAGCTTTCCATACGCCGCGGCTTGCTGCGCTTTTCGCTGCACGTCTATAACAACATGGACGACGTCGGGCGCGTGCTCTCGCTTAGCCGCCAATTCCTGAAACAGTGAAATACATCGAGCCTGTCTCAGGCGCGACCTATCCGCTCGACACGCCGCGCTGGTGCGCCGACAACGGTGCGCACCTGAATCTCACGCCCGGCCCGGGCTTGAAGCGCGGTGAGATCGCGCGCGATCGCTACTCGGTGTGGCGTTACGCGGCCGCGATCGAAGTCGATCAGGCGCAGGCGGTGTCTCTGGGCGAAGGCTGGACGCCGCTCGTACCGGGTAAGTGGCAGGGCGCGGCGACTCTTTTCAAGCTCGAGTTCATGATGCCGACCGGCTCGTTCAAGGACCGCGGCATGACGGTGTTGGTGAGCTATCTGAAGAGCCGCGGCATCGAGCACGTGCTGGAAGATTCGTCCGGCAACGCCGGCGCATCGCTGTCCGCGTATGCGGCCGCAGCGGGTTTACGCTGCCGTATTCTGGTTCCGGAAACGGCTTCCTATCCCAAGATCGCGCAGATCGCCGCGTGCGGCGCCGACGTGGTGACGATACGCGGCTCGCGCCAGGACGTCGCCGACGCGGCACTACGCATGAGCGCCGAGATTTTTTATGCGAGCCACAACTGGGTGCCATGGTTCACCGAGGGCACGAAAACTCTCGCCTATGAGGTGTGGGAACAGCTCGGTTTCCAGACACCCGACAACGTGGTGACGCCGCTGGGTTACGGGAGCAACGTGCTTGGCTGCCTCAAAGGGTTCGACGAGCTCAGGCGGAGTGGAGAGATCGATCGTATGCCTCGCATTTTCGGGGTGCAGGCCGAGAATTGCGCGCCTTATCACGCGGCGTATCGCGCGGGCAGCGATAAGCTCGT
>DATLEF010000031.1:0-15739 GCA_035525455.1 Burkholderiales bacterium
TCAGCTGTATCTGCATGGCGTCGCGCTCTCCGGCGAGCCACATCCAGAGGTCCTGCACTGCAGGCCCCATGCGCGTGTCGTCGAGATCGACGAAATGCGGCCCTTCTCCGGTCCACAGGATGTTGCCGGCGTGGCAATCACCGTGCAGGCGGATCGAGCGCACCGGCCCTGCCCGCTCGTAAGCGCGCTCTACCCGATCGAGCACGTCGTCGACGACGCTCGCGTACGCCGGACGCAATTCCGCAGGCACGAAATCATGTTCAAGGAGGAACCGATAAGGCTCGCGTCCAAAGCTCGCGACGTCGATCCGCGGGCGGTGATCGAACGGCTGCAACGCGCCGACGGCGTGTATGCGCGCTATGAATCGCCCAAGCCAGCGCAGCGTGTCGAGATCCTCGAGCTCGGGTGTCCGGCCCGGGCGCCGCGGATACAGCGCGAAATGAAATCCCCCGTGCTCGAATAACGTGGATTGATTGTGTACAAGCGGCGCGACCATCGGAATCTCGCGTTCCGCAAGCTCGCAGGCATAAGCGTGCTCTTCCCGGATGGCGGATACGCTCCAGCGTCCCGGACGATAGAATTTCGCGACGAGCGGCGGACCGTCTTCGACCCAGATTTGATAAACGCGATTCTCATAGCTCGCGAGCGCGAGTAGCCGCCCGTCGCAGCGGTAGCCGCAGGATTCCACTGCGTCGAGCATGAGCTCCGGCGTCAGGCTTTCGTAAATCGCCATGCTTTCACCGTAGCACATTCCCTCTGCGCCGCGCGATCCAGGCGAGATTGCGGTAAAGTCAACTGCGTGCGCATACTCATCATTGAAGACGATCGCGCGATCGCGACCAATCTCTACGACTTCCTGACCTCCCGCGGGCACTCGGTCGATGCGGCGGCCGACGGCGTCACCGGCTTGCATCTCGCAGTCACTCAGCCATTCGATGCGATCGTCCTCGACATCGGCCTTCCCGGCATGGATGGCGTCAAGCTGTGCGATAAATTGCGAAGCGAAGCGCACATCGAGACGCCGGTGCTCATGCTGACGGCGCGCGACACGCTGAATGACAAGCTGCGCGGCTTCGAGCACGGCGCGGACGATTACCTCGTGAAGCCTTTTGCGTTGAAGGAAGTCGAGGCGCGGCTCGCCGCACTCCATAAGCGCAGCAGCGGACGCGTCACCTCCAGAGTGCTCACCGCCGGAGACCTCACGCTCGATCCGCGTACGCTCGCGATCCGCTTTGCCGGCAACGACGTGAAGCTGCCGCCGAAAGGCATCCGGCTGCTCGAAATCCTCATGAGCGAACCGGGCCGCGTATACAGCCGCACCGAGCTGGAGCATGCCGTATGGGGTGACGCGCAGGAGACCAGCGATACGCTCCGCAGCCATATGCATCTTCTGCGCAGGGCGCTCACCGAGGCAGGCACCTACGATCCGATCGAAACGGTGCACGGCCTCGGTTATCGCCTGCTCACGCATGCGCGCATTTAAGCTTGATCTGAGGCTGCGGATCGCCGCCGTCCTGGCGACGGTGTGCATCGCGGTCGTCGGCGGCCTCGGCATCACGCTGTATATGGCTTCCGAAGACATGGAAGCAGGCCTCGTCGAGCAATTGGTGACCGAGGAGATGGACGCGTTGGTCGAGCGCGCCCGGCTTTCAGCGGTGCCCGCCTCGGCAGCCGGACCGAATTTGCAGTACTACGTGCTGCGCACGCCCGACGATCACCAGAAGATCGCGCCGAAGTTCCGCGGCCTGGGCCCGGGGCGGCACGAAGTCGGCAGCGGCGCGGACGAGCTGCACGTCGCCGTGCGCGACGTAGGCTCTACTCGCTATATCGTGGCCTACGATGCGGGCGCACATAAGATACGCGAAGAGCACTTCCAGGATCTGGTCCTGCTCGCGATCGGCACCGCGGCGCTCGTCGCGATCGCGCTGGGCTACTGGCTCGCCGGCGTGCTCACCAGGCAGCTGACCG
The DNA here is from genome assembly GCA_035525455.1 of Burkholderiales bacterium. Classification (GTDB taxonomy): domain Bacteria; phylum Pseudomonadota; class Gammaproteobacteria; order Burkholderiales; family SG8-41; genus JAQGMV01. Next base: position 1,969 of record DATLEF010000031.1, read on the forward strand.
ATCTCGCCATACACGTGCGCGCGTTCGCGCCGGACGAGCCCCATGCGCCACTCGAACACCCGAATCTCGACCGCGAAGTCGCGGCGCTGGCACACGCGCTGGACGAGTATCACACGCGCATCATCGAGGCGATGCGGCGCGAACAGGAATTCACTGCCAACGCAAGTCACGAGTTACGTACGCCTCTCACCGCCATACGCACCAGCAGCGAGCTCATCGCTGCCGACACCGCCCTCAGCCCGAAAACACGTGCGCGCGTCGACATGATCACGAGCGCTGCCGAACAGATGACCGAGCGCATCGAAGCTCTGCTCTATCTCGCGCGCCACCGCGCGCCGCAAGCGACCGAACCGGTCGCGCTGCGCGAATGCGTCACCGAAGCCGCCGTGCCGTGGCGCGACGAGATCGCGCGTAAGGGCCTCGCCTTCGACATTCCCATACGCGATGACGCCGTGGTCCGCCTCGATCGCAAGGCGCTCCAGCTCGTCCTGGCCAACCTCATCAAGAATGCAGTGCGATATACCGAGCGCGGCTTTGTACGCGTCACCTATGACGAGCCTCGCTTGACCGTAGCCGACTCAGGATCGGGAATAGCGCCCGAGCACCTCCCCCAGGTATTCGATCGGCATTACCGCGCGGGCCAGGAACATGACGGGCTCGGACTGGGACTCGCCATCGTTCGGCGGATCTGCGATGACCTGGGTTGGAAAATCGAGGTGCAGAGCCAGCCGGGCTCGGGATCCGCTTTCAGCATAGTTCTGGCCCCTCAAGCGTAATCGCCAGACCGCGGTCATAACGGGCGCTCCGGGTTGCACGGACGCACCTTCACGATATTTTCACGTCGTTTTAACGAAAGCTCTACGCGGGGCTTGTTATGGTGCGTCCGCCATGCCTCAAGCCGCCCTCTCAGCCCTCCCCCGCATCTCTTTAGATCAGCTCGCGCCCACTACACCGCGCACGGTCCTTCTCTGGCGGCTGGCCCGGCTCTTTTGCGTGCTCGCTCTGCTCACGCGCCTTGCCTTGATCGCGAAAGCATCCGCGGCCGCTCAGGTGTCGTGGGCCGAAATACCGCGCGTGCTGTTGACCGGCACCGGCTACGACCTGATCGCGATGCTCTATGTGCTCGCACCGCTTGCGTTGTATCTCGCCCTGATGCCGCAGCGCTGGCTCGCGCTGCGCGTGCCGCGAGCACTGCTGCAGGCAGCCGTCGCTCTCGGTGTTTTCGGCTTCGCATACCTCAGCATCGTCGAATATTTCTTTTTCGACGAATTCAATGCGCGCTTCAATTTCATCGCGGTCGAATACCTGGTGTATCCGCACGAAGTCTTCGTCAACATCTGGCAATCTTATCCGGTGGGCCGCGGGCTCGCGGCAGCCGCGGTCGTGACGGTGCTGGCCGTGCGCTGGCTGCGACCCGTGGTCGCGAAAATCGGCACGAGCGGGGATTCATCGCAGCCGCTTCGCCTGCAGGCGCTGATACTCTTCACGCTGCTCGCCTGCGCGCATGCGCTCGTTACGCTCGATACCGGCCGCACACAGATGAACCGCGTTGCCGACGAGCTCGGCGCCAACGGTGTGTACTCGTTTTTCAACGCGGCTTTGAACAGCCGCCTCGACTACACCGAGTATTATCTGACCGTTCCCGAGCACGAAGCAGCAGCGCGCGTGCGGCGCATCGTCGCGCAGAAGAACGCGACTTTCATTCCCAATGCGCAGAACCCGCTCGCGCGCAAAATCGTGTATCCGGGGCCGCCAAAGCTACTGAACGTCGTCGTGCTCCTGCAGGAGTCGCTCGGCGCCGAATTCATCGGTGCATACGGCAACTCGCGCGGGCTCACTCCGCACATCGACGCCCTGGCGCGCGAAAGCGTCGTCTTCGAGCGCACCTACGCGACCGGCACGCGCACGGTCCGCGGCATGGAAGCGGTGACCGCGTCATTCCCGCCGGTGCCGGCGGAATCGATCGTCAAGCGTCCGCACAACGAGCGCATGTTCAACTGGTCGAGCGTCATGCGCGAGAAGGGTTATGCCCCCACCTTCATTTACGGCGGATACGGCGCGTTCGACAACATGAATTACTTTTTCGCGAACAACGGCTACATGGCAATCGACCGCTCCGCAATGGCGACGCCGCGCTTCAGCAACATCTGGGGGGTAAGCGACGAAGATCTGTTCGATCACGCGCTCAAGGTATTCGACGCGCAGCACGCGCGGGGCGAGCGGATTTTCTCCGTGGTCATGTCGACTTCGAACCACAAGCCTTTCACATTCCCCGCCGGTATACCGGGCGTCAAGGCTCAGGGCGGAGGCCGCGAGGCCGGCGTGCGTTATGCCGACTACGCCATCGGCCGTTTCGTGGAAGCGCTGCGGAGCCGGCCTTATTTCGACAATACCGCGATCGTGATCGTGGCCGACCACGGCGCGCGCGTGTACGGCAAAGAGGATTTCCCGCTCGATTCGTACCGAATTCCGTTTCTCGTTTACGCGCCGCGCCATCTTGCGCGCCAGCGCGTGAGCGCGGTCACGAGCCAGCTCGACGTCGCACCGACGGTGCTCGGGTTGCTCGGGATTTCATACGACAGCGCATTCTTCGGTCGTGACGTGCTGGCGGAGCCGCAGCTCTCGGGCCCCGTGCCGCTCAATCACAATCGCGACGTCGCGCTGCTCGACAACGGTTATATCCACCAGCTCGGCTTTCGAAAGGCGGCCTCCACTGTAGCACTCGATGCTCAGACAAATGCTCAGCATCCGCACGGTGTCGACGAGAATGGCGTCAGGGATGCGGCGAGCCTCTTCCAGACGGCCTATATGCTGTACTCGCGCGGGCTGTATGGCTTACATTGAGTGCCGAAAACTCAGGCCCGAGCGTTGCGGCGCCCTTGCGCTGGGTGGTGGTGCCTGCGGTGCTCGCGATCGCGTTGCTCATCCTGAACGCCACGACTGATCTCGACCGCGCGCTCACTCGACTCGTCTTCGACGCGCCGAGCGCCGGTTTTCCGTTGCGAACCAATTTCTGGCTCGACGTCGTGATGCATCACTGGGCGAAGTACGCGGTAGCGAGTCTCGGTTGCGCCGTAGCGGCAACGTTCGTTCTGTCATTCGTCCTGCCGACCCTGCAGCCGCAGCGGCGGCTGCTGCTTTTTCTTATTCTTGCATTGGCTCTTGCACCGCTCAGCGTGACCGTGGGCAAAGCGAGCAGCGTGCGGCACTGTCCGTGGGACGTCGATGAATTCGGAGGGTTCGTGCCGTACACGCGGCTATTCGAGCCTGCGACGCCGGGCGTCGATCCCGGCCACTGCTTTCCGGCAGGACATGCCTCCACCGGATTTGCGCTGCTCGCGTTCTACTTTGCCGCGTACGCCCGGCGCATGCGCAGCACTGCCCACGTGCTGCTCGCAATCGGCATTACCGCAGGCCTCGCTCTGGGATTCGGCCGCATGTTACAGGGCGCCCACTTTTTGAGCCACGTGCTCTGGTCCGGGCTTCTGTGCTGGATGGTGATGGTCATGATTTACATGATCGTCATGCGCGAACCCGAGGACCGCGTTCTCGTCGCTCCAGGTTAGACCGCGAAAAAAAACGACTGGTACAAACAGCAACTCCCGCCGCCGATGCGTGCGATTTCGAGCCAGAACACGACGGTGTATTTCAATTCTTCATCCAGCGGCATTTCGCCGCTCGCGCGCGGCGTGCTTAACCTCGTGCTGCTGGGCGCGGTTGCAGCCTCCGCATCGGCATGCGGGCAAAAAGTTGAAAAAACCGCGGTGGCGAAGGCAGCCGCAGGCGGCGTCGCGCTATCGGACGCGAGCCTCAAGTTCCTCACCGTCGAAGAGGTCGGCAGCGGTGGGCCGCGCGCCTACGGCCCGATTCCGGGCAAGCTTGCAATGCGTCCCCAGGCATCTTCGAGCCTGGGCGCTCCCACCGCCGGACGGGTGGTGTCGGTGCTCGTGCGTCCCGGCGAACCCGTAACGCCGGGCAAGGTACTCGTCACGCTGCAAAGCGCCGATGCCGCAGGCGCACGCGCGAGTGTTGAGCAGGCGTCGGCCCGCGCCGCGGGAGCGGAAGAAAACCTGCGCCGCCAGAACGAGATGGTGGCCAAAGGGGTGGGCCTCGAGCTCGAGCGCTTCGAAGCCGAAACGCGCGCGCGCGAAGCGCGCGCCGAGCTCGAAAGGGCAGGCCGCGCGAGCAGCCTCGTCGGTGCCGGAAAGGGCGACGTGGTAAGTCTCCGCGCGCCGAGCGCGGGCGTCGTGGTCAGCATCAAAGCCGCCGTGGGGGCAATGGTTGCGCCGGGGGGCGAAACACTCGTGGAAATCGCGGACCCGACGCGCTTGTGGGTTGTTGCCGATGTGCCGGAATCCGACACGCGCCTCGTCTCGAAAGGACAGAAGGTCTCCGTTTCGATCCCGAGCGCGCGCCGCGAGATGGACGGAGTCGTCGACGGGCTGGGCTCGCGCATCGAGCCGGACACGCGCCGCCTGTCGATCTATATCCACTTGAAAGGCGACGTGGCGGGACTTTCTTCAGGCATGTACGCCGAGCTCCGATTCGAGACCACGGGTGAGACGCTCACCGTTCCAGTGACGGCCGTGCTCATCAAGAACGGCACGCAGCGCATCGTGTATGTACAGCGTTCGGACGGACGCTTCGAAGCGCGCCCGGTTCGCGCCGGGCAGCCGAGCGGCGGACGCGTCGCTATTCTGGAAGGGCTGAAACCCGGCGAGCGGATCGTCGTTAAAGGCGCTCTCCTCCTGGACACCGCGGCCGAGCAGCTCCTCTAGGAAGCCGTAACCGGATCCCAGATGCTGAGCTGGCTGATCGAGGCATCCGTCCACCGCCGCGTAGCCGCGGTATTCGTGACCGCCGTCGTCGCGATCTTCGGAATCCGCGCCTATCTCGAGACTCCGATCGAAGCGTTCCCCGACGTGACGAACGCGCAGGTGACCGTCATCACACAGATGGCGGGCGCGGCCCCGGAAGAAATCGAGCGCCAGGTCACGGTGCCGCTCGAGCGGGCTCTGAACGGCACGCCTGGAGCGAGCCAGATGCGCAGCGAGAGTCTCTTCGGCCTTTCGCTGATCACGCTCATTTTCGAGGATCGCGTCGACGCGTTTTCTTCGCGTCTGCTCGTCGCGCAGCGCATGACGAGCGCCGATCTTCCGAACGGTGTCATCCCGACGCTGAATCCGGAAACAACACCGCTCGGTGAGATCTACCAGTTTCGCATGGTCAGCGACCGTCACGATCTCTACGAGCTCAGAGCGGAGCTCCAGTGGAACGTGACCCGCGTGCTGAAACAGGTGCAGGGCGTCGGCGATGTCGTCTCCTTCGGCGGTTTTCTGAAGGAAGTGCACGTTCAGGCAGATCCCGCGCGCTTGTACGCGGCAGGGGTGACGCTTGCGGACCTCACGACTGCGATATCGCGCGCGAATGTCAACGTCGGCGGCGGCTTCCTTCGGCACGGCGACCAGGAGCTGACCGTGCGCGGCGTCGGCTACATCGAATCCGCCGAAGACGTGAAGCGCATCATGCTCAAGAGCAAGGACGGCACGGCAATCAGCGTGGGGGACGTGGCGCAGCTCGTGATTTCTCCTACGCCGCGCCGGGGCTCGGTGGGCTACAACGAGCAGAAGGAGGCGATCGAAGGATTCGTGCTGATGCGCCGCGGTCAGAATCCCTCGATCGTGTTGCACGGCATACACGAAAAAGTGCGCACACTGAACGAGTCGATCCTGCCCAAAGGCATGCGTGTCGAGATGTTCTTCGATCGCACCACCCTGGTCGAGCACACGCTGTCCACCGTGCACACGAACCTTTTCCACGGATTCATCCTCGTGGTTGGCGTCGTATGGCTTTTCCTGCGCAGCGCCGTGGGGTCGGCCATCGTCGCGGTGGTCATTCCGCTCTCTCTGCTCGTCGCCTTTCTCGGTCTGTACGCGCTCGGCCTGCCGGCGAATCTGATTTCCATGGGCGCGATCGATTTCGGCATACTCGTCGACGGCGCTGTCGTGCTCGCCGAGCACGTGATCCATTCGATGCGGCACGACCCGCCGGCGGACCAGAAGGCGCTGCTGCGGCAGGTCGTGCGCTCGGCCCTCGACGTCGGCAGGCCGACCTTCTATGCGATGCTGATCATCATCGCCGCCCTCGTTCCTGTGTTTACGCTGCAGTCGGTCGAAGGCCGCATTTTCCGGCCGCTCGCCCTGACTTACGCGTTCGCGCTCCTGGGCGCGCTGGTCTTTTCGATTACGCTCGTGCCCGCGTTGTGTGCGCTTTTCTTCAAATCTCATCATGCCAAAATCCAGGAGCCGCGATGGCAGGAGAGCCTGCGTGCGGCGTACCAGCGCACCCTTACGCGCATACTGAGCCGGCGCCCGGTCATGCTCGTTGCTGCGGCGGCGCTGCTCGCCATGGGCGCACTGTGTGTGACTCGCCTCGGGACCGAATTCCTGCCTGAGCTCGACGAAGGCGACATACTGATTTTCGTCGAGATGCCGGCGAGTGTCGCTCTCGAAAAAGCGCAGGAGATTCTGGTCGACGTGCGCAAGCGGATCCTCACCTTTCCGGAAGTGACGCAGGTTCTGAGCGAGAACGGACGGCCCGAGGACGGCACCGATAACGAAGGCGTGAACATGTCCGAGACTTTCGTGCGGCTCAAACCGCGCGACGAATGGCGCAAAGGCCTCGACAAGGACGGGCTCATTCAGGCGATGCGCAGCAAGCTCACCGAGATTCCCGGAGTGCGCTTCAATTTTTCGCAGCCGATCAAGGACAACGTCGAAGAAGCGGTCGCCGGGGTGCGCGGCAAAGTCGTGCTGAAAGTCTTCGGACCCGATCTCACGGTGATGCGCGGCGTGCTCGAGCAGGTGAAAGCGAGCCTGAAACCGGTCGCCGGCATCACCGATCTCGATCTCTACCGCGACGTCTCGGTGCCGCAGCTGCGGATACAGCTCGACCGCGCTGCAATGGCACGCGCCGGATTGAGTGTCGAAGAGACGCAGCAAACGATAGAGACCGCGCTCGCGGGCCGGGTCGCCACGTCGTTCTGGGAAAAGGAGCGGCCGGTGCCGGTGCGCGTGCTCCTGCAGCGTCCAGCGCGTGACGAGCCGGAGAAGATCGCCGACCTGCAGATCGTCACGCCGGGCGGCGCACGCATTCCCCTGAAACAGGTCGCGAAGATCGAAGTCGTGCAGGGTCTCTCGAACATTACCCGCGAAGGCAACAGCCGCTATCTCGCGCTCAAGTTCAACGTCGAAGGGCGGGACATGGGGTCGGTCGTGCGCGACGCGATCGCGACGGTAGAAGCGCACGTGAAACCGCCCGAAGGCCATTACTTCGTGTGGGGCGGAGAGTTTGAGAACCAGGCGCGCGCGATGGCGCGGTTGAAGCTCATCGTGCCGGTCGCGGTGCTGCTCGTGCTCGGCCTGCTGTACGGCGCCATGAGCAGCGGCCGCAGCGCGCTCGCGATACTCGCCACGGTCCCTTTTGCGTTGACAGGCGGCGCGTTCGCCCTGTACATCGCGGACGTGCCGCTCTCGGTGAGCGCGGCGGTCGGCTTCATTGCGCTACTGGGCCAGGTTTCGCTCATGGGCGTGCTCGTCCTGAGCGCGGCGGAAACGCGCCGCCGCGCCGGGCAGCCGCTCGGTGAGGCGCTCGCCGAAGGCGCCGCCGAACGCCTGCGTGCCGTGCTGATGGCGTCCCTCCTCGCGCTGTGCGGCCTTCTGCCCATGGCGCTTTCGACCGGCGTGGGCAGCGAAACGCAGCGTCCTTTCGCGCTCGTCGTGGTCGGCGGCATGATCACGACGCTCGTCGTCGCGCTTTTCATACTGCCCGTGCTGTACAGCTTCATCACGCCGCGCAAGCTCGTGACGCCGGAGGAGGCCGACACATGAAGCGCCAGATCCTCTTTTATGCGCTCGTGGCCGTCACGTTGAGCGTGCAGGGTGCGGAGACCGAATCCGGCATCCGACTACCAGACACCGTGGATCTCTCTACAGTCTTGCGGGTCGCGCGCGAAGTCAGCCCGCGCCTCGAGCTCGAGCGGCAAAGTATCGAGCAGGCTCGCGCCGACCGCGTTACGGCGGGCGTGTATCCGAATCCGACAGTGACGTTTGGCCGTGCTCAGCAAGGCGGCGGTCAGTCGACGGTCTTTTCGGGCAGTGCCCAGCAGGATGCGGCTTTCGAGCTGCCGCTCTTGATCGCGGGTCAGCGGGGCGCGCGCATCGAGCGCGCAGAGCGCGAGATCGAAGCTGCGCGCGCGCGTGTGAACGCCGGTGCCAGCACGCTCGCAGGCGAAGCCGGCGCTGCATTCGTCGCATTGCTCGCGGCACAGGAGAAAGCGGCATTGCTTTCGGCATCCGCTACCGATATCGCACGTCTGCGCGACATCGTTGCAGGCCGCGAAGCGAGCGGTGCCGCGAGCCGTTATGACGTTGCCCGCCTCGACGTCGAAATGGGCTCGCTGCGGGCGCGACTCGAGGAAGCGCGGGCCGAGGTCGTAGACCGCTCCGGCAATCTCGCAGCGCTGCTGGGCCTGCCAGATTGGCGTCCATCTGCAGCCGGCGCATTGGCGCCGATGGCATTTCGCGGTGCCGCGCCCATACCGCCGGCAGAGCGCGCACTGAGTGCGCCCGCGAGCATCGCGGCGGCACGCGAGCAGGCGACCGCCGAAAGCGCGGTCGAAGTGGCGCGCCGCGAACGCTGGCCCGTGCCGGCGGTGAGCGTCGGCCGCACGTGGACGAACGATCCTTATGGCGCGGCGAACCGGCTCGGCCTGACCGTCGAGGTGCCGGTGTTCGACACGCGGCGCGGTCCCCTCGCGAGAGCGCAGGCGGATGCGCACGCCGCGAGTCTGCGCCGCAATCTCGTGACGGCGGAGCTCGCCGCTAACATGCAGCGTCTCGACAACGTGATCGGCGCGCGCCGGACCGCGCTCGAGCGTTTCGAACAGGATGCCGGCGCACGGCTGCCTGCGCTGAAACAGATGGCCGAGGACGCATATCGGCTCGGCCGCGGCTCGATCCTCGAGCTCCTCGATGCGACGCGCTCGCGCTACGAGCTGCAGCAGATCCGCATCGATCTCACGGCAGCGTTGGCGGAGGCGCAAGTACGCCTCGCGGCTTTGAGCGGAGACTTGGACCCCCAAAGCCGCTCGGCTTCCGGCACGCGCTAGGCTTTCCGCCCTCACCGATGGCCGCCTGAACGCGAGGCCATCGGTCGAACGCCTTGTGCGGCTATACTGCGCCGATCCCCTCCTGCTTCGATAAGGGCGCTCGACATGACTATCGCTGTACGCCGGATGCGTGCGCTCGGCGCCGCAATAGTGGGCATGGCTCTCCTTAGCACCGGGCCGGATGCGGCGGCACAAAAGTATCCGGATAAAACGGTGCGCATTGTCACACCGTTCGGGCCGGGCGGCGGCACGGACGTCTTCGCGCGGATACTCGCGCAACGTCTCACGGAGCAATACTCCCAGCAGTTCATCGTCGAAAACCGTCCCGGTGCGGGATCGACGCTGGGAACGGAATCGGTCGCGAAAGCGCCGCCTGACGGCTACACGTTCCTGATGACTTCGGCGTCGTTCTCATTCAACCCGGGCCTCTATACGAAGCTCCGCTACGACTCGATCCGCGACTTCGTACCTGTGACACAGGTGGTGCGCGTGCCGCACGTGATCGTCGTGCTGCCTTCGTTCCCTGCGACGAACCTCCAGGAATTCGTGAAAATCGCGCGGGCGCGACCCAACGAAGTGCTGTACGCCTCCTCCGGCGCGGGCAGCGCGATGCATCTCGCGGGCGCGCTCTTCGGCATCGTTACCAACACGAAGCTCACGCACGTGCCGTACAAGAGCGGAGGCGCGACCGTCACGGCCGTGCTCGGCGGTGAGGCGACGACCGCGTTCAACACCCTCGAGACGGTGATCGCCCAGATACGCGCCAAGCGCGTGCGCGCACTCGCCGTATCGACGCGCGAGCGTGCGGCCGCCATTCCGGACGTGCCGACGGCAATGGAAGCCGGCGTGAAAGGCTACGAAGCGATCGGCTGGTTCGGCCTCTTCGCACCCGGAGGCACGCCGCCGGCGATCGTCCAGCAGATGAGCAGCGACGTCTCGAAGATTATGGCGACCCCAGCCATGCGCGAGCGCGCGCTGCAGGAAGGTGCGACACCGATCGGAAGCACGCCGGCGGAATTCCAGAAGTTCGTCCACGCCGAGATCGCGAAGTGGACGAAAATCATCCACGACGCGGGCATCAGGCTCGAATAACCATGGCTCAGCAAATCGAGAAGCTCGCGCAATTCGTTGCGGACACGCGGTGGGAGGACATCCCGCCGAACGTGCAGCGCCAGGCGAAGCTCGTGCTCATGGACACCGTCGGGGTGATCCTCGCAGGGTCCGTGCGGCCCGAGGTGCGGCAGTTGCGCGAGCGCCTGGGCGTCACCGCGGGATCCGGCGCGACTGTGTACACGCAGGGTTTCCCTGCGCACGATCCGCGCACGGCGGCGCTCCTGAACGGTATCGCCGGACGCGCGATCGAGCTCTGCGAAGGACTGCGGCTCGTGTCCGGGCAGGCGGGCGTGCAGACGCTCCCCGGCATACTGGCAACGGCAGAACATATGGGCCGCGAGGGACGCGACGTTCTCGCGGCACTCGCGCTCGGCTATGAGATTGCCGGCCGCGTCGGGCTCGGCTTCACGCCACGTCCGCTTGCGCACCAGAACGGGCAGGTAGCAATGCTCGCCGCGGCCGCAGCCGGCGCCCGTGTGCGCGGCATGAGTGCGCGGGAGGTCAGTCTCTCCATGCGCATCGCGACGACGCTCATGCTGACACCCAGCTATACCAACGCCGTCGCCGGCGCGACTGCGCTCAACGTCGCCGGCGGCATGAGCAATTATGTGGGTGCGCTTGCGCCCGACCTCGCGCTCGCAGGGTTCGAGGCACAGCCCGACGCAGTGGAGGAAGCACTCGGCCAGCTCGTCGGCGGCGGCTTCAAGCCGGAAGGTCTCCTCGAAGGGCTGGGCACGCGCTGGCACATCACTGAAAATTATTTCCGCATGTACGCGTGCTGCAATCCCGTGCACCCCGCGCTCGACGCGGTACAGGCGGTGACGAAGACGCTCAAGCCGCGCCCGGAGGACATCGAGCGCATCGACGTGGCGACGTACCGCTTTGCGTCGGTCATGCGCAATCCCGATCCGCATAATTTCTTCGCGTCGAAATACTCGCTGCCGCACGCAGCGGCGGTGCTGATCGTCAAGGGTCGAGCGGGCCACACCGAGATGGACGACGAGGCTGTTCGCGATCCCGCAATCTCCGCCTTGCGCCGGCGCGTGCACATCACCGAAGACCCTGCGATGACCGCTGTCGCGCCGCGGCTGCGCCCCGCGCGCGTGACGATGACTTTGAAGGACGGCCGCAGCGCGACCGAGTCGCGGGACAGCCACCGCGGAGACTTCAGCGAGCCCTACGCGGAATCGGAGCTGCGCGACAAATTCCGCGAGCTCGCGGGATTCGTGCTTACGCGCGAGGGCATTGGAGCCGTCGAAAAAGCGCTCGATCGCTTCGAAACGACCAACGTGCGCGATTTCGTGGAGGCACTGAAATGTTCGACCTGATCATCCGCAGCGATTCCGTCGTCACGCCTGCAGGCGTCAGCGCCTGCGACATCGCAATCGAAGGCGAGAAAATCGCGGCAGTCGCCGCCGTCGGAACGCTCGACGCCAAGAGCACCAAGCGCCTGATCGACGTAACGGGCAGGATCGTGATGCCCGGCGGCATCGATCCACACGTCCACTGCAAGTGGTATACGCCGCATCCCGATGGCACCGTCACGTACACGGACCCGGCGTCGGTGGTGAGCCGGGCGGCGCTCTACGGCGGCACGACGACCCTCATCGATTTCGCGCGCTGGACGCACGGCAAAACCATCAAACAGGCGATCGCGGATCGGCACGAGGACTGGGCGAAGCAATGCTATTGCGATTACAGCTTCCACGTGATGATCGAAGGGTCGCTGCCGCCGGAAATTTTCGGTGAGCTCGGCGAAGCGCTGCGCTCGGGCTACCCCACCGTCAAGATTTTCACCACCGACATCACGCCGAGCCGCAAAGGCCGCATGGTCGATTTCGGCGACATCTGGGAAACGTTCAAAGTCGTGGCGGAGGCACGCGGCATGTGCGTCATGCACGGCGAAGACAACGACATCGTGATGCACATGTACGACAAGCTCATCCGCGAAGGCCGCACGGGCTTCGAGCACCTGGCCGAAGTGCACAACGCGTTGTCCGAGCAGCTTTCGTTCAGGCGCGTGCTCACGCTGGCGGAAAACGTTCCCGGCATCACGCTGTACTTCATGCACGTGAGCGCCGCGTCCGGGGTTCACGCCATACGCGAAGCGCGCGCGCGCGGCAGGCCCGTTTACGGCGAGACCCTCCATCAGTACCTCATGTACACGCAAGAGGATTACAAGAGGCCGAACGGCCAGATGTATCACACCTATCCGTCGCTCAAGTCGCAGCAGGACCAGGATGAGCTGTGGTCGGGCACCGTCGACAACACCATACACACCGTCGCGACCGACGAGGTGTGCTGCTCTCTGAACGTGAAAACCATGGGGAAGCGTATCGACGATACGACCGGCGGCAACGTCGGGGTCGAGCCGCGCGTGTCGCTCATGTATACGGAGATGGTCGGCCGGCGCGGGTACTCGCTGGAAAAGTTCGTCGACCTCGTATCGACCAACGCCGCGAAGATCATGGGACTGTATCCGCGCAAAGGCGCGATCGCAGCCGGGTCCGACGCCGATATCGCCGTGCTCGATCCTTCGAAACGCATGACGATTCGCAAGGAGATGCTGCACGAGCAGGATTATTCGCCGTGGGAAGGCCATGAGGTGCACGCGTGGCCGTCGCTCACCGTGCTGCGCGGCAAGGTGGTAGTCGAGGACGGCCGGTTCGCCGCCGATCTTACTGACGGCCAATATCTGTTTCGAAAGATATCGGAAGAGATACGCAGCGGCGTGTGGCTCTAGAGCCCCCTTAGGTCATCCAGCATGACCGATGATCTCCTCCTCTCCTTCCTCTCCGAGACCCTCGCGATGTGGGGCGTTGCGGGAACGGTCGAGGGCGGCGAGGCGCCGGTCGTTGCGCTCATATGTGCGCAAAACGGCACGCTTGTATGGATCGAGCGTGGCGGCGCGGAGCTGCCGTTTCGATGGTTCGCGCGCTGGCGCGCGGCGGGCGATGCGGCGGACGGAGCGCACAGGCGCGCGTGCGCGTCGCTCGTCGGGCTGCTCAGCGCACTGCGCCGCGCGCTCGGCGTGGATCGCGGCAGCGCTGTGCGTGTCGCGCCCGTGCCCGGAGCATGATCCCGGTCACGGTCATCACCGGTTTTCTGGGCAGCGGCAAGACGACGCTGCTAGCGCACCTGCTGCGCGACCCCGCAATGGGCCGCACGGCGGTGATCATGAACGAGCTCGGAGAAGTTGGGCTCGACCACGATCTGATAGAGGTGAGCGACGAAAGCTTCGTCCAGCTTTCGACGGGATGCCTGTGCTGCAAGGTGCGAAGCGATCTCGTGCTGACACTCGGCGATCTTGCCGCGCGGCGCGCAGCCGGAACGGTGCCGCCTTTCGAACGCGTCGTCATCGAAACCACCGGTGTTGCCGATCCGGCGCCCATCCTGCACGCGCTGATAACCGACCGCGATCTTTGCGAGATCTACGCGCTCGACGGTGTTGTCACGACCGTCGATGCGGTCAACGCGCTTGCTACGCTG
>DATLEF010000124.1:0-7602 GCA_035525455.1 Burkholderiales bacterium
CTTCCGGCGTGGGTGTGATCACCTTGAGGCCGCGGCCTTCGAGCGCGCGGATGATGTCGTCATCGCGCGTGGTACGATGCGTGCGCAGCGTTTCGCCGGCGCGCGCGGATGCTTCCAGCAGCGCGGCGCGGCCCGCGGGGCTCATGGCGTCGAGGCTTTTGACGCTCATCACCACCGCGCCGACGATCGGCACCCAGTTGATGCGCAGCATGTACGGCGCGGTGCGATCGAACTGGCCCACCAGCGCCCACAGCGGCGCAGCGGGCACCGCGTCGATCATTCCCGTCTGGAGCGAGGGCAGAATGTCGCTCAGCTCCAGCACCACGGGACGGTACCCGAGCGACTTCATGAGATCGACTTGGGGGTTGTCGCCGGCCCATGCGAATAATTTGGCCGCCTTGTATTCTTCGGGGGTCCTGATCGGCGCCTTTGAGAAGAACTGCACCCAGCCGCCTTCGCCCCAGAAGAGCACCACGAAGCCTTTGGCGCGTAAACGCTGCTCCAATTCGGGCCGCAGCCTTTCGCGCACGTAATCGACTTCTTCCCACGAGCGAAACATGAGCGGAATTTTCTGGAGCGCCGAAACCGATTCGTCGATTTCGCTTAAACCCACGATGCTGACCATCGACGCGCTCAGTTGCCCGATGCGCATGCGGCGCACGGTTTCTGCCTCGGGACCCTGCGCGCTGTCGGTATAGATCACGAACTGGGCGCCGCCACCTTCGGCGGCTTTCCATTTTTCACCGACTTCCTGCAGCACGCGATGATAAATCGAGCCTTTGGGCGCGATGGTGGCGACTTTGAGCGTGATCGCGCGCTCGGCTGCAGCCACGATCGGCGCGGCAGACAGCGGTACGATGAATGACAGTGCGACAACCGCCAGGTGTGCGGACAGCGACGTGCGTAGCTTGATGCGCATGATTTTTCCTTCAGTCCGCGAAGAGTTTGTCGGTGCGACCGAGCAGCCAGCGCGCGCGCCGCTGCATCACGATATTGACGAGGCGCCACTGTGGCGCCGCAGCGGTATCGAGCTTCAATGCGCCTTGCAGCAGAGACTCGAACTCCGCGCGATTGCGTTCTGCGATGGAAACGGCTTCGGCGAGCGTCACGTACGGTGCGGCCTGCGCGCCTCGGGTCAGCTCGACCGCGCGTGCGAAATGCCGGCGCGCACGCGCCGGTGCATCTGCGATCACCCCGGCGCGGCTCATCTCGTAATTGATCATGAAGACGTGCAGCGCGCCGGAATCGTACGTCTCATCGAGCGCGACCGCGCGGCGCACGAGCGCTTCCACGACAGGCAGGTCCGCGATGAGGAACGGATCGTCCTTCGCGAGGGAAATCGCGGCCGCCCATGCGACGGCCGTCCAGTACAACAAGCCGACGTCGTCGCGCGCGGTTTTCGCCAGCGCCGCCGCGGGATCGGTCCTCAGTGCTTTACCGACACCGGGATACGCGGATTCCAGTCCGCGCAAACCGTAATCCCGGGCGCGCAGGTACATGCGGGCTGCGCGGGCGCGCTGTGCATACGCAGCTTCGAGGCTCGTGTCTTCTACTTCATCGGCTTTCAGCTCGACGAACGCGTAGGCGAACTGAACGAAGCCCTGTGTCGTCGCGAGCAGGAGGCCGCGGTGCGCAGGCGTCTCCGCAAGCAGGCTTTCCATGAGCTTCAGGCTGAACGGCGCCGCGGCGCCGATCAGCTCGAGGTCGTCGTCGGATGCGTACGATGCGCCGCTCTGCGCGATCGCATCGCCTAGTTTGTGCACGGCAAGACGCTGCAGAGAGCATCCGCCGAGCACTGCCAGCAGCAGAGGCATCAGCAACAGCAGCTTTTTGTGCGCCAGCCGGCGCATGCACACGCGCTCGGCATGAGCTGACACGAGCCGGATCGATGCACGGCGCTCTCGCAGCGGACTGCTGAAGCGAACTGATTCGTTGCTGCTCATGGATCCCCCTGTCGCTGTCGGTCGGGCGCGCAACGATCTTCGGTTTGCGCTGGCGACAAGGATGCGACAGGCGTGGGTACGCCTTCGCTTACAGGAGGATTACCGATTACTTACAGATCGAGAGCGGCGGTGTCAGCCGCGCAGCAGCTTCTCGTATATGCCGCGCGTTTCCGCGGAAGGTGTGACGCCCAGAGAAAACTGCAAGGTCTTGACGCAGCGCTGGTAAGTGTCCGCGGCCTCGGCCTGGCGACCGAGATGGTCGTAACAGACAATCAGATCGCGGTACAGAATTTCCGCGGTGCTGTCGGCTTCGATGGCGCGCTCGAGGACATCGACCGCCTGATCCGAGAGGCCCGCATCGCGCAGCGCGCGCGCGAGCTCGCCGATCGAGCGTGCAAAGCGCCGCCGGCTGCGGTCGCGCGTGGCGAGCATCCAGCCCTGTTCCGCATCCCCCGCGAGAAAGGGCCCCGTGTACAGACCGAGCAGCCGTTCAGCAGAGGCGTGTATGTCCTGCGGCTTGGGCGCCGCTGTCTTGGACCGCAGACTCTCACCGGCTTGCGCGGCGAGCTGTTCCAGCGCCCAGGTATCCACCCACACGTAGCGGCCGTCGAGACTCAATTTTCCTTCCGAAAGCACGAGCGCGCGCTCTTCACCGAGCAGTTTTCGCAGGCGATGAAGCGTGGTATTGAACGAGCGGTGCGCCGAATCGCCGTCGATGCGCGGCCACAGTGCTTCGATGATGCGTTCCTCCGCAACCTCGCGTCCGCCATGCGCGATCAGCACCTTCAGCAGATCGAAGGGCCGCCGTTGCGCCTTGCCTGAAAAGGCGATCGCAATGCCGTCCCTGTTTACACGGAACGGTCCGAGTGTCGCGATCTTGAGCGTCCAGGGCCAGTCGAGCAGCGCCGATTGCGTTGCGTCCAGCGAGAGCGCGCGCGCGTGGATGAGCGTGCGCGCGAAGTCGGGCTCGATGTCGTTCTCGAGCGCGATACTGCACAGCCGCGCAAGCGCCTGGGGACGCCACAGCAGATAGCTCGTGTAGTTGCGCGGCTTGCCCATCGCGAGCGCTTCGCGCAAACACCATAGACCGGACCGCCGGTGACGCCCGCTTTCCAGCGCGACATGCGCATAGGCCATCAAGCCGGTGAAAGACATCAGACGGTTTCCCACCGCGCGGCCTATCCCGTAGACCTGCTGGAAGTTGGCCATCGACGCGCGGAGCTCGCGGCCCTCGTACTGCGCCTGCGCCGCGGCGATACGGCACAGCAGCTCGAAAACGGGACAGCCCACTTCTATCGCCATGCGCACTGCGAGCTTTTGCTCCTGATACGCACGAACAATGTCGCCGCGGCGGAGCGCGAGCCATGTCCCGACGAGATGATGCAGACACAGATCGAATCGCGCCGGCGTGCCCGGCAACTCCTTAGCCTCTTCCAGCAACGCTTCCGCCGCCGCAACGTTATCGGCGGCGAGGGCACCCGCGGCCCCATACGCGATAAGCTGGCGGCTCAACACGTTCACGCCTTCAGTGCGCTCGATGAGCAGTCCCTCGCGCGCCGCCTGCACGGACGCGTCTCCTTGCGCGGTGAGCATGAAGTACGTGGCTTCCACCACTTTCTCCATCGTCAGCGCGAGCGGCGGCACGTCGTGCTGCGCGATGAGCCTGCGCACGTCTTCGATCACCTTGAGGGCTTTCGGAAAATGGCCGCCCCACGCGATCGCTAGCGCCACGCGCGGTTCGACGGAAAGTCTCACACCGACATCGCTCTGCGCGACCGAAACGCGATGGGCGCGCTCGGTCCAGTATTCGATTTCCGGGTGGTTGGGTTGGCGCAGCACCATCGAGGTAAAGAGGCTGCACGTGATACGCGCTTCGAGCGCGCCCGAAATGATCTCCGGATGCTCGCGCAGCAGCCGATCCATGTTCTCGATCCAGCGGTCGAGCAGCGAAAAGTCGTCGACCTCATAGAGGATCGCATCCATGGCTCCGGAACACGTGAATACGAGACCGCGCACGTCGGGCTGCGGCTGACGCGTGAACAGCTCATACGCACGTTCCTGCAGCAAGCGGGCTTCGCGCGGCGAGCCGTGCAGGCGCGCGACCGCCAGCCAGTGCAGCATCCACGGATTTTTTTCCTGAACGTCTTTCGGCAGCCATTCGACCCATTGAGCGAGCGTGTCGCTGCGTCCCGAGTCCATCAGCGTGCGGGCATAGCGCCTGACCAAAGCTTCGATACGATTCCAGTCGCCGATCGACTGCAGCAGCACGGCGGCTTCGGGCACCAGGCCTTCGGCTTCCAGCAATTCGGCCGAGATGCCTTGCAGCGCCTGTCGTTTCTCCTTGCTCAGCGTGGCCTGCGCGCGCGCATATACGAATTCGCGTAAAAGCGGGTGGTACTCGTAGACGTGCGTGGGCTGCGCCTGCTTCAACGCGGTGAAGTAGTTGTTGCGGTACAGGGCTTCGAGGCGCGACTCCGCATCTTCGTGTCCCGATAGTTTGCGCGCCATTTCCCCCGTCATCTGCGGAACGAACGCCGTCGCCAGCAGCAGGTCCTGCGTCGCGCTATCGGCGTTCTGAAAGATTTCTCCGGCGAGGTAGTCGAAAACGAGTTGCGGTGCAGACAAGTCCGAGGGCGCTGCGGGTGAATTGCCCGCTAAAGTCTGCTCGAGCATCAGGACCACGCCGGCCGCCCATCCGCGCGTGCGCTCGTACAGCTCGGCCAGTGCTTCCGGGGAGAAGCGCCGCCGGCGCAGAGCCATCGCATCCGATTCTTCGCGCGTGAGACTCAACTCCTGCCAGCCGATGACACCGAGCACTCCGTTTGCGCGTAAGCGCACCATCGGCGCCGGCGGATCGCTACGGCTGATGATGACAATGCAGGCGCCGGGCGGCGCTTCGGAGATGGCGGTCAGCATGACGTCGTGCAGCAGTGCCTGCGGCGCTACGGCGTTATACCCGTCGAATACCAACATGAAATCCGCGCCGAGCGCGCGATACAGCGCCTGGAAGTAGCGCCGTGCGAACGCGGTCACCGCCGCGCGGTGCTGCGGCGTGAAACGCGGCAGATCTGCCGCGCCACGCTTGGTGGAGCGCGCACCGGCAAGACCCAGGTAATAGAAGAACGATGCGATGTCGGCATCGCTTTCGTCGATCTGATACCAGAGTGACGCCGGTTTGCGCTTTTCGACGTAGCTCGCGGCGAGCGTCGTCTTGCCGGAACCCGGGGGACCCGTGAGCCACAGCGCGGATCGGTTGCGCGCATCATCGAGCGCTCGAAACAGACGCTCGCGCGGCACCACGCTGGAGAGTCTCGGGCGCGTCGTCTTGGCAAGTGCGGGTCGGGCTTCGCGCATGGCGACTTCCAGCGGTCGGCGAAGAGATTGGTGATTCTATGCTTGTATCCGGGCCGCTGATACCGGGGGCATAATGCCGCGGTTCGCGCCTGATCCAGGTAAGCCGATGACAATGATGATCGCTGGGCTGGTCTTGTTTCTGGGCCTGCACCTCATACCCATCGTCCCAGCTTTCCGCGGCAGGCTTATCGCGAAGCTCGGCCCGAACGTTTATCGCGCTCTATTCGCGCTCGGCTCCGCATTGGGTCTCGTGCTGATCGTGGCAGGCTATTGGCATAGACCCCCGCGCGTGCAATTTTTCGAGTCCTACCGCGCCGCGCGTGCCGTGGCGCCGCTCCTCGTGCCGCTCGCATTCGTGCTGCTTGCGTCGGCCAACATGAAGACGCAAATCCGGAAAACCGTGCAGCATCCGATGCTGCTGGGCCTGTTACTGTGGTCCGGCGTGCATCTCTTCGCCAACGGCGATCTCGCCGGCACGATACTCTTCGGGAGTTTCTTCGCTTATTCGATCGTCGCTCTGGTCTCGGCCATCCAGCGACACGCGGTAAAGCCGTTCGAGCCTTCATGGAAATTCGATGCGATCGCGGTTGCCGCCGGGCTGGGCGCTGCATATCTGACGATACGCTTTCATTCAGCGCTGTTCGGGACCGGCCCGTTGGTCTAGCAGGTTGCCCCCGGTGTCTCCCGAAGAAGACACACGCGAAAAAGTGCGGCGCTCATAGATGATTCACACGGTGACCACGACGCGGCGGCGTTAATGCTGTCTCCGCGCGAAGACACATCGCTGTCACGTCATCGGTGGTGGCACGCACGTACCCCAATCTCTGCTTGGCGCATGCGGTAAATCCGGCCCACAAGGGATGTCATTCTGACGCTCTGCTCGGGTGACAGCGCTGATCGCAGCGGACTTCTCTTCCTGAATCGGAAAATCTTAGCTCGGCGAGCCGGTGACGGCCCATGTGGTATGCGTATTGCTACGCCGCAGCTCGCCCGGGCTGCCGCCCGCGCGTGAGTAACGAACGAGGGAGCGACAGAATGAGCAACGAGCGCGCAACGACCATCACTGATACCGACCGACTCGACTGGCTGCTGCGCGGCGCGGTTCAATCTCGGGAGCAGATCGACCAACAAATTCGCAAGTCGCGAATGCAGATTGGGCGCGCGTGGGAGAAAACTGTTGCGCAGGACGACGCGGTGGTAACAAACGTTGTTCCCTTTAGCGTGATCAGCGCTTCGAATCGGGAACTAGCGATCGTCATCGGCGATCTGCGCCTGCGGCGCTGCTCGTAGCGGCAAATTCTCCAGAGCTTACTTAGCGTTTCACGCCGCGACGCTGCGCCATTTCGGCACCCAGCGCCGCCTGTTCTTCCACGCTGAACGCGCGCTGCGCGACCGGCAGGAGCTCAGCCTCCTCGAGCTCGATGTGCTGGCGGTAACGCGCGCTGAATTTTTCTGCGAGCTCCGCACCGAGATCGGCCGACATGCCGTCCGCGATCGGCTTTAGCGCAGCGCGCAATGACTTCCACAGCGCACGCATGATCTCGTGTTCCCACCGGAGGCGAGTGATGAGCTCGCGCAAATGCTCGTCATTCGGCATTCGTGACGCAAGCGCCGGAAACAGGTTGACTTCCTCATCCTCATGGTGAAACTCGCCGGCGGTGTCGAAATAGCGCATGACGTTGGCCGCGGCCTGCCGCGCCTCATCGTCGCACCCGTGCGCGGCCAAATGCGCCGGTAGCCGCTGCAGCACCTCCAGCCGCTCTTTCATCCGGTCGTGGCACGCTTCGAGCATTTCCAGCGGATGATCGTAATCCGGTCCCGGTGTCGGAGTGAGTGATTTCATCTTATTTACTCCCATGGCTACGGCCTTCGCTTCCAATTCGATTCGGAGGATGTGTCGTTATCGACACGAGGCAATCGATCGGGAAATACAGGTGCCGGATCGTCTGGCCGGGCTTGTGCAGGACGGTACCCCGTTTACCCGTGTTCATGGCTCTGCCCTTTCGTGAGCGAGCGGCGGTTACTCCGGAGTTATCTCATCGTGGCCGTAGCCAAAATTACCAACTACACGCCTTCCCGGCAAACGCGAATACAGTTGCCAGCGCGGGACGTCAGGCGCGCGATGCATTATCCTGTGATGCCGGCCAGGCAATCCGCGACTCCCCTTTCACCAGGTGCGGTCGCCGGCCGGTTTTGGGAGTCGCATGGATAAACTGAACTTCTGGTGCAGGTGGTGCGGCTCGCTCACTGAGCACGATGTCGCTTGGACAGGCGCGCAACGAGTCGCGACCGTGACCTCCCGGTG
>DATLEF010000131.1:0-10363 GCA_035525455.1 Burkholderiales bacterium
CTTGCGAATACGAGCGACACCGAATTCGTGCCGCGATCGAAGCCGTGGCGATCGGTGCCGTGCGGCTGCCACCCTTCGGGGAGCCCCTCTTCGTCCTCGGCAAACACGACATTGGTGTAGCGCATCGCCCCCCAGATCGCCATGGTGCCACCGCCGGGAACCGCACCGCCCACGTTCTGCTGCAGCATGCGGAGCGCGCGTCCGATGCTGGCGCCCGCGGGCTGCTGCGGATCGGGCCCGAGACAGCCGAAGCCCGAATTGAGACGGATCTGTTTGCCGATCGGGCCGTTGACGATGACGACCGGAAAAGGCGCGCCTGAAGTCGCCTGCAGCTGATCGAAATTATTCTCGGGCTCGAGCGCCGCTTCCACCGCAGCGATTAGCACCGGCAGATATTCGGGCCGCCCGCCCGCCATCGCGAGCGCTATGGCGCAGGTCTCGACGGTCGTGACACCGCCTCGCGGCGGAAACTTGCCGAACGCATGCGTGCGCGGCAACGCCGTTCCACGCAGGATCCAGTCGACGCGCTCGCGGGTGGCGGGCCACACCGGCAGCCCGTCGCCCCACAAATTGGTGATCATCAGGTTGTTGGCCTTGATGAGCGCGTCTTCGTACGACGCGCCTTCGACCGTGATCATCTTGCTGGCGCCGTGGGCCTGCTCGAAACCGGACTTCCATTTGGTGAGCGCGGTGTAGAACTCGCGCTTGCGAAGCTCGAGCGAGCTGATGTCGCTCCCTGGAAGGAACATGTCGATCGGGAACGTGACCATCGCGGCATCGGGTGCGAGCCCGAGGCCGGACACGGCATTTTTCATGACTCCGACGAAGTCCGTCCGCGTGAGCGTGACGGTGGGGATGCCGAAGCTTTCTATCCTAGCGGCTGCACGGCCGCATGCTGTGGCGCAGGCCCCTCAGCTCGCGTTGCCGACGATGACCGCGTCGACACCGCTCTCCTTCACGCGCCTCGCCGTCTCCTCGGTGCCGATCAGCGTGTTGCCTTGCGGGAAAGCATCTATGGGCAGGACTTCGATACCGGGAAAATCCTGCTCGAGCAGCGATTTCAATTGCGGCAGCATGCGGTACGCCTGCCATTGCTCGTTGCTGACGAAACCGATGCGCTTGCCTGCGAGTGTGTCCAGGCGCGGCGCAAAAGGCTGCGTCACTTCGAGCGTGCCGGACGGATCGTGAAATTCGAGCGTAACCATGTGAGCTCCTTGGACGGTCGGATTGAGGCCGGAGATGCCGAGCCGCCAAGTCTACCGCGAGCGCGAGAGAGCCGGTGCGGGCTCGCGGTGTAGCCGACCGCGTTATTTCGGCGGCGCCGGAAACTGCACCACCGGCCCCTTGGGTTCTTTGTCAGGCGCGACATAGCCCGGGGCGGCCGTGCCTGCCGGACCCAGCCATTTGACGTACTGATAGATCGCCTTCAGGTCGCCCTCGGTCATGTCGTGCAGCGCGAACCACGGCATGGGCGGCCGCGTCTGCAGATTCTTGGCAGCGTGCACCCATTGATTCTGCGTCATCGGCGCCATATAGAGACGCAGATTGGCCGGATAAGTCGTGCCCCAGGGGCCGCGCCAGCCGAGGCTGTCGCCTTTCAGCCATTCCGCTTCCGGAACCTTGCCGCCGCTCATTGCGTAGCCTGCGGTGTGGCAGTCGTTGCAGCCGGCAACCTTGACGAGATAGCGGCCGCGCTCGACCTGCGGGCTCGACTTCGCGCTCGCGTCTTTAGGCTGTGCCGCGGCGCCCGGTGCCGCCCCCAGGCCGAAATAAACCGCCGAAGTCGCCAGAAACATTTTCAGTGCATTGTTCATTGCCGCTCCTTCAGATTGAAGATTGCGCCGCTTTGCGCCGGTACTGCGAAAGCCACAGCAGGAGCGCGAGCAGCGTGCCGCCGGGGAGCAAAAGCTCCACGAGCACATAAGGTCCGAGGTTATACACATGCTTCCACACCCAGTTCAACCGCGCTCTCATGATGTTGCCTTCGTGTGAGGCCGCCGCGAAGTGCGGCGTTGAAGTGGAGTCTAGGCGGCGTATGTTTCGCTGCGATGTCACGAACGAAACAGTTTGTTTCAGCGGCACGCTATAATTTCGGCTTATTCGAAAAAGCAGGCAGCGATGTCCAGCAACGGCAGCGTGCTCATCGTCGAGGACGATCAGAGCGTGCGTGAAATGCTGGCCGAGTACTTGAGCGGCCAGGGTTATGACGTGCATCAGGCGGGCAAAGGCAGCGACATGCGCGAGGAAATCGAGCGCAAGGTGCCCGACGTCGTGCTGCTCGACGTGCGCCTGCCCGGTGAAGACGGCCTCACGCTCGCGCGCTACCTGCGCGAGCATCACGATCTGGGCATCATCATGGTCACAGCGGCGGGCGACGTGGTCGATCGCGTCGTGGGTCTCGAGATCGGCGCCGACGATTACGTTACCAAGCCGTTCGATCCGCGGGAGCTGCTGGCGCGCTTGAAGAGCGTCATGCGCCGGATGCACGCGCGCGCGCCGGCGCAGCACGCGCCGGTCCGTGGCGCAGCGGAGCGGATAGCGGTGGGCCGCTGCTTTCTCGATGTCGCCGCCCACCAGCTGGTCGACGTAAGCGGTCAGGAAGTGGCGCTCACGAGCATGGAGTACGACCTCCTCAAGATATTCACGGACCATCCCCACAAAGTTCTTACCCGCGACCAGATCCTGACGCTCACCAGGAACCGCGAATGGGAGCCTTTCGACCGCTCGATCGATATTCGCATCGCGCGCCTACGCCGCAAGATCGAAGTGAACCCGGAGGAGCCGCAGGTGCTGCGCACGGTGCGCGGCGCCGGATACATGTTTGTCCCACCGCAGGCAGATACACCTGCATCCTGAGCCACTTGGGCTCAGAGTCACGTATCGGTTTGTTTCAGCGAGGTAACAGTTTTCCCGGCGCGGCCGCGCGTGTTTATACTTCGCCGCCATGACAGCCCCGCCCGCATCCACGGTGAATCAGCTGGCTTACGACGCGTGCAAAAACGCGCCGCACGGCCTCGTCGTGCTCGACGATTCAGTCGTCGACTGCAACGAGCGCTTCTGCCGGATGATCGGCGCCGCGCGTGAGGAGCTCCTCGGAGCCGCGCTGCTCGCGCTCTCGCCCGAAGTGCAATCCGATGGCGCGTTCTCCCGCGAGCGCTGGCAGCGCCGCTGGCACGCCGCGCAGGCCGGTCTTCCGCAGTGGTTCCCGTGGCAGTTCCGAAACCGCAGCGGCAAGCGCGTTCACGCGCTCGTGCATCTCACGGGCGACAACGCGTCCGGTTCGGCGCTGCTCGCGCATGTTCACGATCTTTCGAACCTGAGCGAAGTCGGCTGGATCCAGCGAGAGACTCAGGACCGCCTGCAGCAGGTGCTCGATCGCACGAAGGCCGTCATTTTCGTCAAGGACCGCGCAGGCCGCTATGTCTTCGCCAATCGCGAGCTCGAGCGCGTCGTGCGCGTGCCTGCGGAGAAAATCGTCGGACGGACCGACCTCGAGCTCTGGCCACCGGCCGTCGCCGCGCACTTTCAGATGAACGACGCGCAGGTGCTTACGCAGGGCAGCGGGACCGAGTTCGAAGTGACGGTCGATGCCGGGCGGGAGCGCAAGACGTTTCTGTCGTTCAAGTTTCCGCTCTGCAGCGCCGACGGCGAGCCCTATGGCGTGTGCGGCATCGCAACCGACATCACCGAGACCAAACGCACGCAGGATGCCCTCACCAAAGCTGCGCTCGCGGTGTCGAGCGCGCAGGGCGCGAGCGTATTCCAGGAGCTCGTGCGCTATCTTGCCACGATCCTCGAGGTCGATGGCGCCCTGATCGCGGAGCCCTGCGAAGACGGCAGCAGCATGCGCGTGCACGCGCTTTTTTTCGACGGCGAGGTGCAGCAGAACTTCGAGTATCCGAGTGCGGGAAGCCCGTGTGCGGGCGTGGTCGGCCAGTCGTTCAAGATCTACTCTTCCGGCGTGCGCGAGACTTTTCCAGGCGACGTGGAATTCGAGAAGCTCAAGATCGAGAGCTATGCCGGCTTTCCGTTGACTGACGGCAGCGGCAAGCCGATAGGTCTCATCTCCGTGCTCTCGCGCGCGCCGATGTCGAATGCGGAGTTCATCGAGTCGATCCTCAAGATTTTCGCGGTGCGCGCCGCCGCCGAGCTCGAGCGCCTGCGTTCCGAAGAAACGCTGCGGCGCTCGGAAGCGAGCTATCGCGCGATTTTCGAGGCCAGCGAGGACGCGATATTCATCCATGACTGGGACACGGGTGCGGTGATCGACGTCAACCGCCGCGCGTGCGAAGTCACCGGGTATACGTACGAGGAAATGAAGCGCATCAGCGTCGCCGAGCTGAGCTCAGGCGAGCATCCGTATACGGGAGAAGAGGCGGCGAAACGCATCGAAGAAGCGAAGTCTGGAAACCCGGTGCGCTTCGAATGGCGCCGCCGCAGGAAAGACGGAAGCCTGCACTGGGACGAAGTCGTCCTGCGGCCGGCGGTGATCGCGGGCGAGCGCCGGATCGTCGCCTTCACGCGCGAGATCACCGAGCGCAAGCACGCCGAGCAGGCGCTGCGACAGGCGCAGAAGATGGAAGCGCTGGGCCATCTCACCGGCGGCATCGCTCACGACTTCAACAACCTCCTCACGAGCATCATGGGCTACATCACGCTGGCAGCCGACCATCCGGCCGCAGCCGGAGATGCCAAGCTCGGCAAGTATCTCGACCAGGCCGGCGCTTCGTGCGGCCGGGCACGCGACCTCATTCAGCAGATGCTCACGTTCAGCCGCGGACAGCGCGGACAGCCGCGGCCCGTTTCGCTGCAGGCGCTGGTCGAACAATCGGTCGGACTTTTCGGACCGTCGCTTCCTGCGACTATCGCGATCGAAAAGCAGCTCGAGGCCGAAGTGCCCGCGGTCATGCTCGATCCGGTGCATCTCGACCAGATACTGCTCAATCTTTGTCTCAACGCCCGCGACGCGATGAGCGGCAGCGGCGCGATCCGGCTTTCGATCGCAGCCTCAGCACGCTGCGGGGACGTCTGCACCGCGTGCCGCCAGCACGCGTCCGGCGAGTTCGTGGAGCTGACAGTCGAGGACAGTGGCCACGGCATCGCGCCCGAAATCAT
Source organism: Burkholderiales bacterium (assembly GCA_035525455.1). Lineage (GTDB taxonomy): Bacteria > Pseudomonadota > Gammaproteobacteria > Burkholderiales > SG8-41 > JAQGMV01. The sequence goes on from DATLEF010000131.1 coordinate 5,116, forward strand.
CGACCGCATCTTCGAGCCCTTCTTCAGCACGAAGGAAGTCGGGAAAGGCAGCGGCATGGGGCTCGCGAGCGTGCACGGTATCGTGCACGAGACCGGCGGCCACATCGTCGTCGACAGCACGCCCGGCCGCGGCACGCGCTTTCGCGTGCTGTTCCCCGCATTGCCCGATGCGGCTGACACGTCCGCGGCCGAATGCGGGATTCGCGCGTGCGGCCCGCAGGCGCAATTGCGGGGCCGGGTGCTGGTCGTCGACGACGAGCAGGCGGTCGGCACTTTCATGGGCGATCTGCTCGAGTGCTGGGGGCTCGAAGTGACCGTTTCGACCTCGCCCGCCGAGGCGGCATCGCTTTTTTGCGAGGACTCGCGGCGCTTCGATCTCGTGATCACCGATCAGGTCATGCCGCGGAAAACGGGCGTCGAGCTTGCGCGCGAATTACTCGCGATCCGTCCGGACCTGCCGATCATTCTCTACACCGGATACAACGCAGACGCGCGGCACGTTATCGACGCCGCCGGCTTACGCGCAGTCGTGAGTAAGCCGGTCGACCCGCATGCCCTGTTCGGGTTACTGCAGAGCCATTTGCCGTAGCCTTACGAAAAGCACCCTCGCAATTATTGGGAGTGCGCAGCGGCGCTGCCCGGTCCATAAAGCACACGCCCCGGTCTAACTGAGGTCATTGCGCCGTTCTCGTACACGACTTGTCCGTTCACGATGACGTGCGAGAACCCTTCGGCGTACTGGTGCGGGTTGTCGAAAGTGGCTGCGTCGCGCACGCGCGCGGGATCGAAGACCGCGATGTCCGCTTTCATGCCGGGACGCAGAACGCCGCGATCGGTGAGCCCGATACGCGTTGCGGGAAATGCGGACATCTTGCGCACCGCTTCTTCCAGCGTCAGCACTTTCTTGTCGCGCACGTAGACCGCGAGCACGCGCGCGAAAGTGCCGTAGCTGCGCGGATGGGGCACCCCGCGCCCGAATATCGGGATTTCGCCGTCGGAGGCGATCATCGCCGCCGGATGCACCATGATCCGCAGCACGTCCTGTTCACCGATTGCGTGGAATACGCCGCGGCAGCTTCCATTCTCTACGAGCCACGCCACCACTTCGGCGGCGTTGTCCGGTGTCGGCGCCATGCCGCGCGCCTGCGCGATCTGCGAGAGGTTCTTCCCGGCAAGGGACGCATCCCAGTCGCACATCGAGACGACCACGTTCGCAGGGTCCCCGGCGCCGCGCTCGGTGCGGATCAATTCGGCCGTCGCCGCCCTGATTTTCACGCGCGTCGCCGGATCCTTCAGTCTATTTTGAGTATCTTTCAATCCGCCTTCGAGCGCCCAGCCCGGAAGCAGCGCGCCGTGTATCGACGTGGCCGACGCCGTGTACGGGTATTGGTCGAGCGTCATGTCCACACCGCGGGCACGCGCTTCGTCCACGAGCGCGAGCGTCTCCGCGCTTTTGCCCCAGTTGTCCTTGCCGATCATCTTGTGATGCGAGATGTGAGTGGGGACGCCGCCCTGTTCACCGATGGCGATGGTTTCTCTTACGCTGTCCAGTATTTTCGATGCCTCATCGCGCATGTGCGAAGTGTGCACGCCGCGAAATGGCGCAACGACTTTCTGCAGCTCGATCACCTCCTCGAGCGGCGTGAATTTGCCTGGAACATAAAAAAGACCTGTGCTCAGGCCGAAAGCGCCGTCTCGCATCGCCTGATCGACGATCGCCCGCATGCGCGCGATCTCTTCCGGCGTTGCTTTGCGATCGGCGAGTCCGATCACCGACGTGCGCACCGTGCCCTGTCCGACGAAGCTCCCGATGTTGATGGATTTCCTGAGCGCCGCAAGCTTTTCGAGGAACAGCTTGAATCCGGGCGGCGAACCCCCGTCCGGCCCTTCCATGATAGTCGTGACGCCCTGCCGCACGTAATTGTCGGCGGTCGGCACCTGAAAAATCCCACGCACCGCATGCGTGTGAAGGTCGATGAAGCCGGGCGAGACGACCGCATCTTTGACGTCGATGACGCGCCTGGCGGGTGCCGCGATCGTCGGCGCGATCGAGGCAATAGTGTCGCCGCGTATCGCAAGGTCTCCGCGATACCACGGGCTGCCCGTGCCATCGACGATACGGGCGTTGCGCAGCACCAGATCGTACGGAGCGTCTGCTGCGAACGCGATCGCCGGCAGCAGAAGCGCCGCGAGCAACGAATACAAGGTACGGCTCATGCGGTCCTCCATGCGCTCCTGACGACTGATCCATCGACGCTTCGACGCTTCGACATATCCCCGTGTGCGCGTTATGCGAAAATCCACGGTCGATACTCCTAAATCTTACGCGCCATGGCCATTACGCTGATCGAAAACTTTCGCGCTGTGTTCTACGCGCCGTTTTACGCTGCCTCGGCGCTCGGCGCGTTCGAAGCCGAAGGCCTCGAGGTCGAGGTCACCATGTCGGCCGATGCGGCGCAGACGATGCAGACCGTCATTGCAGGAGGGGCGGCAGTATCGTGGGGCGGCCCGCTGCGGCTCATGCTGGCGCGCGAAAAGCACCCGGACGGCGACCCGATCGCATTTTGCGAGGTCGTCGGCAGGGATCCGTTTTTCATCCTCGGACGCGAGCCGAATCCGGACTTCAAATACGCCGACCTTTTCGGCCGGACTTTTGCCCGGGTGATCGAAGTGCCGACACCGTGGCTCTGCCTGCAGCACGACTTGCGGAGCCGCAGCCTCGATTGGAAAGCCTTGAAGCTCGCGCCCGATCGGAGCATGGCTGAAAACCGGGATGCATTGCGCGCCGGCACCGTGGATCTGATACAGGTGTTTCAGCCTTACGCCGCCGAGCTGGTGCGAAGCGGAGCGGCGCACGTCTGGTACGCGGCGGCCTCCCGGGGGCCCGCAGCGTACACGACGCTCAATACGACACGCGCGTATGCGGAAAAGAATCCGCAGGTGATCCTGGGCATGTGCCGCGCCATGTTTCGCACGCAGAAATGGATCTACGAGCAGGGCGGCCGGGCGTTGGCAGATGCCGTCAGCGGATATTTTCCGCAGCTCGATCGCGCGACGCTTGCAGCATCCTGCGACTTCTACATCGAGCTCGGGCTGTGGAACCGCACGCCGATGATGCAGCGTGAGGGGCTCGAGTGGCTGCGCGATGCCGCGATAGCGGGGGGCCTGCTGCGAACAAAGTTCGTTTACGAGGAAGTCGCGGAGATGCGCTTCGCCAACCAGGTCATCGAAGAGGATCCGCCGCCTCTCGCGCCGCCGCAATAGCGGTGAAACGTCAGTCGGGCTTTACGCCCGCCGCCTTGAAGACTTTCCTGCGCGTGACGATCTCGTCGCGCACGAGCTTCTCGAATTGTTCCGGCGTGGATGCGCGCGCCGTCGAGCCGTCGCGGCTGATGCGCTCCTGATTTTCCGGGAGCATGATGATGCGTCCGATTTCGTGCGACAGCCGGGTCACCAGCGCGCGCGGCGTGCGCGACGGCGCGAGGACGCCGAACCAGCCTTCATAGGCGAACCCGGGCAGTGCGGCCTCGGCGATCGTCGGGACATCCGGCAACGCCGGCACGCGCTGCGGCGAGGTGACGCCGATCGCGAACACGCGTCCGCTTCGGATGAGCGGCACCGCGGTGAGCATCGGCGACATCGAATAATGGATGCGCCCGCTCATCGTATCCGTCAGCGCTTCGGGCGAGCCGCGATACGGCACGTGCACGGTCTTGATACCGGCCGTCATGTTGAAGAACTCGGCGGCGAAATGCGTGCCGCTGCCGATGCCCGCCGAGCCGTACGTGAGCTGCCCCGGCTTCTGCTGCGCGAGCGCAATGAGCTCCTTCACCGACTTCGCGCCCAGGTTCGGTCCCACGACAAGCAGCGTAGGCGTGACCGCGATCTGCGTGATGCCGCTGAAGTCCTTGATCGGGTCATACGGGAGCTTGTCGTACAGCGCGGCGGATCCCGCGAACGCCGAAGAGGTCACCATCAGCGTGTGGCCGTCGGGCGCCGCGGTCGCCACGATCGCGCCCGCGACGGTGCCTCCCGCGCTCGGGCGGTTGTCGACTACGGTCTGCTGTCCCCAACTCTCGGTCAACTTCGTGCCGATCATGCGCGCGAGCAGATCGGCTGCGCTTGCGGCCGTGAAGGGCACGATCAGCCGGATGGGCCGCGTGGGATAGTCGGCTGCGACTGCGCCCGGCGTGCATACGATCAAGAGCGACGACGTCAGAAAAATACGCATGACTCCTCCCGGCTGTTCGGTGCTCACTCCGCTTTGGTACCCGCCGCCTTGAAGACTTTCCCGCGCGTGACGATCTCGTCGCGCACCATCTTGTCGAACTGCTCGGGCGTCATCGACTTCGGCGCCGCGCCTTCGCGTGTAATGCGCTCCTGGATGTCGGACAAGCGCAGGATCCGTCCGATTTCCTGCGAGAGCTTGTTCACGATCGCGCGCGGCGTACGCGACGGCACGAAGACACCGTACCAGCCTTCGTATTCGAACCCGGGAATCGCGGCTTCGGCGATCGTCGGCACGTCCGGCAGCATCGGCAGACGCTGCGGCGAGGTCACGCCGAGCGCGATCAGACGGCCGGCCCTGATGAGCGGCGTCGCCGGCAGCACCGGTGAGATGAAGAAATGCATGCGGCCGCTCATGGTGTCGGTCAGCACTTCCGGCGTGCCGCGATAGGGCACGTGCACGACGTTGATTTTCGCGGCGAGCTTGAAGAGCTCGCCGCCGTAATGCGTTCCACCGCCGATCCCGGACGATCCGAAATTGAGCTGCCCGGGTTTCTGCTGGGCGAGCGCGATCAGGTCCTTCACCGATTTCACGGCGAGATTCGGCGCGACGACGAGCACGAGCGGTGTGACGGCGACCAGCGTCACGCCGGTAAAATCTTTCAGCGGATCGTAAGGCAGCTTGTCGTAAAGGGCGGCTGCTCCTGCAAAGCCGGAGGAGGTGAACAGCAGCGTGTGGCCGTCGGGCGCGGCGGCTGCGACGATGCCGCCTGCGATCGTGCCGCCCGCGCTCGGCCGGTTGTCGATGACGATCGGCTGGCCCCACGTCTCGGTCATCTTGGGCGCAATCATGCGCGCCAGCAGGTCGGTGGCACTGCCTGCACTGAATGGGACGATGAGACGCAGGGGCCGCGATGGATATTCTGCGGCAGGCGCAGCGGTAGAGATGATCGCGGCGATCGCGGCGATGATTGCGAGACACGCGCGCATCAGCATTCCTCCAGCGTTATTTGTGTCGGTG
>DATLEF010000148.1:0-6832 GCA_035525455.1 Burkholderiales bacterium
AATGCCTGACAGAGCCACGCCTCAAGAGTGAGAGCGGGGGTGCGCTCGAGCGAACTACGCGCGAGAAGCTGTGCGAACGCCGGCAGCTCGAGACCGCGCGCGACTGAGTCAACCTGGCCGCGCGGCCAGAAAAGGTGAGGAATCAGCAGCGTACATCGCATCGGCGCGCGGCGAGTTTAACATGCGTACAGCGCCGGACCGGGCGAGCGGTTTGCTACACTCACGCCTTTCGTTTATTCCCGCCTCGCTGTGGCCTCATACGAGTGGTTCATCGGGCTGCGTTATACACGGTCCCGCCAGCGCACGCGTTTCATCTCGGTCATTTCGCTGATATCCATCGTCGGTATCGCGCTCGGAATGACCGTGCTCATCACGGTGCTTTCGGTTTTCAACGGTTTTCAGCGCGAAGTGCGCACGCGCATGCTGAGCGCGGTCGCGCACGTACAGGTCGCCGGAATCACCGACACGCTGCCTGACTGGCAAAAGATCGCTGCGGCCGTGAAGCAGCATCCCGAGGTGAAAGCAACGGCGCCTTACGTGCTCGCCCAGGGGCTGCTCACGAGCGGAGGGAGAGTGCAAGGCGCTTTCTTGCGCGGCGTCGTGCCGGAGCTCGAAGATACGGTCGACGATCTCGGGCGCAATATGCGGAGCGGCAACCTCGCTGCGCTCAAGCCGGGCGAGTTCAGTATCGTGCTGGGCGAAGCGCTCGCACGATCGCTCGGCGTTCGACCCGGCGACGTCATCGTGCTCGTCGCACCGCAGGGGCAGGTGACGCCCGCGGGTGTCGTGCCGCGTCTCAGGCAATTTACGGTTGTCGGCACCTTCAACGTCGGTCATTACGAAATCGATTCGACGCTCGCGCTCGTTCACATGGAGGACGCACAGCGCCTGTACCGCCTGGGCGACCACGTGAGCGGCGTCAGGATCAAGCTCGACGATCTTTTCCGCGCGCCTGCCGTCGCGCGCGAGTTGCTGCGCTTGCTGCCGGCGAACACGAGCGTGACCGACTGGACGCGCATGAACGCGACCTATTTCCGCGCCGTCGACCTCGAGAAACGCATGATGTCGCTGCTGCTCTTTTTCATTATCGCGATCGCCGCATTCAACCTGGTGTCGAGTCTCTTCATGGTGGTGAAGGAAAAAAATTCGGATATCGCGATCCTGCGCACGCTCGGCGCTTCGCCGGGCGGCGTGATGCGCGTGTTCATGATACAGGGCGTGATCATCGGCGTGGTAGGCGTCTTCTTCGGAATCGTCTTCGGCATCATCGGCGCGCTCAACGTCGACGTGATCGTGCGCTTCGTCGAGCAGCTCTTCGGCTTCAAGTTCCTGCCGCAGGAGGTCTACCAGATCACGGACCTGCCCTCGGAGCTGAGATATACCGACGTCGTCGCGACCGCGCTCATTTCGTTCACGCTCTCGGGGCTCGCGACTATCTATCCGGCATGGCGCGCATCGAAAGTGAATCCGGCCGAGGCGTTGCGCTATGAGTAGCGCGAAGAACGGCGGCGCGGTCGTCGCCTGCCGTGACCTGCGCAAGATTTTCTACCAGGGCAAAGTCGAAGTGCCCGTGCTGATGGGCGTCACGATGGAAGTGAACCCGGGCGAGCGCGTCGCGATCGTAGGCGCGTCCGGCTCGGGCAAGAGCACGCTGCTCCATTTGCTCGGCGGTCTCGACGTGCCGACCGCGGGCGAGATCCGCGTGCTGGGCCAGGATATTCGCAAGCAGACCGAAGCCGAACGCGGCGAGACCCGCAACCGTGCGCTCGGGTTCGTCTATCAATTCCACCATCTGCTGCCCGAGTTCAGCGCCCTGGAAAACGTCGCGATGCCGCTGCTCATCCGGCGCATGCCGAAAGCGGACGCGCACGAAGCTGCTGCGGCCGTGCTGGCAGAAGTGGGACTGTCCCACCGCTTGACGCACACGCCAGGAGAGCTTTCCGGAGGCGAGCGCCAGCGGGCGGCGCTCGCGCGCGCGCTCGTGACGCGGCCGGTCTGCGTGCTGGCCGACGAGCCGACGGGCAATCTCGATCGCCATACCGCGGAGTCCGTTTTCGAGCTCATGATGGAGCTCAATCAGTCGCACGGCACGAGCTTCGTCATCGTGACGCACGATCACGATCTCGCATCGCGGGCGCATCGCATATTGCGTCTGGTCGACGGCGTGCTTCAGCCTAGTTAGAGACCGTTTCGATCTGCAGCACTTTGGCGCCGACGACGTCGCCGTAGAACTTCTCGTCCTGCAGCGCGTGCGTGATCACGAAATGCGGTGCCGAGCGCTTGATCAGCACCGGTGCGAGCGTGCCGATACCGATGACGGCGAAGCCCGTCCACAGCCAGCCGCTTAACGCCAGCGCGGTGCCTGCGCCCAGCACCGGCAGCACCACGAACGGGAGTATGAGGCGCGCGCTCAGGTAGCGCGCCGCGGCTGCCGAGTCGATCGCTATGCGTATCGAGCCCGCGCGGTACGCCGCGACAAACTCCTCGTGCGTCATCAGCGAAACTTGAGCCCCACGCGGCTGACGCGGCCGCCCTGCATTTCACGAACGACGAACTCGACGCGGCCGACTTTCAGGCGGTCGCCGACCACGGGCCGCTTGCGAAAAACGCGCTGCAAGTACTCGCCCAGAGTGGAATCGCCCGCGCTCGGCGGCATGTCGATGCCGTAAAACAATGCGATGTCTGCGAGACCCGCGCTCGCGTCGAGAACGAGATCGCCGAAGAATTGATGCTCCTCGAGCCGTTCGGGGTGATGCGGTGCTATGAAGATGCGATTGAGCGCGTCGACGTGAGTGGCAGAAGCAATGACGTAGACGCGATCGCCGGGCTCGAGCTTCGCGACCCGGGCGGACGGTTCGAGACGGTTATTGCGCAGCACCGCGGCCAGGGAGGATTGTTCCGGCAGCGGCAGCTCGGCGACGGGCGTCGCGAGCACGGGGCTGTCCTCGGCGAGATCGTAGCGCATGAGCTCGAGGTCCCAGTGGCCTGCCGTCCCCAAGTCATACCGGCCTGCCGGCACGGAAGCCGGCGGCACTTCCAGCTGAAACAGCCTTGCCGCGGGCGCGACGGTCCAGCCCTGCACGAAGAGCGACACCAGCACCACGAAAAACGCGACGTTGAAATAAAGCCATGCGTTCTCGAGTCCCGCAACCAAGGGGAACACGCCGAGAATGATCGGTACCGCCCCGCGCAGACCCATCCAGGCGATGAAAGCCTGCTCGCGCCACGGAAAACGAAACGGTGCGAGGCACAGCACGACGGCGAGCGGGCGCGCGACCAGGATCAACACGACCGCGATCAGCAGCGCCGTGTGGGCGACGTTCAAGAGCTCGCGAGGTGTCGCGAGCAGTCCAAGAACCAGGAACATGCCGATTTGCGCGAGCCACGCGAGGCCGTCATGCACGCGCAGTATGTTTTGAGCCGAGTGGACCTGACGATTGCCCATAACGAGGCCGGCGACGTAGATCGCAAGAAAACCGCTGCCCCCGATGCTGCCGGTCACGGCAAAAACCAGCAGCGCGAGCGCGGAGGCAAGCAGCGGATACAGCGCCTGTGCAAGATCGAGACGGTTGATGAGGGCCACCATCAGATAACCGCCTGCGAGACCGGCCGCGCCGCCGATGCTGAACTCGGCGATGAGCTGCCCCGCCACGTTCCAGTCGAGCCCTGTTTTACCGGTAGCGATCGCCTGCACGAGCGCGATCGTAAGAAACACGGCCATCGGATCGTTACAGCCAGATTCGATTTCGAGCGTCGCGCTCACGCGCCGCTTGATCGCGAGCGATCGCGCCGAAAGCACCGAGAACAGGGCGGCCGCATCGGTGGAGCCCACGATCGCGCCGAGCAGGAGACCTTGCAGCCACGTGAAGGCGAAAAGCCATACTGCGAAGACCGCGATGACGCCGCTCGTGACCGCGACGCCCAGCGTGGCGAGAACGATGCCGGGACCGATTCCGACGCGGACGGTTTGCGCATGCGTGCGCATGCCGCCGTCGAAGAGAATGATGCCGAGCGCGATCGAGCCGATGAGGTAAGTCAGCTGAACGTCGTTGAAGGCGATGCCGCCAGGTCCGTCTTCGCCGGCAATCATGCCGAGCAACAAAAAAACGAGCAGCAAGGGCGTGCCGGCACGCGAGGCGAAAGCACTCACGATGACGCTCGCCGCGACCATTGCCGCGCCGATCAGGATCAGGTGATAGACGTTTTGCACATTTTAGGCGGCCAGCGTTTCCGGGAAAGCCCGGCGCTTACCGCATTTTTAGTACACGACCGGAATTGGATCGAGGCTCCGCCACAAGTACCACGTTGCGACCGAGCGCCACGGCGCCCAGGCTTTCGCAATGCGGCGCATCTTGAGCTTCGAAAGCGGGCGCCCGGCGTTGTAATGCAGGCTCATTGCGCGTTGCAACCCGATATCGTCTAGCGGCAGGACATCCGGCCGCGCCATGTAGAAAATGAGAAACATTTCGGCGGTCCAGCGGCCGATGCCTTTCACCTGCGTGAGCTCTGTGATCAGCGCTTCGTCGTCGAGCGCGGACCAGCGGCCGGGATCGAGGGTACCCGAGACGAAGCGCGCGGCCAGATCCAGCAGGTATGCGCTCTTCTGGCCCGAAAGTCCGCAGGTGCGCAGCCGGGCAAGATCCGCGGCCGCGATATTGGCCGGCGTGACCCCGCTCACTTCGGTGACCAGGCGCTCCCATACGCTTTGCGCGGCTTTCACCGAAATCTGCTGGCCGACGATCGCGCGCGCCAGCGTCGAGAACGCGTCGCCGCGGCTGCCCAGCGCAAGGCCATCGTGGCGGGTCGTCAGCTTGGAGAATACCCGGTCCCGCGCTGCGAGCTCGCGCGAGGCCTGATCCCAGTATTCCGGCATTGTCACTGCGGCGCCCGCGCGCGGCGCAGCTGCCGCCTGCGCCATTCGAATATCACGCGCAGCCGCCACGCCCAGTCGATCAGGACGTAGCCCACGATCGCAAGCAGGATCGCGAGGAGGGGAAGTCCCACGAGCAGCGGTTTGCCGACGCTGGTGAGCCAATCCAGCGCGGCAGGGAGCCATTCGCGAAAACCTTTTCCTTCGAGCGACAGCGCTGCGGTCGGCAATTCGCCCGCATCGCGCATGAGGGCGAGCTGCCCCAGCTTGAACGCCGCGAAATACAACGGCAGTACCGTGAAGGGATTCGAGTACAGCGTGACGGCCACCGCGATCGGAAGGTTCACGCGCAACGCGACGGCGATGAGCGCCGCTGCCGTGAACTGTACCGGATTGCTGCCGGGTATGAGCCCGGCGAATAGTCCGACCGCTACGCCGCCGGCAACAGAACGCCGATGCAGATGCCACAGGTTGGGATGCTGGATCCTCGGGCCGAGGCGCGCGATATAGCGGTTCTGCCTGATGCTGTCGGGGCTCGGCAGAAATCTTCGAACAAGCTTGCGGGACATCGGCGCGGCCGTGAGGGAATCGAAAACTATTGTAACGAACTCGTCTGCCGCGCCTCGCGCTCACGCGTTAAGCATGAGAGTCCTCTTGAGACCGACGAGGGCAGCCGATGCGCCTGTATATCGTCCTGTTTGCCTGCGGCGCGTGGCTGTTGCAACGGCAGGCGGAGCTTCCCGATCTGCGCTATGCGTGGCTGCTCCTCCTCGCGGTACCTGCCGCGTGGCTTGCTGCTTCCTCGGGGTGCGTCTCGCGTTATGCAGGCAGGGTCGCGCTCGCGCTGGCGTGGCTCGCAGCCGGCTTTTACTGGGCCGCAGCGTTGGCGCACGTGCGCATGGGTGAAGCGCTTCCCGCCGAATGGGAAGGCCGCGACATCGAAATCGTCGGCGTCGTCGCGACCTTGCCGCAGCCGTACGAGCGCAGCGTCCGCTTCGATTTCGACGTCGAGCACGTGCTCACGCGCGACGCGTTCGTGCCGCCGCACATCGCACTGACGTGGTGGGGCCGCGCGCCGCGCGACAACGATGCCTCGCTGCCGCAGGTGCGCGTGGGCGAGCGCTGGAGGTTCACCGTGCGTCTCAAAAGGCCGCACGGCACGGCCAATCCGCACGGATTCGATTATGAGGCGTGGCTGCTCGAACGCGGCATCCGGGCTACGGGTTACGTGCGCCCGCGCGGATCGGCGGAGCGTCTGGCGACGATGGTGCAGCGCCCGGGTTACTGGATCGAATCAGTTCGTGAGCAGTTGCGCGCACGCATCCTCGCGGCACTCGCAGAGCAGCCGTACGCCGGTGTGATCGCGGCGCTGGTGATGGGAGATCAGCGCGCGATTCCGGCGGCCCAATGGCAAACGTTCACGCGTACCGGAGTCAATCACCTCATGAGCATCTCGGGCCTGCATGTGACGATGGTCTCCGGGCTCGCTTATGCGCTCGCCCTTGCGCTGTGGCGGCGCAGCGCCCGGCTCACCCTCATGCTGCCTGCCGCTAAAGCTGCCGTGCTCGCGGGTGCGCTCGCCGCTTTTCTCTATACGCTGCTCGCCGGCTTTGCGGTGCCGGCGCAGCGCACGCTCTACATGATCTGGGTGGTCGCGCTGGCGCTGTGGCTCGGCATGGGCAGCTCGGCTTCGGTAGTGCTCGCTGCGGCGCTATTCGTAGTGGTGCTGCTCGATCCGTGGGCCGTGACTTCGGCCGGCTTCTGGCTTTCGTTCGGCGCGGTCGCTGCGATCCTGTTTGCAAGTGTGAATCGCATCGCGCAGGCGCACTGGGCGCACACATGGGCGCGCACGCAAGGTGCGGTCACGATCGCACTGCTGCCGCTCCTGCTCGCTTTGTTTCAGCAGGTTTCGCTCATTTCTCCGGTAGCGAATGCGTTGGCAATACCGGTCATCAGTCTTGT
>DATLEF010000151.1:0-11829 GCA_035525455.1 Burkholderiales bacterium
CCCTTGGTCGAAGGTTCGAGTCCTTCCAGACCCACCCGGAATCAATAGTTTGTAGGTAAGCAGGCGCTGACAAACCTCAAGCAGTCCCCGCAGCAGTCACCGTTATTGCCTCGGCGCCCCGTGTCCCTATGAAGCAAATTACCAAGCTGCGGCTCTTCGGAGGGGCGGTCCTCTTGTTAAATCTTTGGCTGATCGGGGCCTACGCCCTCCGAGGGCTGGCTGGCGCTGGTGCTCACCTTCGGGATTGCGATCGCGTTCGAGGTTCTAGTCGTGCAGCCAGCAAAGGATCGTAAGCCGTAGACCGACTTGCTCCATTTTTGCCAGCGTATCGACCCAGCTTCCGAGACCGACCACAGTCGCCCTCATCATCGAAGGCGATGTTTCTATACCGATTACCATCTCAAAACTCGAAGCGACTTGGCCTGTTTTGCTGGTCAAGCCGGGACAGTAGGCCGAATCGGCTGCTGCTTGCGGTAATCCAGAGATTGCCGGCCCTGTCGAATGCACGGCTCGGATGTCCGCCCGTAGGACGTCCGTCCTATGCAAAACCGCCACTAATACCTCCTTCATTACAGACACTCGTATCAAGCGCTCCGGCGCGTGCCTTGGCATCATCACACCGTATCGAACACGGAACCGTGGATAAAGATACGTCGTGGCGCGTGCCGACTACAGCGAAGAAAAAGACGGTGGATAAGAACGCGCTGTGGGTTCTGCTAAGAGCCGCGCGTTTACAACGTGAGGCGGCGCTTGCTCGCGCAGTTCGAGCCATGCGATCAGGCGACCGATACCTTGGAAATGAGGCTGCTAAGACAATTGTGGGTTGCAACAAAATTATCCGGGACATGCAAGGTGTCTTGAAAGAACTCGACGCGGGACAGCTATGAGAATGTCGCGCCTTGATGCGGATATTCGGTGCAGCGTCTACCAACGATTCTGCATTGGCTGGCGGTACGACAAGATGCAACGCGCCATGAAGCGAGCCGAATGGAATGATTGGCTGGTAATGATGCGTGCTGCCAAATCCGAACTTGAAGGTCGCACCGGAGCTCACTTAAGTGATGAGGCCAACGTTCTCGCCCAGATTCCGGGCCCGTATGTAGCGGAAGCGCTGAACACGCTACCGCCCCCACAAAGCGCGGGGGCTTGATGCCATGGAAGTGTTAATTGACATTCCGAACCTCGGCGCCGTTCGCATTATCGCCAAACGCATGAAGCACAAGCGCGGCCGTTCCACGCAGTTCTTTTGGAATGCGGATAGCGCTGCGCTCAAGGGAGCTCGGCACATGACCACATGGGAAGCGTAATAGTTGTGAGTGAGCTAGACGCAGTTCTGCTTGTTAACGGGCTCACGCTTGTAGTGGTCGTGCTGGGCCTCCTTTTGGTACGGGCCAACCGCCGAAGGCCGATAGTAAAGGCCGGGAGGACAGCCGGCTGCAGTGCGCGCGGTGTAACCCACATGAACGACAAGAATCCGCGCCGCGACTCATCCATCGCTGCCTGCGGTTTTTCGAATATGCGCTTAGACTTCGGCGCCGGGCCTTGCTACCAAAAATGCTACCGGTTCCACCCGATTTGGTCTAACTTCAGGGGAACTATAGGCGACGCGAAGCATCATTTATACTCTGATGTGTGCGGCTGGGTTTTGTCAGATTCGGCCTCGGAAGAACTCATAATCCCTTGGTCGAAGGTTCGAGCCCTTCGAGACCCACCGCACATTAGAAAGGTCGTATTCGGGGGTACCACATGGCTTCCAAGGGGCAGGCAGACAATCAACGCAAGGAGTCCCGTGCGCCGCTGACTCGACGCGGTACCGTGACCGACGGCACGAGAACGTTGACTTGCCTGCTGCAGGATTTCAGCAGCAACGGCTTTTCCGTGCTCGTCAATGAAGCTCTGCCGCTCGGCAAGGTCCTCGAATTGAAGTGCGAGCTCTATCCGGCCAAGGTCCTTTCATGCACGATCGAAGTACGGCACGCGGTCGACACGTGTCACGGCACCAGGATCGTCGGGATCACAGCTCCAGGCATAGCGCTGCTGAAGCAATTCCTCGAAGAATACTATTCGCTCAAACTGAATTTCGGCACCTGAGCCGCGTCCGGCTGAAGTCCGCTCCCGCCTGTGAAACGCAATCGCATGAAGGAGAAGCTGCGCGCCGGCGAGCCGGTGTTCGGCGTTTCCGTCATGATCCCGTCGCCGCAGATCGTGGAGATGATCGGCGCCGCCGGTTTCGACTGGGTGCTGCTCGACTGCGAGCACGGCACGCTGACGGTGGAAAGTGTCGAGCTGATGGCGATGGCGGCGGAGGCGTGCGGCATCACCGCAATCGCGCGTCCCGCGACACGCAGCCCTGAACACATCCTGCAGGTGCTCGATCGCGGTGTCATGGGCGTCCAGGTGCCGCACGTCAATACGGCGGAAGAAGCGCGCGAAGTTGTCGCTGCCGTCAAATATCACCCGCAGGGACGGCGCGGCCTCGCGGCGGGCACACGCGCTGCGGTGTACGACGCGCATGGCACGCTCGCCGATTACGTTCAGGCGGCAAACGAGTCGACGCTGATCGCGGTCCAGCTCGAAGACGAGCCTGCGATACACAATATCGACGAGCTCCTGAAGGTCGAGGACATCGACGTTTTCTTCATCGGCCCATCCGATTTGTCGCAGGCTCTGGGCTATCCCGGAAATCCCAAGGCGCCCGTTGTTGCCCGAGCGATCGACGAAAGCTTCCGCAAGATGGTCGCGGCCGGCCGCACGCCCGGAACACCGGCCACCGCGGATAACGTGCGTCAAATGCTCGACAAGGGCGTACGTTACATCTATACGCACCTGCCGCGGCTGCTGTCGGGCAGCGCCCAGGCTTATCTCAAGAACGCGCGCGGCTGAAAGGTCGCTTGCGGCCCGGCGATGCGCGTCAACGCATCGCGGAGTTAACGCTTCTGCGCTCCTTCAGCACGATCGAATAGCTGCGCTCTTCGGGCGCACGATCGAGTAAGTGCGAGCGTTCGAACTGTAACGCGATGCCGCCTTCCGGCGGGAAAGCGACAGACACTTTGGGCGGCGCTCCAAACGCGCCGTCGACCGCGAGAAAATCGTGACGGGAAATGAGCGCCCAGCCGTTGCCTTGTTTCTCGAATACCGCCGCGCCGATCAGCGACCCGCAGGTGCGGCAGCCCGTGCCTTGCTTGACGACGATGCCGTCTTTCACGTCGAGCGAATTGGTGACGACGACGTGGCGCAGGCTTCCATCTTCGTCGAAAGCTCTCGACACGAGCGGCCTGATCAAAAGCATTCTCCCGCTCCACTGCGCGTAGTCCCTCGGCGCATGGGTCACCTTCCAGAAAGCGCCGTCCAGGTTCAAGTCGTAGCTCCCGTACAGTTTCTCGAAGGCGTGCTTCATGGGGAAAGCCGGTGCGCCTGTCGTTTCGTCGGCGGGACGCGGCGTGAGCGCTGCTTTCGCCGGGGGACGCTGGGCGGAGGTTTTTGGTGTATCCGTGTCGTGTCCCGTAGCGATCCAGAAAATGCCTCCCGCAAGCACGCAGGCGATCGCAACCACGGCGATGGGGCCGGATTCCTTCGGAAGTCCATGGCGCTCCGCGGGACGCGGCGCCGCGTGCGCTTCGCTCCCCACGTGCCGCAGAACATCCGGATCACAAGCAGCGCAAAAAGTGTCGCCGTCTCGCAACGCAGCGCCGCATTTGATGCACTTCATGTGCTGTCCTCCACCTCTTTTCCCCTGCAGCGGCAAGGAACATGCCTCCGGCAACCCGCCAGTCGAACTTTTCATGCGTATGACGCTCCTAATGCTGTCGTCCCGGCCGGGGTACAATCGGCCTCCTGAAGACCTGTGCTCCGCCGGCAGGTCTTTTTTGTTAGCAGCACTATCCGAGAACAGCATGAGCGTCACACACGAGACCGCGCGCCGGCGCACGTTTGCGATCATTTCGCACCCGGATGCGGGGAAGACCACGCTGACCGAAAAGCTGCTGCTTTTCGCGGGCGCGATACACATCGCCGGCAGCGTGAAAGCACGCAAGGCGAGCCGGCACGCCACTTCCGACTGGATGGAAATCGAGAAGCAGCGCGGCATTTCGGTCGCGAGCTCGGTCATGCAGATGGAATATCGCGACTGCGTGATCAACCTGCTCGACACGCCGGGCCACAAGGATTTTTCCGAGGACACTTACCGCGTGCTCACGGCGGTCGACGCGGCGCTCATGGTGATCGACGCCGCCAACGGTGTGGAAGCGCAGACGCTGCGGCTGCTCGAAGTCTGCCGTTCACGCGACACGCCGATCATCACCTTCATCAACAAGCTCGACCGGGAAGTGCGCGAGCCGCTCGAGCTGATCGACGAGATCGAGCGCGTCCTGGAAATGCCCACTGTGCCTTTCACGTGGCCGGTTGGAATGGGCAAGCGTTTCGCCGGAGTGTTCGACGTACGGGAAAACCGCATGCGAGTCTTCCGTGCCGGCGCCGACCGCCTGCGCGACGATGACGAAGTGATCGAAGGCATCGACAACCCGGCGGCGCGCGAGCGCTTCGGCGACGCATTCGAGCAGGCGCGAAACGAGATCGAGCTCGTGCAAGGCGCGTCTCCCGAGTTCGACCGCGCCGCGTTTCTCGCCGGCCGCCAGACACCGGTGTTCTTCGGCTCGGCGATCAATAACTTCGGCGTGCGTGAAACACTCGACGCGCTGATCGATCTCGCGCCGCCGCCCGGTCCCAAGGTCGCACTGCAGCGCGTCGTCGAACCGACCGAAGATCAATTCACCGGCGTCGTCTTCAAGATACAGGCCAACATGGATCCCGCGCACCGCGACCGTGTCGCGTTCGTGCGCGTATGCTCGGGACGGTTCGTCCGCGGCATGCAGCTCAAGCTGAGTCGCACCGGCAAGGACCTGCGCACCAACAACGTGGTGTCTTTCCTGTCACAGCGGCGCGACCTGCTCGACGAGGCGTATCCGGGCGACGTGATCGGTATTCCCAATCACGGCGTGCTGCAGCTGGGAGACACGCTCACTGAAGGCGAGACGCTGCAGTTCACGGGGCTTCCTTTCTTTGCGCCCGAAATTTTTTATTCGGTCGAGCTCGCCGATCCGCTGCGCTCGAAGCAGCTGCGTTCGGGTCTTGCGCAACTCGGTGAGGAGGGTGCGATCCAGGTCTTTCGGCCTCACGCCGGCGGCGCGCTGCTGCTCGGCGCGGTGGGACAGCTGCAGCTCGAGGTCGTCGCCCACCGCCTGAAACACGAATACGGCGTCAATGCACGCCTTTTACCCACGCGCCACAAGTATGCGCGATGGGTCACCTGTGACGATGAGCGCGAGCTGAAGCGCTTCATCGAAAGCAACGCCCATCGCGTCGCCTATGACGTGGTCGAGGCGCCGACATTCCTGGCGGGTCACGCGCCGGAATTGACCGCGGCGCAGGACAACTGGAAGAAAGTACGCTTCCACGCTTTGAGAGAGCACGCGGGCCTCGTTTTCCAGGGCGCGTAAACGCCTCCAACTTTTGGCTTGAGTATCGATCGCTCGTGGATGGTGCGCTTCCGCTTTGGCTCAAGCTCGCGTACTCGCTCGTGTGCGTGGTCATTTTTCCCATATGGCTGCGCAGCTACGGACCCAGGAATTTTCTCTGGTTTTCCGACATCGCGCTCTTTACCACGGCTGCGGCGTTGTGGCTCGAAAGCCCGCTCCTCGCAAGCATGATGGCGCTCGCGGTCGTGCTGCCGGAAACCGGATGGGCCGTCAGTTTCTTCGGGCGGCTCTTTTTCGGCCTGCGTTTCTCCGACATAGCCGATTACATGTTCGACGCCGACAAGCCGCTTTATGTGCGGGCGTTGTCGCTCTTCTTTCACGTCGCTATGCCGGCCGTCCTCATCTGGATCCTCTACGGGCTCGGATACGATACGCGCGCACTGCTCGCCCAGACTCTGCTCGCGTGGATCGTTCTGCCTGTGACGTACGCGCTCACCACGCCGCAGGAGAACATCAACTGGGTGTACGGATTGTGGGGTGGGGAACAAAAGCGCGTTCCGCGGCTCGTCTATCTCATCGCGTTCATGATTGTCGTGCCGCTCGCCGTTTATCTGCCGATGCATTTGCTGTTTCAAACGGTGTTCGGCCGGGCGTGACGTACACGGCGCTCGTTGGGCGTCCACTGCAAAAAATGATCTAATCAGCGTTTTCCCCGCACGCCGGATCAAAGGGAGCACGAGATGTCATATGCAATTCGAATTCACGAGCATGGCGGACCCGAGACGCTGCACTGGGAGGAAGTACAGGTCGGCGCGCCCGGCCCCGGCGAAGTCCGCGTGCGGAACACTGCCGTGGGTCTCAACTATATCGATACGTATCATCGCAGCGGTCTATACCCGATGGCGCTGCCGCTCACGCTGGGCTCCGAAGGTGCAGGCGTGATCGACGCCGTGGGTCCGAAAGTGAAAGGCTTCAAGAAGGGAGACCGTGTCGCGTATGCGCAGCCGATCGGCGCCTACGCCGAGGTCGCGCTGCGGCCGGCCGCACGCCTCGTAAAAGTGCCTGCGGGCATCGACGACAATACGGCCGCCGCGATGATGTTGAAGGGAATGACAGCTTGGTACCTGTGCCGCCGTACTTATCGTGTCAAAAAAGGCGACACGATCCTCGTTCATGCAGCCGCAGGCGGTGTCGGACAGATTTTGTGCCAGTGGGCGAAGTACCTCGGCGCAACCGTCATCGGTACCGTCGGAGCCGAGGAGAAAGCGGCGCTCGCCAAGAAGGCCGGCTGCAAGTACGTCATCGTCACCTCGCGCGAGAAAGTGTCCGAGCGCGTGAAAGCGATCACCAAGGGCAAAGGCGTGCCGGTCGTCTATGACGGCGTGGGCAAGGACACGTTCATGGATTCGCTCGATTGCCTCGCGCCTCTCGGCCTCATGGTGAGCTTTGGTAACGCATCGGGCGCGGTGGCGCCGTTCAACATCGGCATACTCGCGCAGAAAGGCTCGCTTTCCCTGACACGTCCCACGCTCGTGAATTACACGGCCACGCCGGAGGATCTGCAGAGCGCCGCGCGCGAGCTTTTCGCCGTCGTCAAGAAAGGCGCAGTTAAGATCAGAGTCAATCAGACCTATCCGCTGCGTGAGGCGGCGCGTGCGCACGCCGATCTCGAAAGCCGTAAGACTACAGGCTCGACGGTGTTACTCCCGTAATCTCCGCGCCGGGCGGGCACACGTAACCCATGCCAGACGCTCCGGGCGCGCCCGAAGCGATCACGCCGCAGTCCATTCCGGCGCAGCGGGACGATCGTGTCAGTCAGCTGGCGCTAAAGCTCGTCGCCGCGAACGCGCGTCTCAACGCGCTCGCAATCGTGACCGCGCTCGCGCTGATCGTGCTCGGCGTGTGGGTCTACACGGGTGTCAAGCAATCCTTGCGAGAGGTGCGTTCGGCCGGTCTGCAAACCATACTGGACGCGGAAGTAAAAGCGCTCGAGATCTGGATCGAGGACCGTCAGTTGACGGCGGCGCATTGGGCAGGCGACCCAGGCGTGCGCCGCGACGTGCAGGAGCTGCTCGAGCTCGCGCGCACCGGTCGTGCCGAAGGCGAATCGCTCTGGAATGCGCCGGCACGCCCGCGGCTGCAGGCGGCGCTGCAGCCGGCGCTCAAGCAGATGGGCGCAATCGCCTTCAACGTGCTCGACCCGGGCGGACTCATCATTTCCACTCAGATCCGCGATTACGCCGGCAGACGCGTTCAGCCCGGTTCCTTTCTCGCGCACCTCGCGCCGGTGTTCAAAGGCAGCGCCGCATTCATCCGGCCTTATCTGGAGCAGGAACGTATCGCAGCTCTCGACAAGGCCGCTTTCGAGCGGCCGGTGATCTGGTTCGACGCACCGGTGCGCGATGAGCGCGGAGAAGTCATCGCCGCGCTCGGGTTTGCGCATTACGCACACGAACAGTTCGCGCACATCCTGAGCGCGGCTCAGCCCGGCCGCACCGGCGAAGTCTACGCGTTCGACAGCAACGGCATGATGCTGTCCGAAAGTCGCTTCATGCCCGAGCTCGTGAAGGCCCGGCTCGTGCCGGAACGTGAACCCTCGAGCGCGATCCTGCGCGTGCAGGTGCGCGATCCCGGCGGCGACGTCGGTAGCGGCTACGAACCTGAGCTCGAGCTCGCTGCGCGTCCGTACACGCGGCTCGCCGCGCTCGCCATCGCGGCGCGGGGGAAAAGCGACGCCCTCCAGCGCCAGGGCGTCATACTCGAACCGTACCGTAATTACCGCGGCGCCGAGGTGATCGGCGTGTGGCGCTGGTTGAGCGTCTACGATTTCGGCGTGGCCGTGGAGATCGAAGCGAGCGAAGCGTACGCGCCGCTGCGCTACATCAATCTCGCCTTCTCGATAATTCTGACGCTTCTCACGGCAGCGCTGCTCGCTGCGCTGTGGTCGATGTTCAATGCGCGGCGGCTGCGTGCACAGGTGGGGGACGCGCGCGTGCTCGGTCAGTATCGCCTCGAGCGTGTGCTCGGCGAAGGCGGCATGGCCAAGGTGTATCTTGCACGCCATGCGCTGCTCAAGCGGCCGACCGCCGTCAAAGTGCTGAAGCCGCACCTCGCGACCGACGAGATCATCGGGCGCTTCGAGCGCGAAGTGCAGCTTGCCAGCCAGCTGCTGCACCCGAACACAGTCGAGATCTACGATTACGGACGCACGAACGAAGGCGTCTTCTATTACGTGATGGAGTATCTCGAAGGCGAGACGCTAGACAAGCTCGTCGCCGCCCACGGACCCATGCCGCTCGGCCGTGCGATTTACGTGCTGACCCAGGTTTGCGCCGCGCTGCGCGAAGCCCACGGCCGCGCGCTGATTCACCGCGACATCAAGCCGCACAACATCATGCTGTGCAGCCGCGGCGGCGTGTTCGATCTCGTTAAGCTGCTCGATTTCGGGCTCGTGAAGGACATCGAAAGCGCCCAGTCGCGCGACATCACGCAATTTCAGAAGATGGTCGGAACCCCGCGCTACATGGCGCCGGAGCGCATACGTAATCCGGCAGACGCCGATGCGCGCTCGGACATTTACTCGGTCGGCGCGGTCGCCTACTTTCTCGTCACCGGGCGCGAGCTTTTCGATACCGTGAGCGAGCACGATCTCGTCTATCAGACGCTGCATACTCCGGCGCCGAGAATTTCCGATGTGGTGCCGGAAGTGCCGCGCCGCCTGGACGACCTCGTGGCGCGCTGCCTTTCCAAGGATCGGCGCGAGCGCCCTCACGAGATACTTGTCGTGCTTGCGCTGCTGGAAGCGCTTGCGGTCGAATTTCCATGGGGCCAGCGGCAGGCTGAAAACTGGTGGCGGCGGCATCGCGGCCCGATCGCGCCGACGAGCGTTTGACCGCGGTCGACGATTTCCTTTATTTTCGGGCTTTCCTGCGAGTAATTCGACGTGCTTCCCCTCGATGCCTTGCCTGCGCCGTCCAACGCCGCGCCGGTCGCGCTGCTATCCGGCGTTCGCGTGGTGGACCTCACGACGTCGATCGCCGGACCCTATGCCGCGATGCTGCTCGCGGACATGGGCGCCGAAGTCGTGAAGATCGAACGCCCGGGCGCCGGTGACGACAGCCGCGCGTGGGGACCGCCTTTCCTGGACGGCGAGTCGCTCTGGTTCATGAGCGTCAATCGCAACAAGAGCAGCGTCACGCTCGATTACACCGGCGAAGCTGGACGTAAAGTTCTGCACGATCTGGTGCACACGGCCGATGTGGTCGTCGTGAATCTCGTCGCGCGCGTGCAGAAAAAGCTCGGCGTCGATTACGAGAGCCTCGCCGCGGTCAAGCCGGATCTCGTGCACGTTTCAGTGACGGGATTCGGGCTGGAGGGCGCGCGTTGCGACTTCCCCTGCTACGATCTGATCGCGGAAGGCTACAGCGGCGTCATGGACCTCACGGGCGAAGCCGATAATCCGCCCCAGAAAGTGGGCACGCCGGCGGCCGATCTGATCGCGGGCATGGATGCGGCATATGCCGCACTCGCGGCGCTTTTCGATCGCAGCCGCAGCGGGCGCGGGCACCGGATCGATATTGCGATGATCGACAGCATGACGCGGTTCATGGCGCCGCGTATCGTGCCGTATCTCGGCACAGGCGACATTCCGCAACGCACCGGGGCGCGCGACAGTGTGATCGCGGTCTATCAGGTATTCGATACACAGGACGAACCGCTTACACTCGGCCTGGGTAATGACGCAATATGGAAGCGCTTTTGTCAGGCGGTGGAACGGCCCGAGCTCGGCGCCGACGCACGCTACGCAAGCAACGTCGACCGGCGCGCCACACGCGCTGAAATCGTGGCTGAGATCCAGAAAGTGCTTCGCACGCGGGCGAGGGATGAATGGCTGAAGCGCTTCGTCGAAGCGAAAGTGCCCGCGGGTCCCGTCAATCGCGTCGATCAGGTGGCGAGCGATCGTGAGCTTCTTGCGCGCGGTCTCTTTTTTGCCGACCGCGCGCACGGCCGCCGCGTGCCGCAGGTGGGGCTGGGCATAGGCGTCGACGGCAGCAGCGCCACCTACCGCTTGCCGCCGCCGCGACTGGGTGAGCACACGGAGCACGTACTCACTGAGTTGCTCCACTATGACTACGCCGCAATCGAACGTCTTCGAAGTGCGAAAGTGATCTAGAAAACCGACCTGGAACCCATGAGCTACGAAACCATACTGTATCGGGAAGAAGGCGCGGTCGGCTGGCTCACGCTCAACCGGCCTCAAGACGGCAACATGTTCACGCCGCAGATGTGCCACGACATTCGTGACTGCATCAACGATGTCAGGCGCGAGACGCGCACACGCGTGCTCGTGATCACCGGCGCAGGCGACAAGTTCTTCTGTATCGGCGGCCGCAAGGAAGGCATGGAAGACTCGACGCTCTATGCGGGCATGCTGCCCACGCTCGAGATTTACGAGAGCATCGAGCGGCTGCAGAAGCCGGTGATCGCATCGGTCAACGGGTTTGCGGTCGGCGGCGGCCAGGTGCTGCAGGTCATGTGCGATCTGACGATTGCCAAGGAGAGTGCCGTGTTCCGGCAGGTCGGCCCGATGATGGGCAGCTTCGATGCAGGCTACGGAACCTGGTACCTCGAAGACCTGGTGGGCAAGAAGAAAGCCAAAGAAATGTGGTTTCTGAATCCGAAGTTGAGCGCGCAGGAGGCGCTCGAGATCGGGCTTATCAACAAAGTGGTGCCCGACGAGCAACTCGAAGACGAAACGCGCAAGATGGCCCTAGCGGTCGCCGAACGCGGCGCTTTCGCGCTGGCGGCCTTGAAAGGCGCTTTCGTTGCGCGCCACGGCGGGGTTTCGGGCTTGTCGCGGCTTTCGCACGACATGCTCTTGCGGCTTTATCTCGACACGGACGAGTCCCACGAGCTCGGGGAAGCGTTTCGCGGCAGGCGCACGCCCGATCCCGACAAGTTCGGCCATTGACTGCCGCAGCCCGGCTTCCTGAGTCAGCTTGAGCACGATACTCACACTTCACGATCCACAGGTGGCGCGCCGCTATTACGCGGAAGGCCATTGGCGCGGCGACACGTTGTACACGCTGCTGCGCCAGCACGCGTCTGCGCGCGCGGACGCGTATGCCTTGCGCGACAGCCGGCTGCGCCTCACGTGGAAAGCGCTGCTCGAATGGGTCGACACCGTCGCCGCCGACTTGCACAGCGCGGGACTGAAGCGCGGGCAGCGCGTTTCCGTCTGGCTGCCGAATCGCGTCGAAGCGGCCGTCGTATTCCTCGCGTGTTCGCGTAACGGGTACGTCTGCAATCCGTCGCTTCACCAGAACTACACGGTGCGCGACGTGGTACAGCTTAT
>DATLEF010000158.1:0-7040 GCA_035525455.1 Burkholderiales bacterium
AGCTGCATATCCATGAAAGGCGACTTCCCCGGCTTGTCGAATTTCTGCCCTGGAACCATCGGGTCGTGCCAGTACAGAACTTTCTTGCCAGTACCCGGATCGGCGGTGGCCGCCTTGGAAGCGGCGGCTTTGTCGACGCTGCCAGACGTGGGTGAGGCCATCTGCGTGCCTCTGTGCATCCCGAGCGAGTAGAGCGCGTACCCGCCTGCGGCGACGGCGAGAGCCACAACGATCACGAGAAATGTTTTCGCTTTCACTGAGGTCCCTTTATTTTCGCTGGTGTGTGCTCAAGCGCGTTCGTTGGCAGATGAGCAGCACGCCTGACACCATCATCTGGGTAAAGAAAGCGGAGCTGGGCCCACACGCGCGCCGTGTCGATCTCGAGCTGCAGCGTCTGCGCGCGCACGTCGATTTCGTTGCGGCGCGCGGCGAGCACTGATGCCAGATCGCCTTTACCCCCGCGATAAGCCGACACCGTTACCTGTGTTCGATCCCGGGCGAGCGGAAGAAGCTCGCGCTGGTAGCGTGCAAGGCGTTCGCGGCCGTTTTCCCACTCGTTCAGCATCGCGCGTACTTCAGCGACGTGCTGGCGCAACATTTCTTCGCGCTGCGCACGCGCCTTGTCGGCCAGCGCGAGCTTTGCCGCGAGCTCGCGGTCCTGACGGTTTTTCTGGTCCCATTGCAGCGGTAGGGACATACCGATCGAGACCATGTCCGAGAAATCCGAGCCGCGCTTCTGATAGGCGAGCTCCCACGTCCAGTCAGCGCGCTTGTTGGCGCGGGCGAGTGCTGCTTCGGCGTCCGCCATCGCCACTTCCTGCGTCATCACGACGATGTTCGGGTGGAGTTCGAGCTCATGCGCGAGCGCGCGTGCATGCGGCGGCACGGCGTCGACCGCTGGTTCGCCGACGAGCGCTGCGTTCGCAATCTCGTCGCCGACCCAGCGCGCAAGCATCGTCCGTGCGTTGCGAACGCGACGACTCAATTCCGACAGGCGATCTTCGAGCATGACGCGCGAGCTCTGCGCGTTCAGCACTTCGGCCTGGCTCGCCCGGCCGCCGCGGTAGGCGCCTTGCAGTGCCTCGATCTCTAGGCGGCTCTCCTGGGTCTGCTCGGAAACGGCTGCACGCAACCGCTCGAGATAGAAAGCCTCGAGCCATGCAATCGCCGTATCGCGCTGAATCGTGGCGAGCGTGGCGCTCTTTTCCGCGCCGGCGCGATCGGCCTCACGCTCGAAGCGCTCCGCGCGCAGTCTGCGTTTGTCCGGGCGTGTGAATTCCTGCATGACGCCGATTCGGCGCATCGTCATGAAATCACGGCTCAGGCTGAAGCGGTCCGAGCCATCTATCGGCAGATTATCGATACCCGCACGCAGGACCGGGTCGGGCAGCTGGCCCGCGGCCACGGCCATTTCACGCGATGAGCGGATAGACGCATCCTGCGCGATCAGCTGCTGAGAGCGCTCCGCCGCAATGCGCTGTGCCTCAACGAAAGTGAGCGTCGCGGCAGCGTTTACGCTCGCATGAGCGAATAGCGAGATCGCGAGATACGAGATAAGTCGAACGAGCCTGCGCAGGATTGCTCCTGCGCGTAAACAAAATACCGACATAAAGCCTCCACCGGGGAACGAGCGAATAGCCGGCGAAATGCCGGCTCAACGCGAGGCGGAGGCTCTAATTAAGAAAACGACAGTGCAGGAGGGTGAGCGGAGGCGAGTGGCAGACTGCCTGGACGTGCTGGATCGCAAGCGAAATGTTCATGCCAATCGGTGCGTGTATCGCGACGATAACGGCGGGCACGTCCGAAATGCTGAAGACCGGGATCTTGACCGGATCGGCAACCGCTTTCGCTGCCTCACAGGTGCTCGCGGCGTGCGAGGGGATATTGGAATCCGCTTCGGCGGATTCATGGCAGGGCGCATTGGCCGTGGTCGTGCCGGAACGTGCGAAATCGGCGGCACATGCTTGACCGGCGAACGCCGTCTGGCACAGAACCAGCAGCAGGCCTGCGATCCATGCGACAACCATGCGCGAGCTTCGGCTCAGTGTCATGGCTCTCATATTAAGAGGATGCCTGTAGGGTGGCAACTGCGACTCGCTACGTACACTATATGGAAAAAACCGTCAAAATGACGTACGAAACCCGAGCGCGACCCGTTGCCGTCGGGCTATACTCCGCAGCCGTTCCCGCCCCGCATTTGTACTTTCCAATGACGACTATCGACACGCAGGTCATACGCGCCGAGCCGCACGCGGAGATCGGTGCGCTCATTCAATGCAGCATCGAGGTTCTCGTCGAGCATTGGTGCGCGAGAGCGCTGGCCGAGCAGTCGGTCGCAAGGCACGTGCATCACGCAGCGTTGCGGGATCATCTGCCGAAGTTTCTGAGGGGCATGGGGCAGGTGCTTTCGCAAAGCGGGACTGGAGGCACTCACCAGCATCGCCTGCCGGCGCTGGAGCACGGAGAGGAACGCTGGGAACACGGCTGGTCGCTGGCGGAGCTCGTTCGGGATTATCAGCTCCTGCGGCTGGTGATCCTGGAATACCTCGAAAAGTCGCTGTGCCGGCCTCTGCATACCCGCGAGACCATGGCAGTCGGCGTTTTCATCGATGACGCGATCGCTGCGAGCATCGGCACCTACGTCGCGAAACGGGACGAGGAGGTGCGCAGCATCGAAATGGGCCGCATTCGCGGGCTGGAGCAGGCGAATCGCCGCAAGGACGAATTTATGGCGGTGCTCGCGCACGAGCTCCGCAATCCGCTCGCGCCGATCGCAGATTCCGTGAGAATCCTGCGTGCGCTTATCACCGAAGCTCCGGCGCGCATCGCCGCGACGATCGATGTGATCGACCGCCAGAGCCACCAGCTGATCCGGCTCGTCGACGACCTGCTCGACGTGGCACGCATGGGCCTGGGACGCCTCGAGCTGCGCAAGTCGCGATTCGATCTTGCGACCGTCCTCGAGGAAGCGATGCAGGCGAGCGCGCCCGTCTTCAAAGCCAAGGCGCATGAGCTCACGCTTTCGCTGCCCGCCTCAGCGGTGTATCTCGAGGCCGATCGCGAACGTCTCATTCAGGTCGTATGCAATCTGCTCAATAACGCAGCGAAGTACACGCCGGACGGCGGTCGGATCCACTTGAGCGGAGAGCGCGACGGCGAAAGCGCGGTCATTCGCGTCCGCGATAATGGAATTGGAATAGCGCCGGAGATGATCTCTCGCGTGTTCGAGATGTTTACGCAGCTCGACGAATCACGCGATTACGCCCAGGGCGGCCTCGGCATTGGTCTCACGCTGGTGCGCCGTCTGGTGGAACAGCACGGGGGCGCGGTGACGTGCCTCAGCGAAGGCGCCGGCCGCGGCAGCGAATTCGTGGTCCGCTTACCGGCGGAAGGTGGGGTGCATATCGTGCAGTACCCGCCGAAGACTTAGGGCGCGTCCGTTAATGTGGACTCGCGCCGACGGCCAGCAGCTCGTCCAAAGCGTCGAAATCCAGCGGTTTGGAACAGCAGAAATCGCAACCGCAGCGCAGTGCGCGCTCCCGCCACTCCGGATCGGACAGGTGAGCGCTCAGAGCGACGATGGGAATCCGGGCGGTCTCATGCCGCCGTATGCACCGAGTGGCCGCCAGACCGTCCATGACCGGCATGCTCAGGTCCATCAGGATGAGATCCGGGTGCTCTGTCAAAGCGCACTCGACGGCCTCTTGGCCATTTTCTGCCTCGAGTACGGTGTGCCCGCGCCCCTGTAAAAGCATTTTCATGAGGTAGCGCGTATCGTCGATGTCTTCTGCAATCAGGATGCGCATGCCCCACAAACTGCAATCGGTGGGCCCGCTACTGAGAAACTGAAACCTGAGTTTAGAGCCGCAGCTTATGTGTCGTGCTGGATTGTGTGCGGCCGGAGCCACCACGGTCTCGTAATCACTTGGTGTCTTCATCAGGATGCAAGTGAGCGTTCGTACGCGCATCGGCGTCGCATTCCTCTTCGGTCAGAAAAGAGCGGGTCGATGTCTCGACCACGTTATCGTTCTCGTCGACGCGCTCCCACTGCCAAAGCTCGGTGTCGGTATCATGCGTGACGATGACGTCGCTGCCCGCCGCCCTCGTGTTCACCTTTGGATCGACCTTGGCTTTTCGTACTCGCATCAGGCCATCGACGCGAAGACCCTGTTGCTTGGCTTCTTTCTCGCACTGCGCGCGGTCGTCAAAAGGCTCGGATTGATGCGCGACGTGTCCGTCGGCCGTGACGAGCTGCCATATCCAGCGCAGCGACATGTCGCGGCGTATGCGAATTTTCGAGCTCGACTCGGTGCGGCCGACGGGCTTCAAGACAGTTTGGACAACGCGCTGAGCTCAATCATGATTACGCGATTATACCGGCCCACGGGAAAGCCGCCGGGCACTTGACGCCGGTGCGTGCCTCGCGGATGCTACGGTTCCAGAATAAAGAGAGACAGCAATACGCGCTGGGGAGGCGCAACGATCTCTTGTCTTTCACGGTGAAACCTATTCTGGAGGACGTGATGGCAAGATTCAGTGCATTTGTTTTCGCGTGTTTTTTTGCGCTTCTTCTTCTTCAATTCACAGGCGTTGCGAATTCCGCTGATCCGGCATCCGTGCCGGCGCTGACGGGAACGGTCAGCTCGGCGGAGGAAGGCCGCATGGAAGGCGTGCTGGTCAGCGCCAGGAAGGCCGGTTCGAACAAGACCGTGACGGTCGTCAGCGACGCGCAGGGCCGGTACGCATTTCCGGCAAAGCATGCTGAGCCGGGCCAGTACGCCATCACGATACGCGCCGCGGGTTACGAGCTGGCGGGCCCGGTGACAGCCGAAGTCGCAGCGAAAGGGGCTGCGACTTCGGACATGAAGCTCATCAAGACGAAAGACCTGGCTGCGCAGCTCACGAACGGCGAGTGGCTGCACAGCGCGCCCGGCACGATCGAGCAGAAACGGCCGCTCCTGAGTTGCGTGGGCTGCCACTCCCTCGACAAGATCATGCGCTCGAACCTGGATACCGATGGATTCGTGCAAACCATCCAGCGCATGGGCACCTACGCAAATCAGAGCACGTTCATCCGGCCGCAGAAAAGGCTCACCGGCCGCGATACCGACGTCGTCGGTGAGGAACGCGCGAAGCTGCAGCGCGCGCAGGCCGAGTACTTCGCTTCGATCAATCAGAGCGTGAAGCAGACGGGCTGGACTTACGATCTGAAGACATTTCCGCGGCCAAAAGGCGCCGGCACGCGTGTCGTCATCACCGAATGGGATCTGCCGCGCCCGACCATACAACCGCATGATGTCATCGTCGATGCCAAAGGGACGGTGTGGTATTGCGACTTCGGCGATCAGAGGCTCGGAAAATTCGATCCGGCCACGGGAACGGTAACCGAGGTCGCACTGCCGGAGCTCAAAAAAGGCTCGCCCAACGGCACGCTCTCGATCCGCTTCGACCGCGACGGCAACCTGTGGCTCGGAATGATGTACCAGGCGGCGATCGGCAGGTTCGACATGAAAAACGAGAAGCTGCAAGTGTGGCCCGCGCCGCCCGAATGGAACCGGCCCAACACCCAGATCAACATGACGAGCCCGCTCAACATTGGCGTCGACGGCAAGATCTGGGCGCAGAACAACGGTTTCGCGGGCGTGCATCGCGTCGATCTCAAGACCGGCAAATGGGAAACGTGGGAGCCTTTCAAGGCGTCTCCCGTCGGGCACAACATCTACGACGTGATCTCGGATTCGAAGAACAACGCGTGGTTCACCGATATCGGACGCGAGACGATCGGGCGCATCGATGCGCAGACCGGCGAGGTGAAGCTCTACTCCACCCCCACGAAGTCATCAGGACCGCGCCGCGGCATGATGGATGCGCAGGACCGCATCTGGTTCGCGCAGTACCGCGGCAACCGCATGGCCATGTTCGACACGAAGACGGAGAAATTCCAGGAATGGGAAGTGCCGACGCCGTGGACCGGGCCGTATGACGTCGCGATCGACAGGAACGGCGAGGCATGGACCGGCTCGATGCTGAACGACCGTATCGTGCGGCTCAATACCAAAACGGGACAGACGACTGAATATCTGCTGCCGCGATTCACGAACATCCGGCGCGTATTCGTCGACAATTCGACCAACCCGGTTTCGTTCTGGGTCGGCAGCAACCACGGCGCCTCCATCATCAAGCTGGAGCCGCTGGATTAGGTTCCCCTGACACGCGCTGCTGCATGGCATGCGGCGGCGCGGTCCCGTCGTGCTGATTGAAGGCATCGCGTGTGGCTCGCTTCATTACCGCGTATGAGCGGCGCGGCGCGAGGTTTCGTCCGTGACTTCGGCTTCGAGCAGGTCGATGAGCGCGCGCATCCACGACTCGTGCAGGTTGCGGCCGATGAAGACCATACGTGTGCGGCGGTCTTCCGACGGCCAGCGCTCGAGCCATACGGGCGCATGGTAGACGTGCTGCACGCCGTGTATGACGGCGGGGTGCTGCGGGCTCTCGAGAACGTGAACGATGCCTTTCACGCGCAGAAGATCCGGCCCGCAGTTCTCGGCGAGCGCGGAGATGAGCAGCGCGAGCGTGGCAGCGTGCAGAGGCGCGTCGCGCACGATGCAAAAACTTGCGATGTCGCCGCGGTGGTGGCCGTGGCTGTGTTTCGTGGAGATCGCTTCGTCAGCGAGCCACGCACGCACGTCCGGATGTTTGCCGTCCGTGGTGTAAAAACCGCTGCCGAAAAGCGCGGAAGGCGCAATCGCTCCGCGCACGACGCTCAGCATCTGCGCACCGGGGTTGATGTGCGCGATTCGCGCAGCGACCTCCGCTGTCCGCGCGCCGGACAGGTCGCTCTTGGTGAGCACGATGCGATCGGCAACCGCGGCCTGCCGCACGGATTCATCGTGCTGATCCAGCGTAGCAAGCGCGTTGACCGCATCGACGGTCGTGACAACACCGTCGAGCGCGTAGATCTCGCAAAGATCGCGGTCGGTTATCAGCGCGTGCAGGATGGGCGCCGGATCGGCAACACCGGTGGTTTCGATGACGACGCG
>DATLEF010000168.1:0-9088 GCA_035525455.1 Burkholderiales bacterium
GGCGCAGGCATAGACTCCCGCACGTTTTTCGTTGTTGAGCGGGCTCGTACCCGCGCGCTCGGTGCCTTCTTCGCGCAGGACGTTGAACTGCATTTTGTCCAGTCGCTTGCGCCACTCGTCGGTGGGGAGCTTCACCTTGTCAGCGGGCGAGGGCGGCCGCACGCCTTCCGCCAGCAGCATGCGCCAGTTTTTCTGCAATGCCTCGATTTCCCTGGACGCGGGCGCTGTCGCCGCGCCGAGCCGGGTGGATATAGCACCGCCTGCCGCCGCAGCGAACAGGCCTTGTAGCCAGGTACGTCTGTTCATTTCAAAACTCCTTGTGCCAGTAAGACCGCCAATGCCGCTTTTGATTCCGCGCTTTAGTCGCGCTGACCGGCTCAGCCTTACTGGAACTTTACAGTGTCGCTTCGGAACCGAAAAGCACGGTGCACTGGCTCGACAGGACACCGCCGTTGCCGTGGGCGAGGGCGACCTCGCAATCCGGCACCTGGCGTTGCCCGCATTCGCCTCGCACCTGCCGGATCGCTTCGATCATGACCAGCAGACCGTACATGCCGGGATGGCAATAGGAGAGCCCGCCGCCGCTCGTGTTGACCGGAAGCTTGCCCCCAGGCGCGATTGCGCCATCTGCAACGAAGCGACCGCCTTCGCCTTTGGGGCAGAACCCGAGGTCTTCCAGAAACAGTATCGGCGTGATGGTGAATGCATCGTACAGCGAGACCATGTTCACGTCCGCGGGCTTCAGGCCTGCCATGCCGAACGCTTTCGGACCGGACTCAGTGGCCACAGTGACCGTGAGATCCGGCATGTTCGAAATCGTGGCGTGCCCCAGTGCATCGCCCACACCGAGGACGTACACGGGTTTCTTCTTGAGCGTCTTCGCCCGCGCGGCCGAGGTCAGCACGATCGCACCGCCGCCGTCGACGACAAGACAGCAGTCGCGCACGGTGAAAGGATAGGACACCATGCGTGCGTTCAGGACCTGCTCGATCGTGAGCGGTTCCTTTTCCCACGCTTTCGGATTCATGAGCGCCCATTTGCGTGCGGCCACTGCGACTTCGGCGAGCTGCTCGCGCGTCGTTCCAAACTCGTGCATGTGCCGTGCGGCCGCCATGGCGTACGCGCTGATCGGCAGGATCGGCCGGTACGGCGATTCGTAGTAGTTGTACTCGCGCGGAGAAGCGGCGGCGCGAGAGACCGAGCGCTGCGTGCTGCCGTACGCGATCACCGCCACTTCGCACAGGCCATGCTCGATCGCGGCCTGCGCGTGTGCGACGTGCGTCATGAAGGACGACCCGCCGATGATCGTACCGTCGAAGTAGCGCGGCTTGATGCGCAAATATTCCGCGAAGGCCATCGGCCCCATGCGTGTCTGCGTGGCCGCGACGAAGAGACCGTCGACATCCGAGAGCTTGAGGCCCGCGTCCTCCAGTGCGCGCATCGTGCCCTGCGCCTTGAGATCGAGCGGGCTCGTGTTGGGCGCGACGAGGCCGAGGTCAGACTCGGCGGCACCGACGACTGCGACACTGCCTTTCCTGAGGCCGCTCATCGTGCGCCTCCTTCGGCCACCGGCGTGAATACGGGATACGGCGCCTGCTTGTCGTCGCCCGGATGGGTGCGGAATTTCACCCGCATGCCGATTTTCACGTCCATCGCATCGATGTCCTCGACGCGGCTCATCATGCGAAAGCCTTCGTCCATGTCGATCAGCGCGACATTGAGCGGCGGCTCGCCTTTGTAATGAACGGCAGTCGTCGAATACACCGTGCCCAGCCCTTTCGACACGCGCCATTCGAGCGTGCCCCCGGTGACCGGCGCGACCGCGCGCGGAAAGAAAATCGCTTTTCCATTCTCCGCAACCTGGTACGCGAGCTCACCTTTCTTCAGGTGCTCGATGTAGGTGCCGAGTGGAGATTTTTCGGTGAGACTGATCATGTGTTCTCCGTCGAAAATCAAAGATTCAAAGCAGAATTCAAAAACCCATCAGTCCATTTTCATTTTCGCGACTTTGACGAGGTTCGCCCATTTGTCGATTTCGGTTTTAACGAACGCGGCGAATTCCTCCGGCGTGTTGCCGATGGGCTCGGCGCCCTGGCCCGAAAGCGTGCGGACAACGTCCGGGTGGCGCAGCGCTTTCACCGCTTCCTGGTTGAGCCGCGCGACGATCGGTTTGGGCGTTGCCGCCGGTGCGAACAGGCCGTACCAGCCGCTCGCGTTGTAGCCGGGAAGTCCCGACTCGCCGATCGTCGGAAGCTCGGGCATGAGCTGCGAGCGCTTCGAGCCGGTGACTGCAAGCGCTTTCACTTTCCCCGCTTTGACGTGCGGCACCACGACGAGGCTGTTCTCGTAGCTCAGGTCGACTTCGCCTGAAATCAGCGCGGTCAATGCCGGCGCGCCACCTTTGAAAGGCACGTGCGTAATGTCCACCTTGCCCATCAACTTGAAGAGCTCTCCCGCGAGATGCGTCACCGTGCCGTTGCCGGACGATGCATAGTTGAGGCGACCGGGCTTCGAGCGCGCGATCGCGAGCAGGTCTTTCACGTTTTTCGCGGGAACCGACGGATGGACGACCAGCAGATTGGTCACCGTGACGGCTTGCGTGATCGGCGCGAGATCGCGCAGCGTGTCGTAGCCGCGGTTCGGCACGAGGCTCATGGCGACCGCGATCCCGCCGATCGTGCCCATGAGGAGTGTGTAGCCGTCAGACGGCGCTTTCGCGACCTGCTCGGTCGCAATCACACCACCCGCACCGCCGCGATTGTCGACCAGCACGGTCTGCGCCAGACCTTCACTCATCTTCGGCGCGATCGTGCGCGAGACGATGTCGGTCGGTCCGCCCGCCGGAAATCCGACCACCAGGCGCAGCGGCTTTGCCGGATACGTTTGCGCGTGAAGGGAAAAAGCAATGCAGGACGCGAAGGCCAGCGAAAAACACAGGACGCGCCGGGACAACCTCTCGAATCTCATTCCTGCTTTTCACCTTTCAGAACGACCAATGCGTCGGCTGCGAGCACACCTTGACCCACGGGCCGCACGAAAAGAGGATTCACGTCGATTTCGGCGATGCGCTCGGCGTGATCGGCAGCCATGAGCGAAAGCCGCGACAGCGCGTCCGCAAGGGCATCGATATCGAGCGCGGGGCTGCCGCGATAACCATGCAGGAGCGCGGCGCCTTTGATCTCTCCGATCATTTCCTGCGCCGTCGCGACATCGAATGGCGCGAAGCGATACGTGACGTCTTTCAGGAGCTCGGTATAGATGCCGCCGAGACCAAACGCAATCACCGGCCCGAAGAAGCGGTCGTTAACTGCGCCGGCGATCACTTCGAGACCGCTCGCCATCTCCTGTACGAGGATGCCGTCGATGCGCGCGTCGGGTTTGTACGTGCGCGCCGCGTCGAGCACTTCCCGGGCCGCCTGCTTGAGTCCTGCGAGATCGGTAATACCCAGGCGCACCACGCCCGCTTCGGTTTTGTGAGGAATGTCGGGCGACTCGATTTTTACGGCGACGGGAAAAGGTACGGGGCTCTGCTCGATACTTTCAAGAGCGCCCGGATCGATGAGCGTCTCCGCCACTGCCGGCACGCCGTATTTCTTCAGGAGGGTTTTCGATCGATGCTCACCCAGTGTGCCGCCCTCTGAGGGCAGATCGAGCGCTTGCTTCGATACGATTCGCGCCTGAGAGCGGCCGCGTGTGGCGTCGAATCTGCGTTTGCGCTGCGCGTAATCGTTTAGCGCAGCCAGCGCATGCGCGGTCCGTCCCGGCGCCATCAGGACCGGCACGCCGTGCGTTTCCAGATACTCGACGACGTCCGCGTCTTCGGCGGGTGAAGTCGGCCAGTTGATGATCAGCGGTTTGTCGGTGGTGCGCAGCATCTCGACAAAATTCTGCGCCCAGATGGTGGCCGAGCCGCCGCGCGGCGCGCGTGCGATCACCTGATCGATATTCGGATCGGCCAGGACCTCGCTGATAAGGCGGTTGTACGACGCGGAGTTGTCGTTGTAGCCCTGAGGCGTCACATCCACCGGATTGGCGACGGTGGCAAACGCAGGGACGAACTCGCGGACTTTCTTGACCGTATGCTCGGAAAGCGGCGGCAGTGTCAGCCCTGCCTCGACGCAGCGGTCGGCGAGCAGCACGCCTGCGCCCCCGGAAGGCGTGATCACCGCGACGCGATTGCCTAGCGGCCGCTTGCGGCTGCTGAATACTTTGCAGATATCGACTAGATCGTCGATATCGCGCACCTCCACGTAGCCGCCGAGCTTGAATGCTGTGCGGTAGAGCTCGTAACCCGCGGTCAGACGCGCCGTGTGCGACGCCGCGGCCTGTCTGCCGACGTCGGTGTTCCCGACTTTCCAAACGAGTATGGGTTTGCCGAGCTCGAGCGCGCGTTGGCCGATCGCGAGCAGCCGGCGCCCATCGCTGATCCCTTCGAGGAAAGCAACGGCGATTTCCACGTCGGGCATCTCGATCACCGCGGCCAGCCAATCGAGGGCGGTCAAATCCACTTCGTTGCCCGTCGAAATCGCATAATCGAAGCCGACGCCATAGTGCGCCGCGATCGCCACGACGCCGAAGCCGAATCCCCCGGATTGCGTCACCATCGCAATGGGGCCGGATTTGAGGCTCTTCAGCATCAGCGTTCCGCCGAAGCCGTTGCGTAGGCCGTGCCTGAGATTGAGCATGCCGAGACAGTTCGGCCCGACGACGCGCACGCCGCTCTTCCTGATCGCTTCGACGAGCTCAGCGTGCAGCACATGGCCGTGTCCGCCGACTTCGCTGAAGCCGGCAGAGAGCACGAGCGCGAACGGGATTCCCGCACGGCCGCATTCTTCGATCACGCCCGGCACATGCGCTGCGCCGAGCGCGATCAGCGCGACGTCACAGGGCTTGGGCACGGCGCTCAGATTCGGATAGCAGGGCAGCCCTTTGATCTCGGTGTACTTGGGATTGACCGGATAGACTTTGCCGCCGTAACCGTATTCGGTGAGCAGCCGCATCGGCTGGCCTCCGATACGGTTGAGCTCGTTGGACGCGCCTACGACAGCGATGCCACGCGGACTCAAGAAACGGGAAAGATCGGGTGTCATCGGGCGGTTTTCTCGAGCTCGTCGTGAGGTGCGGTGAGCTTCATGAATGCATGGACAACTGCTTGACGAAAGCGAGCAGCGCCTGCGCGACAGCTGCGGGTTGTTCGGGGAGCAGGGCGTGGCCCGCGCCGCGTATCCGCACGATGGAGACACGCTCGCCGAGGTCGTCGCGATAGCGCAAGCGGCTTTCGGGCGGAATCATCACGTCGTTTTCAGGCTGCACGTCGAGAATAGGGGCGGTGCCCGCCTGCCACCATTCCGGCTGCGGCGTCGCGTCGGTGGCGATGCGCTGCGCTTTCTTGACTTCGGGATACCAGCCGCCGAGCCAGACCGAAGCGTCACCGCCGGGTGCAAAGAACGCATGCTTCAGGTACTTG
Source organism: Burkholderiales bacterium (assembly GCA_035525455.1). GTDB lineage: Bacteria > Pseudomonadota > Gammaproteobacteria > Burkholderiales > SG8-41 > JAQGMV01. Next base: position 5,468 of record DATLEF010000168.1, read on the forward strand.
ATGCGCGCCGCGTCCGGCAACGAGAGATCGCTGCTCTTCATGATCGACTCGCGCACATCCGGCGGCACGGGCCAGACGTGCGTTGCGCCGAGGAGCGCCACGCCGCGCACGAGGTCCGGGCGATCGGTTGCGAGGGTGCGCGCAACGAAATTGCCAAAGGCATGGCCGCCTACGATTGCAGGACCGGCGCCTTCGTTTTCGACGACCGCGGCGATATCGCGTGCGTAGTCGTGCAGCGTCACACCCGACATCGGGCCGCGGCTCGCACCAATGCCGCGGGGCTGCGGCGTCACCACGCGGCACGCGTGCGCGAGGCGCGGCCGGATCTCGCTGAAATCTTCGGCGCCGCGCCCAAGCGAAGGGAGCAGGACGACGAGCGCCCCGCTGCCTTGAGCGTAGTACTCTATTTGAGTGTCACCGCGCTCGAGCACGATGCGTTCGGGTGTCGTCACGCTATGCTATTTCCGCACGGCCATTGTTGAGCACCGTCACTTCGCGCGCCGGCACGGTCGAGCGGAAGCTCACGATCCCGCCGTCGAGCCACATTTCGGTACGGATCGTTTCACCCGGATAGACCGGCGAGGAGAAACGGCCTTCCATGCTTTTGAGCTTCGCTGCGTCGTAGTCGCAGCACGCTTTCAGCAGAGCGTGGCCGGCGACGCTGAACGTGCAGCGCCCGTGCAGTATGGGCATTTTGAAGCCGGCTTTCTTTGCATACGCCGGGTCGGCATGCAATGGGTTGTGGTCCCCGGACAGGCGATAGATGAGCGCCGCTTGAGGCAGCGTCGGCAGGTCGCAGGTGAAGTCGGGCCGTCTATCCGGAACCGGATGAGGCTTCTGCACAGGTCCGGACGGGCCGCCGAAGCCGCCGTCCGCGCGGCAGAAGCTCGTCGAGGTCAGCGTGCAAACGATGCGCCGGGTGTCCTTTTCGCGCACGGTGCACCGCGTCATGATGAGCGCGCCTTTGTCCTTGCCCTTGTCGATGACGTCAGTGACTTCAGTGAGGCTGACGAGCGTGCCCTCGACGGGCAGCTCTCTTTCGATGACGAATCCCTGCTCGCCATGCAGGACATGACTGCGCGTGATGCCGGTCTCGCTGTTGTGATGCCACGGTCCCGGGGAGCCGAGCACGATCGCCATGGTCGGCAGCGCAACGAGGTTCTCCTCGTACACGAACTTGAGCTGGTCCTCGTCGCACGGGTCAGCACCGAGTCCCACGCCGAGCGCATAGAGCATCGTGTCGCGCCGCGTGAGCCGTTGCTCGACTTCAGGGATTTTCCAGTTGATCAGCTTCTCATAGTCGATCGGCATGAATGATTCCGGATGAGAGGGCGTGCGAGGGTGGCAAAGCGGTAGGTCCGGGACCAGCGACACTGGGTAGAGCGCGAGGACGCTATGTTATCAGCTCGGTGCTCGCCGCTCCAACGCGTATCCGCGCCGATGCGCGTGTAGCGGCGCTGTCGTCCTACCGCTTCAGCGGTTTTCGAAAAACAGCGATCCTGTTCGTGTTGGTGCCGAGCCGGTTGTTACTGATGCCCCAGATATTCGCCGTCTTGGTGAACTGCTGGGCGTTGATCAGCACGGCCTCGCAATCGAAGCCCGCCGTAATGCCGAGCGGTGCGACGACTTCTTCCAGCCGTATCGACGCGCGTCTCACTTCGCCCACCTCGAATGCAATCCAGCCGCCTCGCCGCGTAATGCGGTAAAGCTCGCTGAACACCGCCTGCATGGCCTCCGCCCATTCTTCGACGCTCCGGCTCATCGTGATGCGCCTGCCGATCTCGGCTGCATCGAGCCCGTTGAACCAGCAGCGCAGCCAGTTATCCTTGGCGTATTGCACGACGTCGAGGAAGGGCGGCGAAGTTACGGTGAGCTGCACGATGTTGTCGTCGATCTCGCGCGTCGCAGCCGCCAAACGCTCGTGGAAGCGCGCGTGCGCGGCCGCGCGCCGCAGGCGGTCGCGATCGGCCGCGGTCAATCCGCTCTGCAGCTGGATCGATTTGCGGAGTATCAATTCACGTACGTTCCGATACGACGGCGTCTGGTCCAGCCGCTGATTGATCTTGATCTGGTTTTCGGCGCTCACCGCCTGATTGGGCGGCAAGGTGTACACCGAGAAAAATCCGGGCGAATGTCCCGTGAGGCGGTTGGTCGCGACCATGCGTATCCAGCGATCGATCACGTCCTCGCTGCGCGAGCGGCGCCGGGCATTCAGGTAGGCGCGGAGATTCAGGATCTCGCGCTCGGTGTCGGGATGAAAAAACATGGAGAGGTCGAGCGCCGGCCGCACTCTCTGCTCCAGGTCGAGCGCAGTCAGGCGCGCGTCGACTTCGCTGACATGCGGCACGTCGAGCCGCGGCCGCGCGAATATGGCCGACAGCGGGTTGACGTCGTTCGCGATCACCTTCCGGCCGCGCAACGCGGCTTCGACTGCCGTCGTCCCGCGTCCGCTGAACGGATCGTACACGACATCGCCTTCGTCGCTCAGGCGTTCGATGAAGTACGCAGGCAGCTGCGGTTTGAAGCACGCGCGATACGACACTTCATGTATCGAGCATGCCTGCCGCTGCCGGCTCGTCCACAGCTCCTCTTCGTATACGGGTACGTGCGGACTTTTCTCGAGGAAGGTCTCTTTCGGCTGCTGCGGCGATCGCGCGTGTCGGTTGCGTCGCTCTTCCAGCGAGCGCCGGGTGATGTGCAGCATCGGCTTGTCCCCTCCCTGTACAGAGTGGGGCCGAGAGTACGCCGGCTTTTTAAAAAGTACAAGAGGTACGCGCATAAAAAATGACAGATGAATGGAAGGTCAGATACGTGAAGATCGCTGGTCCGTGGTGAGCTGACGGTGCGCTACCAGCGCACCGTACGGGGTTTATGAGTCCGACAAACGATCGTCGACGAGCTCGATCCAGTGCCGGACCGGCCGCGCGGTCGCGCTCTGCAGATGCGATTGGCAGCCGACGTTCGCGGTCGCGATCTCGTGGGGTTCGCCTGCGATCAGCGCGGCGATCTTGTTCTCGAGCAGACGCTGCGCGAGCTCGGGCTGCAGTATCGAATACGTGCCGGCGGATCCGCAGCACAGATGCGCATCGCGCACCGGTGTCAGGCCGTAGCTGAGCGCCGAAAGCAGATTTTCGACTTCGCCTCGTATCTTCAGGCCGTGCTGCAGGCTGCAGGGCGCGTGAAACGCAATACGTGCGGGAGGCGCCAACAGGGCAGGGCGCGGCGGGGCGAGCTTCAGCACGCGTTCTTTTTCGGCGAGGACCACTTCGCTAATGTCTTTCGCAAGCTCCGACACGTGCGCCGCCTTCTGCGCGTAGCGCGAATCGCCGGCGAGGTGAAGACCGTAATCCTTTACGAGGGTGCCGCAGCCGCTCGCGGTCGTGACGATTGCTTCCACGCCTTTTTCCACATGCGGCCACCAGGCGTCGATGTTCCGGCGCATGAAGTCGAGCGCTTCGCCCTGTGCGTTGAGATGAAAGGAAACAGCGCCGCAGCAGCCGGCAGCGCTCGCGGGCGCAAGACTGATGCCGAGCCGGTCGAGCACGCGTGCTGCCGCCGCGTTGGTGGCCGGCGTGAGTATTGGTTGAACGCAGCCTTCCAGCACGAGCATGCGGCGGGCAT
>DATLEF010000088.1:0-2763 GCA_035525455.1 Burkholderiales bacterium
CCACGCCGGGCTCGAGCTTGTCGACCGGCGTAATAGTGAAACGGTCGATGCCGGGAGTGCCGGCCGCTCCGGTCGCCGGTCCGGTCCCGGGTCCACCGGTCGTCGGGCCCGCCGCCGGGTTGGGCGCCGGTGCCGTTGCTGCCGCAACGGGAGGCGCCGCTTTGAACGCAAGCTCAGCCACGGCCGTGCGCCCGCGTGCTTTCAGGGTTGCGCGTGCCGTCGCGTTGGGCGCGATCTTGTCGCTGCTGCGTATCGTGTAGGTGCCTTCGTATGTGCCGCGATCCTCTTCCTTCAGATTGATCGTACGCGGCACACCGACTATGCGAACGCTCGCCTTGCCTTTTGCCGTGCCTTCCAAGGTGAAGACAATTTCGGTGCCTGGCGTCAGTTGATTGGCGGGATCGGCAACGAATGAATCGATGACAACCGGCGTTTTGCTGGCCGCAGCCGCGAAGGCGGGCGGTACGAAACCGACCGCCAAAAACCCGAACAGCATATACATAACACGCTTCATGGAGCTCTCCTCAGGGGAACGTGCGCCTTTTCACGCGGGCTCAGGGCCGCGACACGCAGGCGCTACCTCGAACGTAGAACCGTAGCAAACGCCGCGCCCAGTGCCCTGCGTACTCGACCCCGATGCGCGGGCGCTTCACGATGGATATCTTCCGATGCGAACGCTCGTCAGCGATATGGAAATCGCCGCTCAGCAGATCGTGGCCGTTGAGCTTTCTGTCGATGTGCATGGCGCGACACAGGAGACCCGGACCCTGCGTGCGGCCTTCGACGTTTTTTACGGGCTCGAGCGCACGCAGCAGCACGGCCGAAGCCACGCCTTCGGGCTGCGTCACCACGTTCATGCAGTAGTACATGCCGTAGATGAGATACACGTACGCGTGTCCGGGCGGCCCGAACATGGTTTTGGTACGCGGCGTGAGACCTTTGGATGAGTGCGCTGCGAGATCGTGCGGCCCGAGATACGCTTCGACTTCGACGATACGCCCGATGCGCTCGACGCCGCCCGAAACGTGTACGAGGCATTTGCCGAGCAGGTCTTTCGCTACTTCGATCGTGTCGCGATCGTAAAACTCGCGTGGCAGTTTATGCATTGCGCCGCGCCGTGCGTAGCGTGATCGAGTAGCGCAGCTCCGCGGTCGGCGCGATGCTGTGCTGCCAGCCCCAGCGCGCGGGCCCCTTCATCACGTATGCGGACCGCGGCTCGAGCTCGATATTGATGACGTCCTGACGCCGGTTCTTTTCCCCCGGACGATAAGGCCGCAGGCGCATCCGGCACGCGCCTGCGAGCGAGACGCCGACGATCACCTCGAAGTTCGGCACATCGCGATGCCAGCCGAGTTGTGTGCCGGGACGGTATTCGTTCACCAGCGCGTGCACGAAATCTTCTGCGGGCTCGTCCGTCCAACGAGAAACTTTCTCGCGCAGCGGCATGAGGAAAGCCGGCAGCTCCGGCGCGGTTCCCATGCGATTCATGCTGAAGTCGTACTCGAAGCCGTAGCTCACGGTGCGGCGCTTCGCCGTGTATTCCTTGTACTTCGCCTCTTCCAGCGGAAGAGTGCGTATGAAGGCGATGAGCGACGCTTCCTCGCCTGCCGTAATGAACTCCGGCTGATACGTGTAGCCTTCCGGAAGCGCCGGGCCGAATGCGAACAGATCCTTCTGCGACGCGCTCATTCCGCCCGGATGTTCGCCTCTTTGACGATCTTCGCCCACTTCGCGGTCTCAGCGCGCATGAATGCCGCGAACTTTTCCGGCGGGCTGCCGATGACGTCGGCGCCCATCGACTGGATCTTGTCTCGCACTTCGGGCTGCGCCAGCACCTTGGAAACGTCTGCATATAGACGCGCGATCAATTCGCGTGGTGTGCCCGCAGGAACGACGAGGCCGAACCAGTTCGTGAGCTCGAAACCGGGCAGCGATTCAGCAGCCGTCGGCGTCTGCGGCAGCAGCGGCGAGCGCTTCGGACCCAGCACCGCTATCGCATTCAGGCGCCCCCCTTTGATGTACGGCAATGCCTGCAGCAGGCTGTCGAATGTGAGCGACACCTGCCCGCCGAGCAAATCGACGAAGCTCGGGCCGCTGCCTTTATAGGGGATGTGCACGATGTTGATGCCCGTCATGCTTTTCAGGAGCTCGCCGGCGAGATGCGGCGCACCGCCGGGCCCCGACGATGAATAATTGAGTTGCCCGGGACGCGCACGCGCGAGCGCTATCACTTCCTTCACGGTTTTCGCGGGCAACGAAGGATGCGAGACCATGACGAAGTGAACGGCGACTACCTGCGTCAGCGCCGTCAGATCGCGCTGCGGATCGACTGGCATTTTCGGGTAGAGGTACTGATTGACCGCGAGGTTACCCATCGTGCCAAGCAGCCACGTGTGTCCGTCCGGCGCCGCGCGCGCCGCCACTTCGGTGCCGATCACGCCTGAAGCGCCGGCACGGTTCTCGACGATGGCCTGCTGCCCCCAAGCTTCACCCAGCTTCTGCGCCATGATGCGCGCGACGATATCGGCGCCGCCGCCCGGCGGAAAGGCGACGATGATACGCACCGGCTTCGTTGGAAACTGCGGCGCGGGTGCTTGCGCGAGTGCGAGCGTTGAGCAGAAAAGCGCACTCACAGCGAGCGCTATGAACCTGAGCATTGTTATTCTCCTTCGAACCAGCTTAGAGCTAGTGTATGACCGGCTTCACCTCGTCCAGGTGGCGCGCACGGGCGCGTTCGAGCATCTGGCGCTCGCGCTCGGTCGC
>DATLEF010000180.1:0-3752 GCA_035525455.1 Burkholderiales bacterium
TTTGCCGCCGTAGAAATAGCCGTCGGCCGCGAAAAGCACTTTGGGCTCGATCTGGCCGAAACGATCGAGCACGCCCTGCACGCCAAAATCCGGCGAGCACGACGACCAGATCGCGCCGATGCTGGTTGCCGCCAGCATCGCGGTGACCGCTTCCGGCATATTGGGCACATAACCCGCGACGCGATCGCCCGCCACGACTCCGGCCTCCCGCAGCGCTTGTGCAAGACGCGAAACGTCGTCGTAGAGTTGCGCGTAGGTCAAGCTCGTGCGGACGCGGTCTTCGCCCCAGAACACGAGAGCGGGTGTGGCGTCGCGCCTGCGGAGCAGGTTCTCCGCATAGTTCAGACGCGCCTGCGGAAACCACTTAGCACCGGGCATGCGGTGCTTGTCGACGACGACCGTATCGCCGGCGGATTCCGAAATCACGCCGCAGTACGACCAGACAGCAGGCCAGAACTCCTCCGGCTCGCTGATCGACCAATCGTAAAGCGTCCGGTAATCGCGGGCATCGATCCCAAACCGCTCACGCACGGCTTGCATGAACTGCGTGAGCTGCGTCTGCTCGACGCGCTCCGGCGCAGGCTCCCAGAGCGGGGCCTCACTCGTCACGCTTGGCCACCTCCGGCCGCATCTGCGGGAACAGGATGACGTCGCGTATCGAGGCACTGTCGGTGAGGAGCATCACCAGCCGGTCGACGCCGATGCCGGCGCCCGCTGTTGGAGGAAGCCCGTATTCAAGCGCGCGGACATAATCGGCGTCGAAGTGCATCGCCTCGGCGTCGCCCGCATCCTTCTGCCTCACCTGCTCGAGGAAACGCGCAGCCTGGTCTTCGGGGTCGTTCAATTCCGAGAAACCATTTGCGATCTCGCGCCCGGCGATGTACAGCTCGAAGCGCTCGGTGACCTCCGGGCGTGCATCGCTGCGGCGGGCGAGCGGAGAGACCTCGGCGGGATAATCCAGTATGAACGTCGGCTGCAACAGCGCCTGCTCGGTCGTGTTCTCGAAGAGCGAAAGCTGGAGCCCGCCGATGCCGTCTGCCGGCTTGTAGCTCGCGCCGAGCCCCTGCAGCTTGCGAATCAAAGCGTCGCGGTCGTTCAGGAGTGCGCCGTCGTATTCCGGGTGATATTTGGTGATCGCTTCGGTGATCGTGAGACGGTCGTACGCTTTCGCCAGGTCGATCTCGCGTCCCTGATACGTGACACGCGTGGTGCCGAGCGCTTCGCGTGCAACTTGTGCGAGCAGCTGTTCGATCAGGACCATCAGATCCTGATAGTCCATGTAGGCCGCGTAAAACTCGACCATCGTGAACTCGGGATTGTGGCGGGTCGAAATACCTTCGTTCCTGAAGTTGCGGTTGATCTCGAAAACCCGCTCGAAACCACCGACGACCAGCCGCTTCAGGTACAGCTCCGGCGCGATCCTCAGGAAAAGCTCCATATCGAGCGCGTTGTGATGCGTGACGAACGGGCGCGCGGCCGCGCCGCCCGGTATCGGCTGCATCATCGGCGTTTCGACTTCGAGGAACTGCCGCTCGACGAAAAAATTACGCAGGGCCTGAATGATGCGCGTGCGCTTCTCGAAGGTGCGCCGCGTGTCCGCATTCATGATGAGGTCGACGTAGCGCTGGCGGTAGCGCAGCTCCTGGTCGGTCAGTCCATGAAATTTTTCAGGAAGCGGCCGCAGAGACTTGGTGAGGAGGCGCAAGCTCTGCGCGCGCACGGTCACTTCGCCCGTCTTGGTCTTGAACAGCACGCCCTCGACGCCGATCAAATCGCCGACGTCCCAGTGCTTGAACGCCTCGTGCTCCGCTTTGCCGGGAAAATTATCGGTTACGTAAATCTGGATCTGACCGCTCATGTCCTGGATCGTGGCAAAGCTCGCTTTGCCCATGACCCGCTTCAACATCATGCGGCCCGCGACTTTGACCGTCACCGGATTCGCTTCGAGAGTCTCGCGCTCGAGGTTGCCATGCGCTTCGACGAGCTGCGCGGCGAGATGCTCGCGCCGATAGTCGTTCGGGTACGCGTTGCCGCGCGCGCGCAAAGCCTGCAGCTTTTCGCGCCGCTCGGCGATGACCTGGTTCGCGTCGAGCTCGGGAGGCTTTTGTTCGTTCATTCTTATAACCCCTGCTTCAGGCTTGCGCTGATGAATACGTCGAGATCGCCGTCGAGCACCGACTGCGTGTTGCCGATTTCGACGTTGGTGCGAAGGTCCTTGATGCGCGACTGGTCGAGCACGTACGAGCGGATCTGATGGCCCCAGCCGATATCGGTCTTGCTGTCTTCCAGCGCCTGCTTCTCTTCGTTGCGCTTGCGAAGCTCGAGCTCGTAAAGACGCGATTTGAGGAGCGACATCGCCTCGGCGCGGTTGCGATGCTGCGAACGGTCGCTCTGGCATTGCACCACGATGCCGGTCGGCAGATGCGTGATGCGCACGGCCGAATCGGTCTTGTTGATGTGCTGGCCGCCGGCGCCCGAGGCGCGATAGGTGTCCACGCGCAGGTCGGCCGGATTCACGTCGACTTGAATCGTTTCGTCCACTTCGGGATATACGAAAACGCTCGCGAACGAGGTATGCCGGCGATTGTTGGCATCGTAGGGAGATTTGCGAACGAGGCGATGGACTCCGCTTTCGCTGCGCAGATGACCGTAGGCATAGTCGCCCATCACTTTGAAGGTCGCGCCCTTGATGCCCGCGACGTCACCCGGCGACTCCTCGAGCACGTCGACCTTGAAACCCTTGCGCTCGCAGTAGCGAAGGTACATGCGCTCCAGCATCTGGGACCAGTCCTGCGCTTCGGTCCCGCCCGAGCCCGCCTGGATGTCGACGAAGCAGTTGTTCGGATCGGCGGGATTCGAGAACATGCGCCTGAATTCGAGATCGGCGACGGAGCGCTCGAGCGCGGTCGCGTCCTCGTTCACGCTCTTGAGCGTCGCCTCGTCGTTCTCCTCGCGTGCGATCTCGTACAGCTCTTTGGCGTCGCGCACGCCGGAATCGAGGCGCTCGAGCGTCTCCACGACTCCTTCGAGGGTCTTGCGCTCTTTACCCAGCTCCTGTGCGCGCTGGGGATCGTTCCAGATGTCGGGATCTTCGCTGAGCTTTGCGACTTCGCTCAGGCGCAGCTTCTTTCCAGCGAAGTCAAAGATACCTCCGGAGCTCGGCCGCGCGGGTGTCGACGTCTTCGAGGCGCTTCGCGATCAGATTGATGTGCTCGGCTTCCATGGCGTTTCCGGAAAATTCAAATTATACCTGTGGGCGCATGGACGCTTCTGCAGCACCGAGGGAAAGAGCGTCATGGAGTCGCAGGCGCGCGCCAGTGATGCAGCGTGAGCTGTAACGCCTGCAGGCCGTTGTATTCGTTCACGTCGAGCCGATACAACGCTTCGATGCTGCGGGGCAATGGCTCGCATGTGCCAAAGAGCATACCGTCGAAAGTGCGTCCGGCACGCATGAGCTTCAACCTCATGTGGCGGCCACCGACGATGCGCTGCTCCGTCACTTCGAAAGCATCGAAGAAGTGCGGTTCCGCGAATCCGTGTCCCCACACGCCTTGCGCGATGGTGCGTGCGGACTCGATCGTCACCTCGTTGATCTGCAGCGAGCCGTCGGTCTGCAGCTCGCGCGCGAGGTCGGCAGGCGTCAGCAGGGCACGGACTGTTTCTTCGAACGCGTCGCGAAAGACGTCGAAGTCAGATTCTCGCAATGTCAGTCCAGCGGCCGCCGCGTGGCCGCCAAAGCGCAGGACGAGGCC
>DATLEF010000183.1:0-5911 GCA_035525455.1 Burkholderiales bacterium
CTCAACCTGCCGCAAACCGAAGGGCTCCAGAACTACGATCTGAAGTTCAGGCAGGAGCTCAATGCCGGCAAGGTCGTGCTCGTGGGCGCCGTCAGTCGTGGCCTGCCGGGCAATCCGGACATGTTGTTGCTGCCTCATTCCGATTACCTTCTGTCGCTGCCGAATTTCGATCTCGTGTCCAATGTCGGTCTCGCGGATCTCGTGACCGATCGAGACGGCGGCGTGAGGCGCTTCGAGGTTGCGCCGCGTGTGAGCCTGCCAAAGGATCTTGCCGCAGGGGCGCCGCGCCTGACGCTCGGGCCGCTCCTTGCGCTGCGCGCCGCAGGCCTGGATATCGGCGCGGGGGAATGGCAGGTCGGCGCCCGCCCGCTGCGTGCCGATACCATCGGAACGATCAGCTATAGCGGTCCGCCCGGCACCGTACAGCGCGTGCCGATCTCGCGCGTACTGGCGGACGGCGCGAACGCCGATCCCGCGATTCGCGCGCTGAAGGGCAAAGTCGTCATCGTCGGCGGCGATTTCCAGGGCATGAACGACGTGCACTTCACGCCGTACAGCAGCCGGCTCCTCGGCAAGAGCGGCGGGCTCATGAGCGGTCCCGAGATTCAGGCCAACATCGTGGCGACACTGCTCTCGGGTAACGCAACCCGAACGCTTCCCGATTGGACGCGATGGCTCTTGCTGCTGGCCCTGATCGTGCCGGCCGTCTTCCTGTTTCAGCGATTGTCGCCGTGGGCGGGCCTCGGGGTCCTTGCGGCAGGCGCAGCGATCAGCCTGGCACTCGGAATCGCGGCCTTTCAGGCGTTCTGGCTGGCGCCCGCGGCGGATCTGCAACTCGGAATGTTGAGCGCCTACGTCATGGCATACGGCGGCAGACTCACGCGTGAAGAGCGCGAGCGCGCGCGTGTGCGTCATATCTTCGGGCGTTATGTATCGGACAACGTCGTCGATCTGCTGCTGCAATCGGGCAAGCTTCCGGATATGGGCGGCGTTTCGATGCGGCTCACGGTGATGTTTTCGGATATCCGTAACTTCACGAGCATCAGCGAAAAGCTCGACGCGCACGAGGTGGTCGAATTCCTCAACAAGTATTTCGACCGCGTGTGCCAGCCCGTGCTCGAGCAGGGCGGAACGATCGACAAGTACATCGGCGATGCGGTGATGGTGCAATTCGGCGCGCCGGTCGCCTTTGCCGATCACGCGCAACGCGCGTTGCGTGCCGCGGTCGGCATGCGCGCGGAGGTCGACGACTTCAAGAAGTGGATGCAAGAACGTTTTGCGGGCAGGAACTTGCCCGAATTCGGCATCGGCATCGGACTTCACACCGGTGATGCGGTGGTGGGTAATCTCGGCTGCGCGAAGCGCATCGAGTTCACCGTCATCGGCGACACGGTAAACGTCGCATCGCGGCTCGAAGGCGAGACAAAGAATATGGGTTGCGTTATCGTTGCAAGCGCAGATACTGTGGCTGCGGCAGGCGCGATCGTGCGCACCGGCCGGCGTGAAACACTGAACGTGAAAGGACGGGCACAGCCGGTCGAAGCGTTCGAGATCGTCGATGTCGAGGGATGACGGGGGCAGACATGCGAGGCACACCAGCACTGATCACACTACTGTTGTTCGGCATCGTGCCGGCCTGGGCCGATGATGCAATGCTCACGCAGGTGAACGGTGAAGTGTCCGTTGCCGGAAAAAGCGGAAGCCGTGCCGCAGTGCCGTTCCTGAAAGTGGCTAACGGCGACAAGCTGAGCCTTGGCAAGAACGCGCGCGTGCAGATGGTCTACTTCGGCAACGGCCGGCAGGAAATCTGGAAGGGAGAAGGTCAGATCGACGTCGGCAGCCTTGAAGGACGCAGCGGCTCGATGAAACCGGATGTCGCGCAGCTACCGCCTCTCGTGATCAACCAGCTCGCCAAGACCCCGGCGCCTGGTCAGCAGGGCCGTACCGGAATGGTGATGGTGCGCTCGCTCGGCGATCCCGATGCGCTGGAGCACCTCGAGAAACAGTACGGGGAGCTGCGCGGGCGCGCCGTCGCGGACGACACGACGCCTGAGGTTTTCCTGCTCTCGGGACTTCTCGATCTGAAGGAATACGACAAGGCCAGGAAAGTGTTGGCCGACCTCAAAACGAAGCAGTTGACGACGCCGGCATTCGAACCGCTGGTAGATCACTTCACGCCGGTCCTCGAGCGCGCTTCCGCTCGCTAGTAAGCGCGCCATGGCCGAGTGCGGCCAGCAAGCTTTGGGTGCGTTCAGTGCGGGGCTCGTGGCCGGTGCGGGACATCGAGTCCTATCGACCCGCAGCGAGACGCATGATCGCGCCGGCGTCGTTCACACTGTCGAGCGCCCAGATCGCATCGACCAACGGTTGAGCTTTGCATTTCGAGCCGCCGTAATCGATCAAATCTTTCAGCTTCTGTTCGAGATCGCCGTCTGAGAGCGGACGGTTCACGCTGCCGTGCGCGTGATCGATGCGGTGCGTGAGCGTTCTGCCATCGCGCAGGTGGACCGTGACCGCCGCGCTTTCCACTGGGGAACTCGGCTCGTCATTAAACACGACGCTCTCGCGCAGCGCGCTGAGCGTCGGATGGACTGCGCACGCATCGCTGAATTCAGCGAGCCCCGCGCGGCCGCGCGTCAGCGTCACTGCAACCGCGTGCTGCGCGCTCACCTGCGCTTCACGGCCGGATAGCGGATGCACGCGGTCGGTGCGCTCGCGGAGCAGCGGGTGCGCGGTGATTTCTATGCGCTTAACCTCCGCTGCCGCAGGCGCCTCGGTCCGGACGAGTGTGAGACACGCTTCGACGACCGGCATCAGCACGATGCCGCACGGGTACGGCTTATAGGTATTGAGAGCGATCTCCCAGGAGTCACCGAGCGCGCGCGTAATGCAGGAAAAATCCGGATTGTCCCCGGTGACGCGTAGAAAGCCATACGTGCCTTCCAGCGGTGCTTCGGGGCCGAATACGCCTTGCTGTGCGAACATGGCGGCGACGAGGCCGTTGCGCGCCGCGTTTCCGACGCTGATGCTTTTGCCCATGGTCCCGAGCGTTTCGAGCAGTCCGCCCGCCTGCGCCGATGCATTGCCGAGCGCCCAGTTCATGTGCTGCTCCGACAAATTCAGCGCTTTGCCCGCCGCCGCTGCCGCGCCGAATACGCCGCAGGTCGAAGTGATATGCCAGCCGCGGCGGTAATGACCCGGCGAGATCGCATTACCGATGCGGCACTCGGTCTCTACGCCGAGCACGAGCGCGAGCAGCAGTTTTTCGCCGGAGATGCGCGTGCCTTCGGCGTGCGCTAGAAGTGGCGGCGCGACTGGCGCGGTCGGGTGAATGATCGTGCGTGCGTGTGTATCGTCAAAATCGAAAACATTTGCGCTTGCGGCATTCAGAAACACCGCATTCAGCACGTCGAACTTTTCGTTGCGGCCGATCACGGTCGCGCTCGCAGGTCCGCCGAACTGACCGAGCACGGCGGACGCCGACTCGATGACTGCATCGCGGCAGCCGCCCAGACTGCACGCAAAAAAATTCATCAGCGATCGCTTGGCCTCGTGCCTGACTTGCGGCGGTATGTCCTGCCACTGCGTGCGGCAAAGAAATTGCGAGAGCCGGGCGCTTACGCCTGGAGCGTCATCAGTCGAGGCGGATGTTCGCAATTTTGATGACCTTCGCGTACTTCTCGATTTCGCGCTTGAGCAGCGCCGTCAGCTCTTCGGGGCTGCTCGCGACCGGATCGAGCGCCTCGTTCGGCATGAATGCTTTCACTTCCGGCGTATCGAGCGCTTTGCGGATTTCCGCGTTCAACTTGTCCACGATCGGCCGCGGCGTGTTCTTGGGAAAGAACATCGCGTACCAGTTGTCGGACTCGAATCCCGGGTAAATCGAATTCATCGTGGGCAAATCGGGGAGCGCTGAGGATCGCTTCGGCGTCGTGACGGCGAGCGCGCGTGCTTTGCCGGCCTTCAGGTGCGGCATGATCGAAGGCGCCGTGGCGAAAACGTAATCGGTCTCGCCGGAGATGAGCGCGATGACGGCCGGGCCGCCGCCGCGGTAGGTCACGACGGTCGATTTGATGCCGGCGACCTGGTTCAGCATTTCGGCGGTAAGGTGCGCCGTGCTGCCGGCGGTATTGGCGCCCACGTTCATGGTGCCCGGACGTGACTTCGCCAGCGCTATGAGCTCCTTGACCGATCTCGCAGGTACGCTTGGGTGCACCGAGAGCACCAGCGGCGTCGAGGAGATCCAGCTGATCGGCACGAGATCGGTCAGCACGTTGAACTTCATCCGCTTTGCATAAAGCGTCACGACGACCGAAATGCTGCCGGAGGTGAAAAGTATCGTGTTGCCATCGGGCGGCGCATCGACCGCGAGCTGGCCGGCGATCAACCCGCCTGCGCCAGTCCGATTGTCGATAATGAAACTCTGTCCCATGCTTTTGTGAAATGCCGCCGACAGCAGCCGCGCCTGGATATCGGTCCCGCCCCCGGGCGCGAAGGGCACCAGAATGCGAACCGTTTTGTCCGGCCACTGCTGGGCGGCTGCGTGCATGGCGCACATCAGCGAAATCGCGGCGAGCGCCGCTGTGATAGGTCTGGTGCTCATCCTGATCTCCTCGTTATAGGTAACTGCTTGTACATGCTAGCACTGCGAATCGCACGGCGAGACGCCATTCGTACCGTCGTCCCGGTCTGTGGTACGGTAAGCGCTCGACCATGACTGCCCCCGACGAGCCTCTCACCGCCGTTCCGAGCCCATGCGTGCGCGTGTGCTGTCTCGACGACAACGATGTCTGCCTGGGCTGTTATCGCGCGCTTAAAGAAATCGTCGGCTGGAGCGCGGCGGACGACGCCGAGAAAACCGAAATCCTGATCCGCTGCCGCTCCCGCTACAAAGCGCATTACGAAAGGCTCCGGCTCTTGAGCGCGAAAAGATAGAACGGGTAACGAAAGGAGCCACGATGTCAGACAGTGGGGCAATAATGCGTGCGGCTATCTGTTTTCTGCTCGTGCTCGTGTCGAGCTCGTTGCTTGCGGCCGGGGCCGAGCGCGCCTTTCCGATCAAGCCGATACGCCTCATTTCGTCGTATCCGCCGGGGGGCGGCAACGATGCCGTTGCGCGCGCCATAGCGGCCAAGCTCACCGACGCATGGGGCCAGCAGGTGATCGTCGACAACAGGCCCGGTGCGAATGGCCTGCTCGCATGTGAGATCACGGCCAAAGCCGCACCGGATGGTTACACGCTGCTCATGGCGAGTATTGCGACTCATGCCATTAACCCCGCGCTCTACAAAAAAATCCCGTACGATCCGATCCGGGATTTCGCGCCCGTCACACTGCTCGGCAGCACGGCCAACGTGCTGGTCGTGCATCCGTCAATTCCGGTCAAGACGGTAAAAGAGCTGGTCGCTTACGCCCGATCGAAACCCGGGCTCACGTACGGCTCGAATGGCATCGGCAGCTCACAGCATCTTGCCGGCGCGCTGTTCGCGACGAGTTTCGGACTGAAGCTCGTGCATGTCCCCTATAAAGGCACGGGTCCGATGATGAACGAGCTCCTGGGCGGACAGATCGCGCTGAGCTTCGCGAACAGTCTCGCCGTCGTGCCCAACGTACGCGCGAAGCGCCTGGTGCCGCTCGCGGTCACCTCGCTCACACGGTCTGCGGCATTGCCCGAGCTGCCGACGCTTGCGGAGACAGTCCCCGGATTCGAGGTCATATCGTGGTGGGGCATCGTCGTGCCGGCAGCCACGCCGCCCGCGATCATCAACACACTCAATCAGGAAATCGTCAAAGGGCTGAACGCGCCCGACATGAAGTCATTCATGAACGGCCTCGGCGCGGAGCCGCGCCCGATGACGCCGCAGGAATTCGCGGCGTTCATCCGTTCGGAGCACACGAAGTGGGCGCGGGT
>DATLEF010000090.1:0-8029 GCA_035525455.1 Burkholderiales bacterium
GGTCGCGTGCGCTACGCTGCTCGCGGCGTGCGCCTACGATACCCCCACCAGCTATCCGGTGGTGTACGACCCTCCGCGCGCCGTAAGTCCGGGTCCGGTCACAACGCTGTCCGCGTTTGACCGTCTGGACACGAATCGCGATGGATTCCTAAGCCGGGCGGAACTCGAGCCCATAGGCCCAGCCCCGGTCGTAGCCGGGCCGATGGTTGGGGCGCCCGGTGAAGCGCCTGCATCGGCTTTTGCACGTCTCGATACCAATCGTGACGGGTATTTGAGCCGCGCGGAAGCGGGCAACATGTTCAGCACGATTCCCGGTGGTTCTTTCGATTCGTTCGATACGAACCGTGACGGTTTCCTGAGCATGGCAGAAGCGATGCCGCACATGCAGTACATCTATCGCGGCACGCCGAGCGCCGCTTGGTCGTTCGAAGCGCTAGACGTCAATCGCGACGGCTTCCTGAGCCGCGCCGAGGCGGCATCGCTGCTGGCCTCGGTGTACTGGTCGAACGACCGCTGGACCTGGAACACGGTGCCGGCACGTACCTCGAGCTTCGATGCGCTCGATACGAACCGCGACGGCTTCATAAGCCGGGCGGAAGCTGCGGCCGCGATGGATACGGCAACGTTTAACCGGCTCGACATGAACCGCGACAGCTTCCTGAGCCGCACCGAAGCCGAGCCGTTCATGCGCTCGGGCGTCGGCGGATCGACCGATCCATACTACGGCGGCACGATCTACGGACCGCGTTACTAGTCCATTGTGAAGTCCGCAGCACGCCCACGGCGCCTCAGGTGCCGTGGGCGATTTTCTGTACCCCCCGCTCACGGCACACCGAGTGCGTTTACAGCCTTGATCGCTTGCCGCTATTCTGCGGTAACGCACTGCACCGTCAGGAGCCTGCGCGTGAGCGGAATCGAAATCAGACAGCTCGGCCCCGGTTTTTTCGCTGAAGTCCGTGGCGTTGGTCTCGTCGACAAACCGCGCCACATGGTGCGCACGACGATTTCGGCGACCGACGCCGATGGGCTCGCGGAAATGTGGCCGCGGAGAATAGGGGCGTGACTTCCGCGCCGCAATAAAAAGGGCTCGACTACCGACGTCGAGCCCTGGTCACCCTGAGCCACAACAGGTGAATGTGCAGGCCGGGGACCACTCGAAAAGGAGCAATCCTTATGCCCAGATGTGGAGATTTCCCATCATTCTACTTTCGCGCCGCTTTCCTGAACGACTTTCGCCCATTTGGCCGCTTCGATTTTCATGAAATCGTAAAACTGCTCGGGCCGTTCCTGGAAGGCGACTTCCTGTCCGACAGCACGCAGGCTCTTGTGCATGTCGGGCGTTTTCAGGATTTTCGTGAGCTCGCCGTGCAGGCGCGTCTGGATCTCGCGCGGCAGGCCTTTCGGTGCGGCAATGCCGAACCACGCGACCATTTCGTAACCCTTCACGCCCGCTTCGGCGATGGTCGGGACATCCGGCAGCTCCGGCGAGCGCTTGGCGCTGGTCACCCCGAGCGCGCGCAGCCGTCCGGATTTGATATGCGACAACATTCCTGCAATCCCGGGGAAGCCGACCTGCACCTGGCCCGCGAGCAGATCCGCCGTGACGGGCCCACTTCCGCGATAGGGTATGTGAGTCATATTGATTCCCGCCATTTTGCAGAACAGCGCGCCGGTCAGGTGCTGCGTGCTGCCGTTACCCGATGACGCATAGTTGATCTCTCCGGGCCGCGCCCTGGCGAGCGCAATCAGCTCCTTCACGTTTTTCGCTGGCAGCGACGGATGGATGATCAGGATGTTCGGCGCACTGGTCGCCTGCGTGATCGGCGTGTAATCGTTGAGCGAGTCGTAGTTGAGCTTTTTGTACAGCGCCGCGCTCACGAAATGCGTGTTGCTGATCATGAAGAGCGTGTATCCGTCCGGCGCCGCTTTTGCCGCAGCTTCCGCGCCTATTGTGGATCCGGCGCCGGGCCGGTTCTCGATCACGAGTTGTTGTCCGAGTGCATGCGTGATGCGATCGGCCAGAATGCGGCCGGGCACATCAGCCGCGCCGCCCGGCGAGAACGGGATGATGAGACGCACCGGGCGCGTCGGATAATTTTGTGCATCCGCCGAAGTCATGCTCACAGCAAGCGCGCCCGCCGCGCAGCACGCGCGCAAGATCGACGATTTCATGGGTTCTCCTCGGTCGTTTTTTGAAGCGGCCCGCATGATAGCATCGGCCGACTGCCGGCAGCTCGGAGGTGCCATGACGGCTCGCAGCACGAAGATCAACTTTCCGGGATCGCTCGGTGGCTCGCTTGCTGCGCGCCTCGATATGCCAGCGAATGCGCCGCACGCATACGCCCTTTTCGCGCACTGCTTCACCTGCTCCAAGGACACGCTCGCGGCCGTGCGCGTGAGCCGCGCGCTGACAGAGCGCGGCATTGCGGTGCTGCGCTTCGATTTCACCGGCTTGGGCGGCAGCGAAGGGGAATTCGCAAACACCAATTTCTCGTCCAACGTCGACGATCTCGTCGCGGCAGCCAACTGGCTGCGCGAACAGCACGCCGCACCAAAGCTCCTGATCGGACACAGTCTGGGCGGCGCCGCAGTGCTTGCTGCGGCACGCGCGATTCCCGAAGCGACTGCGGTGGCCACTATCGCGGCGCCCGCAGATCCCGATCACATCCGGCGCCTGCTCGCCTCTTCTGTCGACGCGATCGAGCGCGACGGCGAAGCCGAGGTTGCGCTGGGCGAGCGCACGTTCACCATCCGCAAGCAGTTGCTCGACGACCTTGCCGCACAGAAGCTCCACGAGGCCATCGCCGCTCTGGGCAAGGCGCTGCTCGTCCTACATTCCCCTCGCGATACGCTGGTCAATATCGACAATGCCTCGAGAATTTTCACTGCGGCGAAGCATCCCAAGAGCTTCGTTTCGCTCGATGCCGCCGATCACCTGCTTACGAACAAAGACGATGCGATCTACGTCGCGGAAGTGCTTGCGGCGTGGTCGAGCCGCTACATCGGCAGTGCAGCCGAAGCGCGCACGACTGAAGAACCGACAGGTACCGTCCTCGTCACCGAAGCGAACGAAGGAAAATTCAAACAGCACATACGTGCCGGCCGCCACGCGCTGATTGCCGATGAGCCTGTCGCATACGGCGGCAGCGACAGCGGTCTGAGTCCCTACGACCTTCTGCTTGCCGCACTCGGAGCGTGCACTTCGATGACGGTGCGCCTGTACGCGGAGTCCAAAAAGCTGCCGCTCGAGCATGTCAGCGTACGCTTGAAACATGAGAAGGTGCATGCGACGGACTGCGCCGAGTGCGAGAACAAGGATCAGAAGATCGACCGCATCGAGCGCGAGATCGAGCTCACCGGCGGTTTGGACGACAGCCAGCGTGAGCGCCTCATGGAGATTGCCAACCGCTGTCCGGTGCATCGCACGCTCGAATCGAAAGTCTCCGTGCAAACGCGGCTGAAAGCAGCTGCCGATTCAGCCTGACCAAAGCGGCGCGCGGCCCGATACGCCGGGCGCCTCCTCTACAATACGCGCCGTGCTCACGCTTACGCGCGTAACAAAATCCTACGGCGGTATCCGGCCGCGCCAGGTGCTGTGCGGCATCTCGCTTGCGGTCGCACGCGGCGATTTTATTGCGATCATGGGCGAATCCGGTGCAGGCAAGTCGACGCTCCTCAACATCATCGCGGGTTTGGACACCGCTGACGCGGGCGCCGTCCTCTTCGACGGCGTCGATCTCGCTGCGCTCGACGACAACGCGCGTACGCTGCTGCGTCGCGATTCGATCGGTTTCGTTTTTCAGGCTTTCCATCTGCTGCCGCATTTGACAGTCGCGCAGAACGTGCGCCTGCCGCTCGATCTTGGCGGCGTTGCGCGCGGCGAAGCGGCGGCTCGTACCCGGCTCATGCTCGACGCGGTGGGCATCGGATCCCTTGCCGATGCCTACCCGCGCACGCTCTCGGGCGGCGAAACACAGCGCGCCAGCATCGCGCGCGCGCTCGTGCACGAGCCTGACTTGCTGCTCGCCGACGAGCCCACGGGCAATCTCGATTCCGAAAGCGCAGCGCAAGTGCTTGCAGTCCTTCGCGAGCAGGTCGAACGCCACGCCGCCGCCGCAGTGCTGGTCACGCATTCGCATGCGGCCGCCCGCAGTGCGCAGCGCGTCTACGTGCTCAGCGCAGGTAAGCTCGAAATCGCACCGGAATGACGTTGCTCCGTATGTTCCCCGTACTGCACGCGACCTCCGGAAGTGCATGGTCCGATCATCCAGGCCGGCTCGCGCTCACCGTGCTCGGTATAGCATTCGGGGTTGCGCTCGGCGTCGCGGTTCATCTCATCAATTCGAGCGCCGCGGGCGAATTCAGCATGGCCGTCCGGTCGCTTGCGGGGGAAGCAGATCTGGTCGTCCGCGGCCCCCGCTCCGGTTTTCCGGATGCGCTTTACCCGAATGTAGCGAAATTACCCGGCATTCTTGCAGCCAGTCCGGCGATCGAGCTCGACGCACAACTTGCAGGGCGCAGAGATACGATCAAAGTGCTTGGCCTCGATCCTTTTCGCGCGGCGCGAGTTCAACCGCATCTTCTCGCTGAGAGCCGCGATGCCACATTCGATCTCCTCGAGTCCGACGCGGTCGTCCTGTCGCGCGCGGCAGCCGATGCGCTACGGCTGAATGTGAACGACGTACTGCGATTGCAGGCAGGAAGCGACGTGATCGCGCTGCGCGTGGTTGCCCTCTTACCGGCAGGCGCGACGCCTCAGCGGCTCGCTGTGATGGATATCGCCGCCGCTCAGTGGCGCCTGGGCCGCGTGGGCGAGCTCCACCGCATCGATCTCAAGCTTCGCCCGGGGACCGACGCGCGAGCGGCGGCACGCGAGCTTCAGTCCATACTGCCGCCCGCGGTTCTCGTTGCGACGCCTCAAGCTGAAGCCGAGCGCAGCGCTGCCCTCACGCGCGCGTATCGCACGAACCTCGACATGCTCGCTCTCGTCGCGCTTTTCACCGGCGCCTTTCTCGTTTTCTCGACACAGTTCCTCGCGCTCCTGAGGCGTAGACCGCAGCTTGCTCTCATGCGCGTGCTCGGTGCGACGAGGGCGCGGCTGCTGCGCCTGCTCGTCCTCGAAGGCGCGCTCGTTGGCATCGCGGGCTCGGCGATCGGCGTTGCGGCCGGTTGCGCTCTGGCGCGCTTCGGCATCGAGCGCCTCGCCGGCGATCTCGGCGCCGGGTACTTTGGTGCGCTCGCGCCGGCGCTGACGATCGATCCTCTCGCGCTGCTCATCTACTTCGTCCTCGGTATCGCGTTCGCTGTCGCGGGGGCCGCGCTGCCTGCGCTGGAGGCGTCGCGCCGTCCGCCTGCGCTCGCGCTCAAACCCGGCGATCAGGAGGAGGCGCTTCGACGACTGCATACGGCGCTGCCCGGCACAGCGTTGATTGCAATGGGACTCGCGTTGTCGCAGGCGCCGCCCATTGGCGACATACCCATCGCGGGATACTTCGCGGTCGCGCTCGTGCTGGTGGGGGCAATCCTGGTGGCCCCGCGCTGCGCCGAGCTCGTGCTGTCGCGGCTGCCGTCTACGCGCTACGCCCCGGCGGCGCTTGCCGCAGCCCAGTTGCAGGCCACACCGCGCCAGGTTGCGGTGAGTCTGGCTGCAATACTCGCAAGCTTCAGTCTCATGGTATCGATGCTCATCATGGTCGGCTCGTTCCGCGTATCCCTTACGACGTGGCTCGATCAGATGCTGCCTGCCGATCTTTATGTGCGCGCGGGCCGTGTCGGCGAAACCGGATATTTCACGCCCGAAGAACAGACGCGCATTGCGGCCGTCCCCGGCGTGCGTGAAGTCGTTTACGTCCGCAGCCAGAACGTTTTCATGCGTGCTGACCGTCCCGCGCTCAGCCTCCTCGCGCGTGCATTGCCGCCCCATGCGGTACGTCCCCCGCTGTCCTTCCAGGGCGCCCAGCTCGAGCCATTGCCTCAGGATCCGCCGCCGGCGTGGATATCGGAGATCGCAGCGGATCTACTGGGAACGCAGATTGGCTCGCACATCGAGCTCCCGATCGGCAGCCGCCTGCACTCTTTCATCGTCGCAGGCATCTGGCGCGACTATGCGCGTCAGAACGGCGCCATCGTCATCGATCGCGCGCGTTATATCGCTTTGACATCCGATGAGCGGGTCAACGAAGCCGCGCTGTTTTTGAACGCCGACTCCGAAGCAGAGGGCATCGGCAGGCGATTACGCGAGGCGCTTCCGGGCGCGGCGGGCCTGGAAATCACGTCCCGGCGCGAGTTGAAAAAGATCTCGCTCGAGGTATTCGACCGCACTTTCGCCGTGACGTACGCGCTGGAAATCGCTGCGGTCGTAATCGGCCTCTTCGGCGTCAGCGCGGGCTTCAGCGCGCAAGCGCTCGCGCGGCGGCGCGAATTCGGCGTCCTAAGACACATCGGCATGACGCGCCGCCAGGTGGGCGCCATGCTCGCGTGCGAAGGGTTCGCGGTCGGCGGCTTCGGCGTAATTGCAGGCGTCGGCCTGGGCTGGGTCATCAGCCTCATATTGATACACGTCATCAATCGCCAGTCGTTTCACTGGAGCATGGACCTGCACCTGCCGTGGCAGCCGCTTACCGCGCTAGCTCTTGTTCTGCTTGCGGCCTCCAGCATCACGGCACTCGTGAGCGGCCGCCGTGCGATGAGCGATGAAGTCACGCGCGCGGTACGCGAGGACTGGTGATGCACGAGCATGAACGCTGATACTCGGCGTTTTTTTGGCAGAAGGCGTGTACTCGCGTACCTCGCGAGTGCGCTTGCCTCTCGTTCGGGATACGCACAGACTATCCAATCACAGCGCACGGAATTCGCAAAAGTCATTGCGGGCTACCGTTTTCGCTTTCCGTGGGACGAAGGGAGCCATCCGGCTTTTCGCGTCGAGTGGTGGTACGTCACCGGCTGGGTCGAGGCGCCGGCGCGCGCTCCGATGGGTTTTCAGGTGACTTTTTTCCGCGCGCGGCCGCAGATCGACGAACGCAATCCCAGCGCATTCACACCGCGGCAAATCATGATCGCGCACGCCGCATTGAGCGACGAGAGCCGCGGCCGTCTCGCGCATGATCAGCGGGTCGCGCGTGCCGCGTTCGGCCTCGGTGGCGCCGATGAAGGACGCACGCGCGCCTGGATCGACGATTGGTCGCTCACGCAGGATGGCGCCTCGTACCACGCACGGATTGCGGCCGCCGATTTTGGACTCGATCTCGCGTTCACGCAGACTCAGCCGCCGCTCTTGCAGGGCGACGAGGGCGTGAGCCGCAAAGGCCCGCGTGCCGATTCCGCGAGCTATTACTACAGCGTGCCGCAATTGAAAGTCACGGGCATGATCACCGAGCCGCGCAAGCGCTACGCCGTCAGCGGCAGCGCCTGGCTCGATCATGAATGGTCCTCAAGCTACATGGACGAACGCGCGGTCGGCTGGGACTGGATCGGGATCAACTTCGATGACGGCGGCGCGCTGATGGTATTTCGAATGCGCGATCGCGCCGGCGCGAAGCTCTGGGCCGGAGGCACATACCGGAGCGCAGACGGCGTTCGACGCACGTTCAAGCCGGAGGAGATTGAGGTGAAGCCGCTGCGCATATGGCAATCCGCGCGAACAGGCGCGAGCTATCCGGTTGCGTGGGCGATACGGGTCGCCGCTCTCGAGCTCGCTGTCGTGCCGCTCATGGACGATCAGGAAAGCGACACGCGCGCATCGACCGGCGCGGTGTACTGGGAGGGCGCGGTGCGCGCCATGCGCGACAACAAACCGATCGGCCGCGGCTATCTCGAGCTCACGGGTTATCTCCAGCCGCTGAAGCTGTAGGCCGAGCCCGCCCCCCTTCGAGATGGGGGAGGGAGGTTACGGAGGGAAACCGTGGAAGGTTTCCCTCTGTTCCTGAGCGGCGAGGCCCGAGCCGTAGGCGAGCGCCGCGACCCTTACGCCGCCTGCGCGAGCGCCTTTTCGAACGTGAGCCCGCCTTTGCGCGAGTCGACTTTGATCACA
>DATLEF010000091.1:0-19311 GCA_035525455.1 Burkholderiales bacterium
CCGGCCGCCGTCGAGATTCAGCGATACACCGGTGACATAGCTTGCGCGCTCCGAGCAGAGGAAGACGATGGCATTGGCGAGCTCTTCGGGTTTGCCGAAGCGGTTGAGTGAATTCTTGCGCGCGGCCTGTCTGCGCGCTTCCTCTTCGCTCTGAACGCCGAGCTCCTTGGCGAGCCCCTGCGCATTGCGGCGCCATAGATTCGTATCCACCCAGCCGGGGCAAACCGCGTTGACCAGCACATTGTCCTCGCCGAACTCGGCAGAGAGCGATTTTGTAATGTTGAGCAGCCCGCTGTTGGTGATGCCGCTGCCGAACATGTAGGGATCCGGTTCCTTGCCGGCACCGCCGATCATGTTGACGATGCGACCCCAGCGCTGCGCTTTCATCATGGGATATACGAGCCGGATCGCGCGCAGAAAACCGAAGATTTTCGTTTCGAATTGCTGCTGGAGACCTTCGTCCGTCATCACGTCGAAACGTCCGGAGTACATCTGACCTGCATTGTTGACGAGGATATCGACGGTGCCGAAGCGATGTCGCGCGCTTTCGATCAGCCGGCCGATGTCGGCTTCTTTCATCGTGTCCGCGACGACCGCGTGGATTTCCCCGCCCGTCTTCTTGGCGAGCTCCGCGCACGTGCGCTCGAGCGTTTCGGCGTTGCGGCCGCAGATCATGACGCGCACGCCTTCTTCCAGAAACTGCCGCGCGGTCTCGCGTCCGATACCGCGGCTGCCGCCCGTCACGATCGCAGCACGGCCTTTGATCCCTAAGTCCATCGTCTTCCTTTCTTGAGGCGAGCGGCTGCGCTGATTCGCGCCGCTGCAACTTTTATTCGGCGCTATTCCACTTTGACGCCGGAGGCGCGCACGATCTCGCCCCACTCGCGCGTTTCCTTCACGAGGTAGGCGCCGAACTGCTCCGGTGATAACGTCCCGGGCACCGCGGACACCGTTGCAAGTATCTCCTTCACTTTCGGGTGAGCGAGTCCTTTCATCGTTTCGGCGTGGAGCCGGGTGACGATGCTGCGGGGCGTGCCTTTGGGCGCCCACAAGCCCGAGTACAGGCCGAGATCGTATCCATTCAGCGTTTCCGCGATCGTCGGCACGTCCGGTATCTGCGAAGAGCGTTTTGGAAACGAGACTGCGAGCAGGACCAGCCGGCCGGTTTTCGCATGCGGCAGCGCCGCAGGCAGCGTCGAAAAAGAAATCGAAGTCTCGCCGCTGATCACCGAGGCTGCCGCGGGAATGCTGCCCTTGTACGGCACGTGCGTGAGCTCGATTCCGGCGATGCGCTCCATGCGGACCGCTGCAAGATGCGTGATCGCGCCGGCGCCCGAGGATGCATAGTTGATCTGCTTCGGCTTCGATTTCGCAAGCGCGATCAGCTCGGGCACCGTGCGCACTTTCAGCGAAGGATTTGCGACCAGCACCATCGGCGAGCCCGCCACGACCGCGATCGGCTCGAAGTCCTTGAGCGAGTCGTAAGGAAGGACGGCATACAGAGAGGGCGTGATGCAATGGCTCATGATGTCGTGCATGAGCAGGTTGTAACCGTCCGGCGCGGACCTGGCGACGATAGCTGCGCCGAGCGTCCCGCCGGCCCCCGGCCTGTTGTCGATGACCATCGGCTGGCCGAGCGCCTCGGAGAGGTGCAGGTTCAAGCCGCGTGCGATGACATCGGTGATGCCGCCTGCGGGCCACGGTATCACCATGCGCACCGGCCGGGTCGGGTAGGATTGGGCACACAGCTGTGTCGCGAGAAACAACAACGCAGCGGCCACAAGCGAGGGCGCGGCAATTTTTTTCATACGGCTCCTCCTGAGAGCCTGTCTATGGTGCATGTTAATCAGTGAGCGCGCAAACGCGCGACATGGGCCTGCAAACGAATTCAAGAGAAAGACGGCAATGAAAATAGGCTTCATTGGACTCGGGCAAATGGGAAGCGGCATGAGCGCTCGGCTTATCGAGCGCGGACATGAGCTCGTGGTGTGGAACCGCACGCGTGCTGCCGCCGATGCGGTTGCGCGTTGCGGAGCGGCCGTCGCCGCGCAGCCGGAAGCAGTGCTCGACAGCGACGTGGTGATCACGATGCTCGCCGACGATGCGGCGGTCGAAGCGGTGTGGGTCACGCCTAGGCTCGTGGCAAGCATGCAGCCGGGCGTCATACATCTCAACATGGCTACGGTCAGCCTTGCGATGGCGCAGCAGCTCGCGCTCTTGCATCGCTCGCATCGAAGCGAGTACGTCTCGGCTCCGGTATTCGGCCGTCCGCAAGCGGGCGCATCGGGTCAGCTCGACATCGTCGCCGCGGGCTCGCCCAAGGCCATTGCGCAGTGCGTGCCGCTTTTCGAAGCGCTTGGCCGCCGCTGGTTCGACGTCGGGACCGATCCCGCGCACGCGAACATCGTAAAAATCGCCCGCAACTTTCTGCTCGCGACCATCATCGAGAGTCTCGGAGAAGCGTT
The DNA here is from genome assembly GCA_035525455.1 of Burkholderiales bacterium. Taxonomy (GTDB): domain Bacteria; phylum Pseudomonadota; class Gammaproteobacteria; order Burkholderiales; family SG8-41; genus JAQGMV01. The sequence continues at coordinate 2,466 of DATLEF010000091.1, forward strand.
CGCCCTCGTCCGGAAATCAGGCGTCGAGCCTGCGCGTTTTCTCGAGATCATCACCAGCACGTCGATGAATGCGCCCGCGTACAAGAACTACGGACGACTGATGATCGAATCGCCCGCAGAAGTCACGTTTTCACTGAAGCTCGGCATGAAGGACGTCGAGCTCGCGCTGCAGGCGGCCGACGACACCGGCGTCCCGCTGCCGAGCGCGCGGCTCATACGCGAGCAGCACATCGCAGCCATTGCGCACGGCTACGGCGACAAGGACTGGGCCGCGCTCGGCAACTACATCGCGGAAAGCGCAGGGCTCTGAAACGCGCGGGAGTGCGGGCCAGCGTTCCTAATTACCTCGCGCGAGCTTGAGGAAGTTCGGCTCCGGATGCGGCAGCGGCGGCAGCACCCACGTGCCCGTGCCCACCGGGCGGATCTCACGGTCGACGACGACCTCGACTAGATAGGGCTTCCCCGCCTTGATCGCAGTTTCGATCGCCCCTTCGATGTCGCCGGGGCGCTCGACGCGCGTGCCTGCCACACCCATCGAGCGCGCGAGCATCGCGAAATCGGGATTCTGTAATGCGCCGGTGCGATCTTTCGCAAAGCTCGTCGCGAGCTCGCCTGTGTTGAAGAGTCCCAGCTGCAGATCGCGTATCGAGCAATAGCCGTAGTTGTTCCATACGACCCATACTGCAGGGATGTCGTACTCGGCCGCGGTCGCGAGCACGTGCGGCGTCATGAGGAAAGAACCGTCACCCACGACGGCAACGGCGGGCACGTCGGGCTTCGCGAGCTTCGCGCCGAGGATTCCCGAGGTCGCGTAACCCATTGCGGCGAATCCCCACGACTGCAGCAGATGGCGCGGGCGCCGGGATTTCCACAGCTGCACGACCCAGTTGTGATGGACGCCGACGTCGGTTGCGAAAATGGAGTTTTCGGGAACGACGCGGGAAAGCGCATGCATCAGGCGCTCCGGGCGCACCGGTGTTGCTTCGCTCGATGCGAATTTGCCCTGGTAATCGTCCCAGAGGCTTGCGGCTTCACTCAAGCGCGCAGTCCAGTCGCCGTAGCTTTTCACGCTCGACCCGAGCTTCTCCCGCGCGAGGCTTGTGAGCGCTGCGAGCGCCGCCTTCGCGTCGGCGATGATGCCGATCCCGGTCGGATAATTGCGGCCGATTTCCACGGGATCGATGTCGACCTGTATGAGCGTGGTCGGCGGAATCTGGAGCGTATAGCCTTCGATCCACGCGCTCGTCGTGCGATCGTCGAAGCTGCAGCCGAATGCGAGCAGCACGTCCGCGTTTTTGGTGGCTTCGTTGGCCGCATACGTTCCATTGCGGCCGATGGGGCCGAGCGCCATGTCGTTGTCTTCGTCGATCGCGCCTTTACCATTCGGGCTCGTGACCACGGGAATGCGCATGACGCGAACGAATTCGAGCAGCTCGTCGCTCGCTTCGCTTATCAATACGCCCTGTCCTGCGAGGATCACCGGGCGCTGCGCGTCGAGCAGGCGCTGCAAGGTCTTGCGTAGCCCTGCGGGATCGCCCGGCGAGCGCTGATATACCACGGGATCTGGATCCGGCACGGGCAATGCCGTCTCCTCCTGGAACACGTCGAGCGGAACGTCGATATTGACCGGGCCCGGACGTCCGGTGCGCAGCAGGCCGAACGCCTGCTTCATCGCGAGCGGGACCATGTCGGCGCGCGTGGGCTGGAAGCTGCGCTTCACGTAAGGCCGAATCACCGACGGAAAATCGCCCTGGTAGTAGCGGCCGGTCTCCTGGAACGGCATGCGGTTGAACTGCGTCGTGGGTACGTTACCGGTAATCGCGAGATAAGCCGAGGAATCCATCATCGCGTTGGCGAGCGCGATCACGAGATTGCACGAACCCGGTCCGCACGAGGTGAAGGTGGCGACAGGCTCGTGCTTCACTTTGTAATAGGCATCGGCCATGTAGCCTGCCGATTGCTCGTGATGCGTCGATATCGTCTTGATGCGATCGGACGCTGCCGCCGCCGCATCGAGGAAGCCCACGTTGCCGTGTCCGCACACACCGAAGAGATACGGCACCTTCTCCTTGATCAGGTACTCGACCATGATCTCAGCGCCTTTGTAGGTGCGCGTGCCAGTGTCCGTCTGCGGTGTTGCGGCCCTTGCGCTGCGAGTGCTCATGCTGTGATTTCCTTTGTTTGTCTTATTTCTGCTCGAAGGGCTGCAGGCGGCGCGTGCCGAGCGATGTATCTCAGGCGGCCGTGAGCTGTCGGTACACCCAGCGCGCGGCGGAGAAAAGCCGGCGGTCCTCGTGATGCTTTGCTACGAGCTGAGCGCCGATCGGCAGGCCGTTGGGTCCTTTGAAGAGCGGCACGCTGATCGAGGGCACGTGCAGCGTCGTCCAGATCATGTAAACCCACGGGTTGGCGGCGACTTGTTCGATACCGACCGGCGCTTCACCGGCTGCTGCGGGTGCGAGCACGATGTCGTGCTGCTCGAAAACATGCAGCAGGAGCTTGCGGCAATGGTGCACCACATTGCGCATGGCGACGTATTGCTCGTACGTGCATGCGAGACCGCCTTTCAAACGGCCATCGCGAAATTCTTCGCTGATCTCGTTCCAGTGGTTTTCTATCTCCCACGTGAGATTGCGCGACATCTCGAAGCCGGCAATCGCGCGATGTGCCAATTCGAGCTCTTCAAAGTCCTGCGGCAGAGTCACATCGACCACTGTTGCGCCGGCGCGGCCGAGCCGCTCCGCAGCATCTTCGAGCAACTTCTGAGTCGTGGGTTCTACATCGGCCCAGCGATGCGTGCGACAGAAGCCGATGCGCGGCGGCGGCAGGTCTGCCACAGTTTGGGGCTCGATGCCCAGCAAGACGTCGCGATACAGCGCAACGTCCTCGATTGAACGCGCCAAAATGCCGAGGGTGTCGAGCGAACCCGCGGATTCCATGACGCCGCGCGTGCGCAGGTCACCCCACGTCGGACGGAAGCCAAACACGCCGCAGAACGATGCGGGCCGCGTGATAGAGCCGGTCGTTTGCGTGCCGAGTGCAAGCGGCACCATAGCCGCGGCCACGGCCGCTGCCGATCCGCTCGACGAACCGCCCGGTGTGCGCGCCGGGTCCAGGGGATGCCGAGTCTTGCCCGGATGAATACTCGCGAATTCGGTGGTGACGGTCTTGCCCACTACGATCGCGCCGGCCTTGCGGCTCAACGCAACGCAGGCGGCATCTCCGCCCGGGCGGTGATTGCGGTAGATCGGGGAGCCGTACTCGGTCGGCATGTCCACCGTGTCGATAATGTCTTTGATACCGACCGGTACGCCGTGCAGCGGCCCACGCGAAGCGCCTCTGTCGAGCTCACGTGCATAGGCCAGCACGCGCTCTGCATCGCGGTATTGCCACGCCTGTACTTCGCGCTCTCGCGCGGCGATCTGGTCGAGACACGCACGTGCCACCGCTTCGCACGTCGCTCTACCTTTCGCGATCGCGGCGACGATTTCGGTTGCGCCGAGCGTATTGAGCGCGGGCTTGCGAGACTGAGCCATCGTTAGAAAAGCGCTGGCGCTTCGGGGGGCCTGTGATGAGATTCGAGTGCGATCGAGCGCCGACTCGCTAATCGATCTTGATCCCGACTTCTTTTACCACCTTCGACCAGACAGTGAGCTCGCGCTTCACGAACTGATCGAATTCTTCAGGGGTGCCGGCCACGAGGTCGGAGCCGAGCGCCGCGACGCGCTCTTTCACGTCGGGCATCGCGGTGATTCTGGCGAAAGCCTGATTGAGCCGCGTGATCACTTCGCGCGGCGTCCCGGCCGGTACCATCAATCCCTGCCATTCGATCGCCTCAAAGCCCGGCACCCCGGCCTCCGCGATCGTCGGCAACTCCGGCAGTGCCGCGTTGCGCTTTGCGCTGCTTACCCCGAGCGCACGCAGCCGTCCGCTCTTGAAGTGATGGATGGCAGATGGAATAGTCGCGAACAATGTCGAAACTTCGCCTGAAGTGATGGCGATCACCGCGGGTCCGCCCCCTTTGTACGGAACATGCTGCACGTTGATATTGGCCATATGCGCGAAACGCGCAGTCGCCAGGTGGTTTGCACTGCCGTTGCCGGCGGAACCGTAGTTGAGCGTCCCCGGCCGCGCTTTCGCGAGCGCGATGTATTCCTTTACTGAACGCGCCGGTATGGATGGATGGACCGACAGCACCATCGTCACGATGGAAACGAGGCCCACCGGAGCGAGATCCTTCTCCGAATCGAAAGGCATTTTCTTGTAGATGCTGGGATTTGCGCCGTAGGCGATGTTCGCCACGCCTATGGTGTATCCGTCGGGCGGCGATTTGGCGACCATGTCGAGTCCGATCGTTGATGCCGCACCCGGCCGGTTGTCGATCACCGCCTGTTGCCCGAGCACTTCGGGCATTTTCGGTGCGAAGATTCGAAAGAGGACATCGGTTGATCCCCCGGGCGCGTACGGCACGATGATGCGGATTGGTTTCGCCGGGTAGCTCTGTGCGAAGCTCGCCGTGGCGAACGTCGCAAGCGACGCCGCGAGTGTAGCGAGCGCGACATGCCTCAGGAAATTATTCATGGACTCCTCGGGTTTTCAGTTCGCGGTTCGCTCCGCGGTGCATTTCTTCTCTGCGCTAGAATAACCGAAAATTCGCGGCGCAAAGCGTCGCTTCCGCACTTCATGCCCGGAGGTCGCCCTTATGGCGCAACGCAAGCGCCCCGAAGAGCTGCGCAGTCATAAATCGTTCGGCGTTGCGGACCTGCGCTCGTTCGGTCACCGCTCGCGCGCGCTGCAAATGGGCTATACGCGCGAGGATTTCAGCGGTAAGCCCGTGATCGCGGTCATCAATACGTGGAGCGATCTCAATCCCTGCCACGCGCATTTCACGCAACGCGTCGAGGAAGTGAAGCGCGGGGTGTGGCAGGCGGGCGGTTTCCCAGTCGAGCTTCCCGCGCACTCGGTTTCCGAGACCTACGTGAAGCCCTCGTCGATGATGTATCGCAATTTCCTCGCGATGGAAACCGAGGAGTTGCTGCGCGCGCATCCGGTCGACGGCGCAGTGCTGATGGGCGGCTGCGACAAGACGACGCCCGGGCTGCTCATGGGCGCCATCAGCATGAACCTTCCTATCGTCTACATGCCGGCGGGTCCCATGCTGCGCGGCAACTGGCACGGGCAGCCGCTCGGCTCCGGCAGCGACACCTGGAAATACTGGGCCGAGCTCCGCGCCGGCAACATTACGGATCGCGACTGGCAGGAAGTCGAGGAAGGGATCGCACGCTCGTTCGGACACTGCATGACGATGGGCACGGCGTCGACCATGACTTCGGTCGCAGAGACGCTGGGGCTCACGCTGCCGGGCGCGGCGTCGATTCCTGCGGCCGACTCCAACCATCCGCGCATGGCCGAGATGAGCGGCCGGCGTATCGTCGAGATGGTATGGGAGGATCTTAAGCCTTCCGACATCATCACGCGCGATTCGATCGACAACGCGATCACCGCCATTCACGCACTGTCGGGATCGACCAACGCGATCATCCACCTCACCGCCATCGCCGGGCGCGCCGGAATCGACTTGAGCGCCAATCGCTTCGATGAGATCGCGCGCACCACGCCCGTGCTCGCAAACGTGAGACCCGCCGGCACGAAGTACCTGATGGAGGACTTCTATTACGCCGGGGGCTTGCGCGCGCTCTTGAAGGAGCTCGGCGAGCGGCTGAAGCTCGATTGCCTGACGATCAACGGCAAAACGCTGGGCGAGAATATCGCCGACGCGAAAATCTACAACGACGACGTGATCCGCACGCGCGATAAGCCGCTCTCCGAGACGGGCGGTCTCGCGGTGCTGCGCGGTAATCTCGCGCCGAACGGCGCGATTATCAAACCGACTGCGGCCGAGCCGCACCTGCTCAAGCACACGGGTCGCGCCGTGGTGTTCGAGGACTACAACGACATGAACGCGCGCATCGACGAGGAATCGCTCCATGTGGACGAGAACTCGGTGCTCGTGCTGAAAAACGGCGGCCCGCTCGGCGGGCCCGGGATGCCCGAGTGGGGCCAGCTTCCCATCCCGAAGAAGCTGCTGAAGAAGGGTATTCGGGACATGGTGCGCATTTCGGATGCGCGCATGAGCGGGACGTCATATGGCACTTGCGTGCTTCATGTTTCACCCGAATCGTACATAGGCGGCCCGCTCGCCTTCGTGCGTGACGGCGACTTGATCGAGCTCGACGTCGATGCGCGCAAGCTCGAGCTGAAGGTCAGCGATGCGGAGCTCGCCAAACGCAAGTCGACATGGAAAGAACCGCCGCCGCGGTTTACCCGAGGCTACGGCGCTCTCTTCGCACGCCACATCACGCAGGCCGACAAAGGCTGCGATTTCGATTTTCTGCACGGTGGCGCACCGACCCCCGATCCCGAAATTCACTGAGAGCTCCGCAGTGAGCCGTAGAGGAGGGTGAGTGAGCAGCACGCTTTTCACTCCGATCGCGATCGGTCGCATGGCGCTTGCGAACCGCGTGACGGTCGCGGCCATGTGTCAGTACAGCGCGAGCGCCGGTTGCATGACCGACTGGCACCTGCAGCATCTCTGCAATCTCTCGCTTTCGGGCGCCGCCATGCTCGCGATCGAGGCGACCGGTGTGACGCCCGAAGGCAGAATCACTCACGGTTGCACCGGCCTTTATTCCGACGCGAACGAAGCCGCGATGAAACGCGTAGTCGATTTCGTGCGCACGATTTCTCCGATCCACTTGGGCATTCAGCTCGCGCACGCAGGCCGCAAGGCTTCGGCACAGCGTCCGTGGGAGGGACGGGGTCCTTTGCGGTCGGACGAAGGCGCGTGGCAAACAACTGCGCCGTCGCCCGTAGCACTCGCTCCCGGCTGGCCGACACCGGCCGCGCTCGATGAGTCCGGCATGAACGCAGTCGTCGGTGCCTTTATTGCGGCGACGAACCGGGCCGCGCGCATCGGTTTCGATTTCGTCGAGATCCATTCCACGCACGGCTATCTGCTTTCCGAATTTCTGTCGCCGCTTGCGAACAGGCGCAACGACGACTTCGGCGGCAGCCTGGCGAACCGCATGCGCTTTCCGCTTGAAGTGGCGCGCGCCGTGCGTCGCGCGTGGCCACGCGAGAAGGCCTTGGGCGCCAAGATATCCGGGACGGACTTTGCCGAAGGCGGCTGGACCGTGGAGGACGCCGTCGTCTACACACGGGAGCTGAAAGCGCTCGGCTGCGACTACGTGACCGTATCGGGCGGCGGGGTAGTGCTCGATGCGAAGGTGCCGGTGGGACCGGGTTATCAAGTGCCGTATGCCGAGCGCGTGAAGCGCGAAGCCGGCATCACGACCGGCAGCGTCGGGCTCATCAGCGCGCCGCTACACGCGGAAGAGATCGTTGCCAGCGGAAAGGCCGACTTCGTCTCTCTCGCCCGCGCGATGCTTTACGATCCGCGCTGGCCGTGGCACGCCGCAGCAGTGCTCGGCGGTGACGTCAAATACCCGGTGCAGTACGAGCGCGCCCATCCGAACGTTTGGCCCGGCGCCTCCGACTGGAAGAAAACGTAGCCCGAGTGGCGCTGCGATCGCAAAGATCGCCGAAGGAAGGGAGGTTACGGAGGGAAACCTAGGTTTCCCTCTGTTCGTTTACCGGAGCATGCGCGCAGTGAAAGTCACTGCGTGCCGGCGAGCCGCGCCGCGCACGGTCACGACGTGCCCGTGCGCAGCTCGTGCGGCGAGCCGCGGCTGTCGATCGTTTGCAGCATCACCGGCCGGCGCCACGCACGGTGCACGTACTGCAGCACGCGAGCGCCGCGCTCGAGGTCGAGGCCGCGTCCATCGGCTTCGTGCTCGTGCACCAGGACGAGCGTGCCGTCGGTGCGCATTTCCGCGACATGGATGCGCGGTGCGCCGTAGTTGAACTTCGGGGCGAGTATCGCTTCGCGCACCGCGTTGATGTCGCGCGCTGCGATCTTGACGCCGTCGTCGGACTTCGCTTCGTAGACAAAAAGCCCTAGCTTGTCCGCGAGGTCCGCGTCGAGGTAGTTGCGGATGAAACCGAAATCATCTTCGTCGCGACATATTTTTCGCGCGCGATCGAGCCCCTGCTTCTCGACGATACGCTCCCACATCGAAAAGCCGACGTGGTAGGGATTGATCGCGAGCGCCGCCTGCTGCTCGCCTGCGAATGGCCGCACCACGTTCGAGTGGCACGTCACCGCGTCGAGATACAGGTCTTCAGGAAGAAAGTCAGCCTCACGCAACAGCCGCGCGTGCCAGTACGTCGCCCAGCCTTCGTTCATGATGTTGCACGCGAAGACGGGATAGAAATAGAACGACTCGTGGCGGACTGCGAGGAAGATGTCGCGTTCCCAGTCGTCGAGCTCGGGGCCGTACTGCGCGATGAACCAGAGCAGATCGTGTTCCGGGTGCGGCGGCACCGGCAGCGATTTGTGTTCCACCGCCGGATCGGCTGCGCTGCGTTCGCCGGGCAGTTGCTTGAACCGATCGCCGAACCGATCGTCAGGCGCCTTTTTCTTATCGGCCGGCTTGGCGTGCGTCGGGTAGAGCGAGCGGTGCAGCTCCTGATTCAGGTCGACGTGCGGTTCGAGGGCGAGCGCGGCGTCGAGCATTGCCTCGACGCGCTGCTGGCCGTGATTCCTGACGGCCTCTTCGATGCGGTGCGCCTGCGCCGCAGCGTGCTCCACGATGTTCGTGCCGGACATCTCGGCGAAGCGTGCGAAGAGATGGTTGTTCTTCGCGAAATCGGCATGACCAAGCACGTGCGCCGTAACGAGCGTGTTTTCCGCGAGCGTGTTCGTGTTCACGAGGTAACCGTGACATGGATTGCCCGGGAACATCACCTCGAAGATGCGCGAATGGCCCATGGACTGCCGGATGAGCTGGTGGATGTAGCGCACGCCGAACGACCAGTGCGGCATGCGTATCGGCAAGCCGTAGATCGCCACCTCGTTCATGAAGTTGTTGGGAACGAGCTCGAAATCGACCGGGTAATAGTCCAGGCCCACCGATTTGGCGAGTGATTCGATCTGCTTGCCGTATTCCTGCAGCCGCTCGTTCATGCCGGCTTGAGTAAGGCTCACGCGGCCTCCGCTCGCGCCTGCTGCTCCTGAAAGAACTGCCGCAGCGCATTCCACACATCGTCGCGGTTGGTGACGCGCGCCAGGCTGAGCGGCATATCCTCGCTCTGCATGCGCGCGTAGATGCCGGCCATTTCGGTCTCCGGCGAGATGCCGTAAGCCGGCCTGATCTCGATGAATCCCCCGTAGTTCAGGTCCTTGCAAACCTCGCGCAGGGATTCCGTCGCGAGCTCACGGTCGTCCACGAGATTTTCGCCGTCCGAGGCATAAAAGAGATAGACGTTGTATTGCGACGGATCGAAGCGCTCCTTGATGACATCCTTGGTAAGCTTGAACACGGTCGAGGAGACGGTCCCGCCGGTTCCGCTGGTCTGGAAGAACTGCGCCTCATTGAATTCCCACGCTTCGGCCGAGTGGGCAAGGAAGGCGGTTTCGACTTTGGCGTACTGCCTGCGTATGCCCTGCAGCGCGAAAAAGAAGAACGTCTTGGCGAGCTGCCGCTCAGTCTCTCCCATGCTGCCGGAGACGTCGAGGGCGAATATGACCGCCGCGTTGGTGGCTGGCCGCTCCCGGCGCACGAGCTGTCGGAAGCGCAGGTCATCATCCGTGAATGGCGCGGGATTAGTCTGGATCGCGCGGCGGCGTATCGCCTGCTTTACGGTGCGGCGACGGTCGAGCCGGGAGCGCACTCCGCGCTTGTCCCATCCTTCGCGCACGTAATCGACGTCATCCTGGCGGCTTGATTCCTTGGGCTTCAGGTCCGGGAGCTTCAACTCTTCCCACAACCAGTCGAGCACGTCCTCGACCTTGAGTTCCAGGACGAACTGAAGATCGCCCTGACCACTGCCGGCTTCGTTACCGGCTTTTTCGTCCCCTTGCTGCGGCTGACCCGGGCGCAATATCTGGCCCGGCTCGCCCGCGCCTTGCCCCGCTCCGGTCTCGCTCTCCGCATCGCGCAGCCGGAAGCGCGCATGCTCGGCGAGCCGCACCGGCACGAGCACCGTGCCTCCGCCCTGCCCGCTCAGAACATCGGGTCCTGCGATCAGGTTCGGCAGGCTTTTTTCCACCGATTCGCGCACTTTCTCGTTGTGGCGCAGCCAGTCGCGCGCGCCCCGCGAGAACAAATCGTACCAATTGACCTCGGTGGAAATGCGCACCGACGACTGCCAGCGCGAAGCTGAAGGATCTTTGTAGAAGCTCATATGAGCCTCCCGCGGAGTTCCGGTCGTGTCAGAGCTGAGACTGACATGGGCTCTCCTATTCCTGCGCCAGCAGGGTCGTGACGTAGTTCAGCGCTTCTCTGGCGCTGTGCGCGTCGTAACCGTATTCCTCCACCAAACGTTTTTCGACCACCGATATTTTTTGTTTCGCTTCTTCGTCCGGGCGAGTGGCCGAGCTCACGAGGCGCAGCACGTCGCGCCGCTGCTCGAACAGGTACTGCCCGATCGCGTCGTGCAGCATGCCGTGGCTGTTCAGGGTGAATTTATCCCCGCGCTTGAACGCGCCCATCGCCTTCCTCACGATCTCCTGACGGAAGGATTGCTTGCCTGAATCCGAGACGTCGATTTTCTCTTCCACCGAGCGTAGGAAACGCTCGTCGGGTTTGCGTTCTTCCCCGGTCATCGGGTCCTTGATCATGCGGTTGTCGAGCGATGCCTCCACTTCGTCGAGGTACTTGTCGAGCAGGTCCTGCGCTTCCTGCTCGAAGGAGACGAAAAGAGCCTTGTGCACGTCTTCCTTGACCCATTTGTTGTAGAAGTCTTTGCGGGCGACGACGAGGAAATCGACCCATTTGCGTTTCTTTTTGGGGTCGATGCGCGCATCGGACTCAATCGCGTCCTTCAATCCGAGCAGTACGTCCATCGTGGTCAGGCTTTTTGCCGAGCTCTGCACGATCGCATTGGAAAGCGAATTGATGACGAAACGCGGGCTGATGCCCGTCAGCGCTTCGTCGGGAAGCTTGGCGCGTATCCGCTCGGCTTCGGTGCGGCTGATACCTTCGGCATCCTCGCCCGCGTGCACGCGAACTTTTTTCGAGGAATCGGACTCGTTTTCGCCTTCGTGCAGCCGCGTCAGTATCGCGAAAACCGCTGCCGTATGCAGCACGTGCGGATCCAGGTGAACCTCGCTGAACGCAGGCGCATTGGAGATGAGCTTCTGATAGATCCGTGCTTCGTCCCTGAAGTTGAGCGTATAGGGCACCTGGATGATGACCATCCGATCGAGCAACGCTTCGTTCTCGCTCTCCTGCAGGAATTTCCGGAACTCCGCGAGGTTGGTGTGCGCGAGTATTGTCTCGTCGAGGTGGATCAGCGGGAAGCGCGAGACTTTCACGTTCTTTTCCTGGGTGAGCGTGAGGAGCAGATACAGAAACTCGCGCTTCACTTTCAGGATCTCGATCATCTCGAGCATGCCGCGGCTGGCCGCATAGACTGCACCCGACCACGACCACGCCCGCGGGTCGCCTTCGTCGCCGAATTGGGCGACTTTCGACAAATCGACCGACCCGACCAGGTCTGCGATGTCGGCCGTCGTCGGATCGTGTGGCGCGTACGTGCCGATGCCCATGCGCCCGGCTTCCGAGATGAAAATGCGCTCGACCTGCATTCTCATGAAGTCGCCGACGAGCGCATCGGTGCCGTCGTCGATCTCAGCCTGGGTGCGGACTGCGCGGCCTTCCTCGAGCTTCGCACGGCACAGCGGGCACAGCTCGCCGGTGATCTCTACGCCGTAGGTTTCGCGAAACTTCGGCCGCAATGTATACGGCACGAGATGCAGCGGCGATTCGTGGACGGGACAGCCTTGTATCCCGTAGATCGCGCCTTCGTCGGTATTGCTGTATTCCTCGAGACCGCGCTTGAGCAGAATGACGATGCTCGATTTACCGCCGGCCGGCGGTCCGAGCAGGAGGAGCAGGCGCCTGCCGACTTCGGAGCCCGCACTCGCGGCACGGAAATAATCCGCGAGGCGTTCCAGCTCATCGTCTATCCCGAACAGATCTTCCGAGAAGAGCTTGTAGCGCGAATTTCCGCTGGCGCTTTCTTCGACGCCTTGCCAGCGGATCATGTCCCAGATGTATTGGTGGCTGGTGCGCGAGATGGATCGCGGATTCGCCGGCAGGATCTGTTCGACGAACTCCGCGAAACTGCCTGACCAATGCGCAGCACGGTGCTGCTGGGTGAAGGCGACCAGACTCTTGACGAAGTCGCCGTGGCGCTCAGACTCTTCAGTACGGTTCGACATAAATGCCCTCCGCCCTAAGGTGCTCTCGCCTGCTCCTATTCAAACTTCGTACCAGCTACCGTTCATACTCCGGTCAGGCGCACCGGACTGCTCGAAAAATCAATATTTAAGCGGTCTACATGCGAGTTGAGCGGCGCGCCGTAGGCACGTTGATTCCTTTTCTGCCTGGTTCCGTCCTCCCTTAACGCCCGATAGGCCTCGCGCGTTGAATGGGTTTTCTTACTGTATCCCTCCCGATGAGGGAGAATTCCCCGCTATTTAGCGCATTCCTTTGCGTTTGTACAGGCCTTCGTGTGATTTGTACAGAGGCTGCCCTAAATTTTCGTACGGTTCGACGCATTTTTTCCCCCGCCGTGCTGTTTTGCAGCCAGTCCGAAAGCGTCTGGGAACTTCCCAATGTCATGTGCCGTACGCTTCGAACGGCGCGTGCGTGCACCGCGGTAGAGCGTAAAAAAGGACACGCAGGGGCATGAACAGGCAAATCCGGGCGTATCGTGCGGTGGCTTTCCTGGTGCGTGCCCCGTGCGATTTGCTCATGCACAGGGAACGTACCGCGAAGGTCATTCAGGGAGCTCGCATCAAATTGACGGAGTGATCGGTTAGGAAATAGGACGTTTCGTGCGCGAAGCGACGTTCACCTGCGGTTGTCGACGTAACGATACCAGCGATACATCGCGCGCTGACCGATCCGGCGCATGGTGGCAAATGGAAATCGCGGCAGCGGTGTCGCCGTCGAGGGTATGCTGAGCTCGTCAGCGACGCCGGCAATGCGCGCGGCCAAAAGCTTGCCTGCATAAAGCGCATACGACACACCGCTTCCCTGATAACCGATGGCATAACGCACTGTCCTGTCATCCGCCGCGTGATGAACGTGCGGCAAAAAGTCCGCGGTGAGGCACACCCAGCCCCACCAGTCGTAATCGACCGTGATTGCGTTCAATGCCGGAAACTTTGCTTTCAGTTCTGACAGAAGAAACTCCCGCTGCGCTGCCTGACCGTCCTGCGTTTCGGTGATCCGTCCGCGTCCGCCGAACAGAATGCGCTCGTCCGGAAGCCGCCTCCAGTAGTACAACAGGTTGCGAGTGTCGGTCAGCACGTGCTTCGTCACGAAACCGCTGGCGACTTTTTCAGCCGCCGTCATCGGCCGCGTCACGATGATGTGCGACAAAGCGGGCAGTGTCGTCGCTCGCACGCAGTCGTGGAGATGCTCCGGCGTGTAGCCGTTGGTAGCAAGCACGACATTGGCCGCACGCACGGTGGCTTCAGGTGTCTTCAACACGTGAGTCGCGCCGGCTTTATTCCAGGAGAGCACGGGTGAAGCGCCGTGCACCCGTGCGCCGCACGCGCGCGCGATCCGCAGGACGCCGAGGGAGAGCTTGAGCGGATGGACGGCGATCGCGTCCGGGAAGCGTAACGCACCATGCGCCTGTGTGCCCCCGATGTGATCGCTTTGCAGTTGCGCTGCCGAAAGAAACTCGGCCGGATACTCGAACTCTCGTTGCAGCAGTTCCGCCTCACGCGCCAGCGCTGGTGCACGGCTGGGAAGATGCGCGATCTTCAGGTGACCCGCTTCGAGCGCGTCGCAAGCTATGCCGCCGTCACGGATCAGTGTCCGCACATTCTTGACCGCGGCGAGCGCTTGGCCGAAGGCACGTCGCGCCGTGTCACGGCCCCAGAGGTCGATCATTTTTCCGAAGCTGTGACGCCCGATTGCCGCGCGCGCGAACCCGCCGTTGCGCCCGCTGCAGCCCCAACCGGGTCGGTTGGCTTCGATCACTGTGGCCCGTAGGCCGTAATCGCGCGCAAGGTGATACGCGCACGACAGACCCGTATAGCCTGCGCCGATTATCGCGACCTCGGTGTCGAGCGTTCCCGTCAGCGGTCCGTCGTCCGGCGCGGGCTCAGCAGCGGTTGCGCTCCAGTACGAAGGCATGTGGTCGAGCCCGAGCCCGGGAGAGTCGGCAGTAAGCGGGTCGTACGACACTACGATCAACGTCCGCTAAATTTCGGCGGCCAGCGTCGCTCGCGCGTCGAGTGCAATGACACCCTGCCGTCGCACGAGCAGGGGATTCACATCGAGTTCCACGAGCCGCGGTCCCAAGGCATGCGCGATCGCACCGACGCGCTGGATCGCATCTATGAGTGCGTGCACATCGCACGGCGCGCGTCCGCGTGCACCGGAGAGGAGCGGCCACACGCGCAACGCTTCGAGCATTCTGCGCGCGCGATCGGGCGTGAGCGGCGCGAGCGCGAGTGTGACGTCATTGATGATCTCGACGAAGACGCCGCCCGTGCCCGCCATGACGACGGCACCGAACTGCGCGTCCCATTTGGCGCCGAGTATGATTTCGACGCCTCCGGACGCCATCTCCTGTACGACGCAACCCTCAAGCTCACCTTCGGGCAAGCGATTGCGGACTGCGTCCGCAATGTCATGCCAGGCAGCGCGGATCGATTCGGGATTTTCGAGCCCGAGCTTGACTGCACCGATGTCGCTCTTGTGTACGAGCGCACGCGCGACCGCTTTCATGACGACCGGGTAGCCGATCTGCTCCGCGGCGGCAACGGCGGCGCCGGTGTTGGCGGCGAAAGTTTCCCGCGTCACCGCCACTCCGGCCACGCGCAACAGACTCTTTGCCTCCGATTCCGTAAGCGGCCCCGTCGGCAAATCGCGCGCGCGTTGGCGCAGCGTTTCTGTGAATTCGGGCAGCTGAGTCTGAACGTGAGCGGCAGCGGCTATCTGTCCGTATTCGATCGTCGCGCGCATCACGCGCAGCGCGTCATCCATCCGGTCCGTGTACGGGCAGCCGATATCGCGCAGCGCTTTGCGCGCATCATCGACGAGCCTTCCAGGCGTGAACAGGATGGCGGTGGGTTTCCCGCATGCGAGCGCGGCTTCGCCCCATTGCCGCACCTTCTCCTGAAGTTGCGGAGTCGTCGCGACGGCGATAAATACCACTCCCACATTTGGATCCGCGAAGAGCAAAGCCTGTGCGTCTTCGGCCGCCGAGACTCCGCGCTCGCGCGGCAGGCCTCCGACATCGAGTGGGTTGAGCAGTCGCGACGCCGGCACGATGCGAGCGAGTGCGCTTCGAGTTGCGGGCGCAAGTTCTGCGAGTTCGAGGCCGGCGACTTCAATGCGATCCGCCGTGACGGCAATCGTTCCACCTGACGGCGACAGTACTGCAATGCCCGGGCTCTGCGCTCCGCCGAAGCACACCAGGAATTGCGCGCAGTCGATCATTCCCTCGGGATCGTCGACGGCGATCACGCCACGATCGCGGCACACGGCTTCCCATACCGCGTGAGATCCGGCGAGGCTCGCGGTGTGCGAGCGTGCGATGTGAGTGCCCGCTTCGCTGCGGCCTGCTTTCACGGCCAGGAGTGGTTTACCCGAAACGCGGCAGCGCTCGGCAAGCGCTAGAAAGCGCGCGCCATCCTTGAATCCTTCTACGTACAAACATATCGCGCGGGTTTTCTCGTCTTCGAGAAAATAGTCGATGAAGTCGCAGATTTCGAGATCAGCCTGGTTGCCCACCGTGATGCACGCGCTGAAGCCGATGCCGACATCGACCGCGTGCGAGATCATCGATGCCATCATCGATCCCGATTGGCTCACCAGCCCGATTGATCCCTGCGGCAACGGCTCCATTGCCAATGCGACCGAGGACGTCAGCGCAAGCTTCATATGCGGATTGACGAACCCGAGACAGTTCGGGCCGATGAGCCGCATGCCATGACGCCGCGCGATCGACACGAGCTCGCTTTCGCGAGCGGCGCCTTCTTCGCCGAGCTCGGCGAAATCCGCCGTGATCACGACACAGCAGCGCACGCCTGCGGCTCCGCACTGCTCCAGCGCCTTCGGCAGATGGAGCGCCGGCACGGCGACAAGAGCAACGTCGATCTGGACTGAGGCTTCGGCGATATTCTTGAACGCCGGCAGCCCGAGTATGCTTTCCGCGGTCGGATTGACGGGAATGATGCGGCCGGCGTAGCCGTGCTTCAGCAGAAACTGCATCACCCGGCCACCGAACTTTGTGGCGTCGGCAGACGCACCTACGACGGCGACGACGCTTGGATTGAGAACTGCGCGTAGCGCAGTAGCGGGACCTGACATGGGAGGCGGGCTAAGGGGTTCTCGCGTCTTCATGGCACGTGAAGGTGCATCGTAGGGTTGTTGGCAAAATCAGAGCGCCGCAAGGCGCATAAGCGATTTTTTGCGCCTTCAAGGCACGTGAAGGCGCATCGTAGCTTTTTATCGTAAGTTGTTTGACAGGAAACCAAAATTTTATAATAATGCCCGGTTTCGTTCGGAGGGGTTCCCGAGCGGTCAAAGGGGGCAGACTGTAAATCTGTTGGCTCAGCCTTCGAAGGTTCGAATCCTTCCCCCTCCACCAATCATGTGCGGGCGTCCGGGTGCCTCGTCGCCAGAGCAAAGTCATGCGAGGCTCACCAAAATCAGCGGTCCGAGAGGCGGGTGTAGCTCAATGGTAGAGCAGA
>DATLEF010000198.1:0-6061 GCA_035525455.1 Burkholderiales bacterium
AGGTGAAAGCAGGCCTACTGCTGGTGAAGAACATCGCGCTGATCGGGCTGCAGTGGAGCGATTACCGCGACCGCGAGCCGGAGAAAGTGCGGCGCGTCCAGCAGGAACTTTTCCGTATGTACGAAGCGGGGAAGCTCAAGCCGCATATCATGGCGACATTCCCGATGGCAGAGCATCAAAAAGCGCTGGCGATCGTGCGCGACCGCAGGGCCGCGGGTAAAGTGGTTTTGACGATGGAAAAACGGGCGTAGCGGCGCGGGAGCGCATGTTTGACACCGCGATGACGCTTGTTTATAAACGATCGCAACCCCCGTGCAACGTGCCGCCTTCAGCCTATCAGTTACACCAGCTTCATGACTCCTGAGCTTCAGAAGACCGGTCGCATCGGCCTGTTGGTACCGTCATCCAATACGACAGTGGAGGCCGAGTTCTATCGGGCGCTGCCGCGAGGCGTTACCGTGCACGCGGCGCGTTTGTTTCTCACGCGCATAGCACCCGAGTCGATATTGAAAATGGTCGAGGACATGGAAACCCAGGCGAAGCTTCTCGCCACGGCCGATGTCGACGTGATCGTGCTGGGCGCGACGGCCCCGAGCTTTCTCAAGGGTCTGGGCTACGATCGGGAGCTGATCGCAAAGATCGAAGCTGCAACAGGCAGGTCTGCGACCACGACGTCGACAGCACTGGTGCAGGCCATTCAGCATCTCGGCGCGCGCCGCGTCGCGCTGGGTTCGGCCTATGACGAGAAAGTGAACGCGATTGCGAAAGCGTTTCTCGAAGCGAGCGGAATCGAAGTCGTCGACGTGAAAGGTCTTGCGCTCGTCGACAATCTCGTGGTCGGGCGCCTCGGCCCGGACAGCGCGTACAAACTCGCACTCGGGCTCGAGCACTCGAAAGCCGACGCGATCGTGCTTTCCTGCACCAACTGGCAGACCCTTGATGCAATTGAGCGCATCGAGCGTGAAACCGGAAAACCGGTCATCTCTACGAGCCAGGCGAGCATCTGGGCGGCGCTGCGCATGCTCGACTACCGGCACGGCATTGAAGGCTACGGAAAACTGCTGCGCGAGCTCGCACCCGCAGGTCAAACACAGACGGCGTAAACCGGAGGACAGCGATGTACGGATGGCGTGGACGCATAGGGCTGCTCGTGCCCTCGATCAATACGACGATGGAAACCGAGTTCTGGCGTATCGCACCGCATGGCGTGTCGGTGCACAGCGCGCGGATTGCCGGCGGGCGCCACGGCACTCCGGAGGAGCTGCGCAGCATGGAAAACGCCAGCAAGAAAGCTGCGGAAGAAGTGGCGATGGTCGAACCCGACGTCGTCGTTTACGGCTGCACCAGCGGCAGCTTTTTCGAAGGCCCGGAGTGGAACAAGAAAATCTGCGAGCAGCTCTCGGCGATCACCAAAGCGCCGACGGTCACGACAGCGGGCGCGATGGCGGCGTGTCTCATGGCGGGTGGTTACAAGAAAGTCGATGTCGTCACGCCGTACGTAGAGCTCACCAACGAGCGCCTTAAGCAGTTCCTGAAAACGTATGGCATCGATGTCGTGAAGCTCGGCACGTTCGACATGCTCGACATGTTCGATCACGCCAAGATTCAGCCGGAAGAGATTTATCAGAAAGTCAAAGAGATCACGACGCCTGAAGCCGAGGCGGTATTCGTCGCGTGCACGCAGCTGCGTGCACTGGAAGTGGCCGATATGCTGGAGCGTGATTTGGGGAAACCCGTGTACACGGCGGTGCAGGCTTCCGCGTGGCAGGCCTATGAAGCGATGGGCGTGGACCCGAAAATCGACGATTGCGGCAGCTTGCTGCGGCAGCTCTCGGATGGCGGCGCCCGCAGACGGACGCCGCTGCGGCGTTCGGCATAAAACCAGGCCAGCGTCGATTTCAGAGTCAAGGAAATCTGCGCCGGGCTCAAGGGGGAATGGTGTCGGAACAAGTCGCCGTCAGCGAAGCTGACGTCGTCGTCGTTGGCGGAGGCGGCTCGGGGCTCGCCGCGGCGGCGGAGGCCGCACGCGTCGGTCGCGGCGTGATTCTGCTGGAAAAAAATCCGCAACCGGGCGGCTCGACGTCGTGGTCGGTCGGTTCGGTGACGGCCACTAACACGCCGCATCAGAAGCGCGCCGGCATCCAGGACAGCCCGCAGGAACACTTCGAAGATCTGGCGGCGCATGCCGGCGCCCTCGCGCCGCGCGACAATCTCGCGCTGCGCCGCATCCTCGTCGACCACACCACCGACATGCTCGAATGGCTGATGCGCCTCGGCGTCGTGTTCGTGGGCCCGATGCCCGAGCCGCCGCATCGCTATCCGCGCATGCACAACGTCGTCCCCAACTCGAAATCATTTGCCTATCACCTGTCCCGGCACTGCCGCCAGCTCGGCGTCGATATCCGTACGAACGTCACGAGCGAGCGCCTGATCGAAGAGCGCGGCCGCGTGGTCGCCGTCGAAGCGACAACGGCGCCCGGCGAGCGTCACGTGTTTCGGGCGCGCGGCGGCGTCGTGCTCGCGAGCGGAGATTACAGCGGTGCAGCGGACTTGAAAGGCCGCCTCGCCAGTGCCGACCTCGCACACGTCGAGGCCGTGAACGCGTCGAGCACCGGCGACGGGCACCGCATGGCGCTCGCGGTCGGGGCGACGGTCGTGAACGGCGACATCGTGCGCGGGCCGATCATGCGTTTCATACCGCCCACGCGGGCGAATCTGATACAGAAGCTGCCGCCCGCGAAAGCGGTTGCGCAATCGATCGCATGGGCGATGGGTGTGTTGCCGCAGTGGATCCTGCGGCCTTTCCTCATGAGCTTTCTCACAACCGCCCTCGGGCCTTCGCCCGATCTCTTCAGGGAAGGCGCGATACTCGTCAACAATCGCGGCGAGCGCTTCACCGATGAGCTCACGAAGCCCGCGCCGGCGGTCGCGCAACAACCGGAGCGCATCGCGTACATTGTTTTCGACGACGCGCTCGCTCAGAGATTCGGCGCCTGGCCGCATTTCGTATCGACCGCGCCCGGCGTTGCCTATGCGTACCTGGCCGATTACCGCCGCAACCGCGGCGATATCTATCATGAGGCGGGGTCGCTTGCGGCGCTCGCCAAGTCGATGCGCGTGCCTGCGGAAAATCTCGCAGCGACGTTCGAGCGCTACAACGGCAGCGAGCGCGGCAGCCGACCCGCGCTTGCGCAGAAACCCTACTTCGCGCTCGGGCCGGTCAAGAGCTACGTCGTGTTTACCGACGGCGGTCTCAAAGTAAGCGAACGGCTGGAAGTGCTGCGCGCGGACGGCACGGTGATTCCGGGCCTGTATGCGGCGGGCTCGGCAGGACAGGGCGGGCTCCTGCTCGAAGGTCACGGCCACCATCTGGGCTGGGCATTCATCTCCGGGCGCATCGCCGGCCGCAACGCGGCTTTTGGGGTCACGCCGCCCGTAACGCTCGCAAGCGACGACGGCGCTGTAACACAGGCGGCCGCATGATATTCATGAGCCAGAGCGGGCTGACCGATGCCTCACGGGCAAGCGCGTGGGACGCATGGTACGTCGAGCATCTCAACATCATGGTCAGCGTGCCGGGTATCAGCTCGGCGCAGCGATTCAAGGCGCTGACGAGCGGATTTTCGCCTTCGCTCGCGATGTACAGCGTCGCCTCACCCAATGTTTTTCACGATCCCTACTACCTGAGCGTTCGCGGCATGGGCGAGTGGCTTGCGCTGATCGACAAACGCTACTACCAGCGCAACCTGTTCGATGGGCTCGAGCGTGCCCCCGACGTCGGCAGTGACGAGCTACTGCTGGTCGCGGACCGCGAGGCGCCCGCCCCGAATCTCGGCGGCGTCGAATGGATGTGGCTCGAGTGCGTAGGCATCGATCGCTCGACCCCGTGCCGTGGAATCGCAGTCGTGTCCGCGCAGGCGGCACCAGCGCATGCTGAAGGCGTCGCTGTGTACGCACCCGCAACGGCGTGTCATAAATAGCCGCACAGCGGATGGGTGACAATAAATACGAGGAGCAGACAACGATGACACGTGCATCGCTGAAGTGCGCCATGACCGTGATCGCGGCGCTCGTCTCTGTCCTCGCCGCAGGCGCTGCGTGGTCGCAAACCGCTTATCCGGCGAAACCGTTACGCTGGATCGTGCCGTGGCCGCCCGGCGGCGGCGCCGACGTGCTTTCGCGCATGCTGAGCCCCAGGCTCTCCGAGGCGCTTGGGCAGCAGATCGTCATCGACAATCGCGGCGGAGCGGCCGGCAACATCGGCGCCGAGATCGCGGCGAAATCACCCCCTGACGGTTACACCATCGTCTTCGCGTATTCCGGCACGCACTCGGTGAACCCGAGCATCTACGCCCGGATGCCGTTCAGGGAAAGCGATTTCACACCGATCATCTGGCTCGCCACGGTGCCGCAGGTGCTGGTCGTTCACCCCTCGCTGCCGGTGAAAAACGTGCGCGACCTGATAGCGCTGGCGAAGACGAAACCGGGGGAGCTCACGTACGGATCGAGCGGCAGTGGTGCAATCAACCATCTCGCAGGCGAGCTTTTCAATTACATGTCGGGAACCCGGATCATCCACGTGCCTTACAAAGGCGGCGGTCCGGCCGCGGTCGCGCTCCTGAGCGGTGAGATCACGACGATATTCGGCGAGCCGGCGTCGTTCGTGCAATTCATCAAATCCGGAAAATTGCGCGCGGTCGCGGTGACGAGCGCCCGGCGCTCGCTGTTCCTGCCCGAGCTCCCGACCATTGCGGAAACGGGCCTGCCTGGATACGAAGTGACGTCCTGGAATGGCATGCTTGCGCCCGCGGCCACGCCGGCCGATGTCGTGCGGCGCCTGAACGTGGAATTCAACAAGATCATTGCCGATCCCGAAATGCGCAAGCGCATGGTCGCGAACGGCTACGAGCCTGTCGGCGGGCCGCCGGAAAAATTCGGAGAGTGGATACGCGCCGAGACGGCCAAATGGGCGCCGCTGGTGAAGCGCGCGGGTATCAAAGTCGATTGAGGAGACACAAATGGCACAAAAACCGATGGGGCTGCTCGTGGCGGGATTCGATTACTCGGACGCTCACGAAGACGAATTCAACGACTGGTATGACACCGAGCATATTCCGGAGCGCCGCCGCGTCGCCGGTTTCGTCAATTGCGAGCGCTGGGTCGGTGCGGAGAACCCGAAAATCTCGCTGGCCACGTACGACCTCGAAGCGCTCGACGTCCTGAAAACCGGCGCCTACCGCGCAATCGCGGGTGAAAACCTGTCGCCCTGGTCGAAGCGTGTGACCGCGAAGTGCAAGCGCATCTGCCGCTTCGAAGCCGAGCAGCTGCCGCCGGGTAACCAGCGCGCGCCAGCCGGCGCCGGCGGTCTCATGATGTATGCGATGAACGTCGCGCCGGAGGCGGAAGCCGAGTTCAATTCATGGTACGACGACGAGCACGTGCCGCGTCTGGCGGGCGTGCCCGGGTGCCTGTCGGCGCGGCGCTTCAGAATCGTCACCGCGTCGAGTGAAGGTAATCAGCGCTACCTTGCCGTCTATCACCTCGCGAATCCGGAGGTCTGCTCGTCCGAGCCGTGGCGTCAGGCTGCCAATACCGAGTGGACCGCGAAAATGCGGCCGCATTACCGCGACGGCCTGCGGATCGTGCTGCGGCGGTACGAGCGCGCGGGGTAGGGCTGCCATTCGGCAGCCCTTAGGCCTCGGTCGCGCCGCTCGCCTTCGGCTCGGGCCTCGGCGCTCACGAACAGAGGGAAACCCAGGTTTCCCTCCGTAACCTCCTTTCCTCCGGCTCACCTTGATCTAGGTGTCTTACTTGACCTCATGGTGCGAGGGCTGCGGCTGCGGCCTCACTGCCGAACATGGCGCGTGCGCTGTGGCCCACGCCCGGGACTTCGACGAGCGTCCAGTTGAAGGCCCATCCGCGGACCTGGGCGAGCGCCTGAGCGGCCCGATACGCATTCAGGCCGCGCTGATAGCGATTCGCACCCTGCGCGACCGCGCCTTCGCGCATGCTCAGGTCGGCATCCTGCTTTACGTCGGCGGTTCCCAGGAGCAGCGTTAGC
>DATLEF010000200.1:0-25573 GCA_035525455.1 Burkholderiales bacterium
TTTGATTGTTTTGCTGGACGGGCTGACCCTTCCGCGTGTTTGGCGCGATCACCGCGGCATTACGGACGGTTTGGAGGCAGCCATAACGCGGGCGGTCTACGACCACGAATAGCTGCTTTTGGCGGTCGCAAACCATCTGTCGTGCGGTCGCAAACCATGTGGCGCGTTACACGCCTGAAGGCTCGGGCTGCCATTCGGCAGCCCTCAGGCCGGTGAACGATTCAGAGGAAAACCAAGGTTTTCCTCCGAAACCTCCTTTCCCCAACGGTCGCGCCGCTCGCCTTCGTCTCGGGCCTCGGCGCTCACGAACAGAGGGCAACCTTCCACGGTTTCCCTCCGTAACCTCCCTTCCCCCATTGATGCTGCCAGCGCGATCGAACAAGTCCGACACGCTGCTAGAATCCGATCATGGCCAATGATCGTGCCCCGGCATCAAACGGGCCATCCGAGAATATTTTTTTGATCGGCCTTATGGGCGCGGGCAAGACATCGGTCGGCCGGCTGCTCGCGCGGCGCCTCGGCAAACAGTTTGTCGATTGCGATCACGAAATCGAACGCACGACCGGCGTGCGCATTCCGGTGATCTTCGAGATCGAAGGTGAAACAGGCTTTCGCGCACGCGAAAGCAGAATGCTGGTCGAGCTGGTGCAGCGCAACGATATCGTCCTTGCCACCGGGGGTGGCGCGGTATTGTCCGAAGAAAATCGCCGCTTGCTGTCGGAGTGCGGCACCCTCGTTTACCTGAGGGCGACACCGCACGACTTGTGGCAGCGCACGCGCCACGACCGCAACCGTCCGCTGCTGCAAACCGAGAATCCGCTCGGCAAGCTGGCTGCGTTGTTCGCGGAGCGAGACTCGCTGTATCGCCAAATCGCGCACGTCGTGATCGATACCGGAAATCAAAGCGTCAGCAGCCTTGCTCACCGGCTCGAGCAGAAACTCGCGCAGCTCGCGCGCACGAAAGAGCAGAACACCCCAACGACGCAGACCGATCGAGACAAAACGTGCGCACCCTGAAAGTGGAGCTCGCCGAACGCAGCTATCCGATACACATCGGGACGGGACTGCTTGCCCAGCCCGAGCTCATTACGAAGCACCTGCCGCAAAAGCGCGTCGCCGTCATAACGAACACGACGCTGCGCGCGCTCTATCTCGAGCCGCTCCTCGCGTCGTTCGACGCTCATGAGATCGAAGTGGTTCAGATCGTCATCCCCGATGGCGAAGAGCACAAAAACTCGGAGACGCTGAACACGATTTTCGATGTGCTGCTCGAGCACCGCTGCGAACGGCGCACGACGATAGTCGCGCTGGGCGGTGGGGTAGTGGGCGACATTGCCGGCTTTGCGGCTGCCGTGTATCTGCGCGGTGTGCCTTTCGTGCAGGTGCCCACCACGCTTCTCTCGCAGGTCGATTCAGCCGTCGGCGGCAAGACCGCGATCAATCACCCACTTGGCAAGAACATGATCGGCGCCTTTTACCAGCCGCAGGTGGTCATAGCTGATATGGACACGCTCCACACGCTGCCGGCGCGGGAGCTTGCGGCGGGGCTCGCGGAAGTGATCAAGTACGGCCTCATAGGCGACCGGCCCTTTTTCGACTGGCTGGAAGCG
The DNA here is from genome assembly GCA_035525455.1 of Burkholderiales bacterium. Lineage (GTDB taxonomy): Bacteria > Pseudomonadota > Gammaproteobacteria > Burkholderiales > SG8-41 > JAQGMV01. The sequence goes on from DATLEF010000200.1 coordinate 1,611, forward strand.
AACATCGATCGACTCGTCGCCCGCGAGCCCGAGGCCCTGGCGGACGCGGTCGAACGCTCGTGCCGCAACAAAGCCGAAGTGGTGGCGCTGGACGAGCGCGAAAGCGGCGTGCGCGCCCATCTCAATTTCGGCCACACGTTCGGCCATGCGATCGAAGCGGGTACGGGCTACGGCACGTGGCTGCATGGCGAAGCTGTCGCAGCGGGCATGGTACTCGCCGCGCAGCTTTCAAGACGCATGGGTTATCTCGCCGATGAGGATGTGAAGCGCATCACTGCACTCCTCGCCCGCGCCGGACTGCCGGTCCAGGCACCCGACCTGGGCCGCAGTCGCTACCTCGAGCTCATGGGACACGACAAGAAAGTTGCGGGTGGCAAGCTGCAATTCGTGCTGCTGAAGGGCATCGGCGCCGCATTCGTTTCCGAGGCGCCCGACGCCGCCCTTGCCGAGCTCCTCGAGCAGCCCACAGTGCATGCGTGAGGTGCGGCTCGCGCCGTACTCGGCGGGCGCGCTGCAGTCCCGCGGCCGCCGTCATACCGAAGCCCCGCCGCGCGGCCGCACCGAGTATCAACGCGATCGCGATCGCATTATCCATTCCACCGCTTTCCGTCGGCTCGAGTACAAGACACAGGTCTTCGTGAACCACGAAGGCGATCTTTTTCGCACGCGGCTCACCCACAGTCTCGAAGTCGCGCAACTCAGCCGTTCGATCGCGCGTAACCTCGAGCTGGACGAAGACCTGACCGAGGCCGTCGCGCTCGCCCACGATCTTGGCCACACGCCGTTTGGCCACTCGGGCCAGGACGCGCTCAACGCCTGCATGAAACCGTTCGGAGGTTTCGAGCACAATCTGCAGAGTTTGCGCGTGGTCGACCTCCTCGAGCAGCGCTACCCGTCTTTTGATGGGCTGAATCTGACGTTTGAAACGCGTGAAGGCATCTTGAAGCACTGCTCGCTGCGCAATGCGCGCGAGCTGGGGGACGTCGGTGAGCGCTTCGTCAAACGGGAACGGCCCTCACTCGAAGCACAGATCGCGAATCTCGCCGATGAAATCGCGTACAACAATCACGACGTCGATGACGGCTTGCGCTCCGGCCTGATCGAGCTCGAACAACTGGCCGAGATCAGCATTTTCAAGCGTCACGCGAGCGATGCTTTGCAGGCTTTTCCCGAATTGTCCGGCCGCCGGCTCGTGCATGAGACCGTGCGGCGGATGATCGATACGCTGGTGAACGACCTGATCACCGAAAGCACCGCGTTGATTGAAAAGCACGCGCCAGCGTCCATACGCGAGGTGCGCACAGCTCCGCCGCTTATCGCGTTCAGCGGGGAGATCGGCGAGGCGCAGCGCGAGCTCAAAAGCTTCCTGCACGAGCATCTCTATCGCCATTACCACGTCGCGCGCATGGCGAGCAAAGCGCGCCGCATCGTGACCGATCTCTTCGGCGCGTTTCTCGCAGAGCCGCAGCTCCTGCCACCGGAATTCCAGGCGCGGGCCGAGCAGGATAAAGCGCGCGCCATCGCCGATTACGTCGCCGGCATGACCGACCGTTACGCGATCCTCGAGCATCGCCGACTCTTCGCGGTCGAGGAGACGTGAGCTCTTTTTTGCTGCCCCTACATCAGAATTTCGTTGAACTAAGCCCTTGAACTAGGTAGACTTAACGGGTTTCACTCCTGGTTTGGCGCCGCGCCTCCCGCGCTGCAGCAATCGCGTCCAACCGCTTGATGCAACGGCTTTTGGAGAAACCCGGTGACTGAATCAGGTCCGCCTCTGCCTCAGGGCCTCTACGACCCTCAGCACGAGCACGACGCGTGCGGCGTCGGTTTCGTCGCGAACATCAAAGGCAAAAAAAGCCACTCGATCATTCAGCAGGGCCTGCAGATACTGCGCAACCTCACGCACCGCGGCGCCGTCGGCGCCGACCCTTTGGCCGGTGACGGCGCGGGCATTCTGATCCAGATCCCGGACGGCTTCTTCCGCGAGGAAATGGCGACCCAGGGCGTGCATTTGCCGGCGCCCGGCCAATACGGCGTCGGCATGGTGTTCCTGCCCAAGGAACCCGCCTCGCGGCTTGCGTGCGAGTACGAGATCGAGCGCGCGATCAAGGAAGAAGGGCAGATTCTGCTCGGCTGGCGTGACGTGCCCTGCGACCAGACCGGTCTGGGCGAATCGGTGAAGAAAATCGAGCCCGTTATTCGGCAGGTTTTCGTGGCGCGCGGCAAAGGCGTCACGGTCACCGACGCGCTCGAGCGCAAGCTCTACATCATTCGCAAGGCATCGGGCCACGCGATCCAGCAGCTGAGGCTCGCTCACGGCAAGGAATTCTACGTCCCGTCGATGTCCGCGCGCACCATCGTTTACAAAGGCATGCTGCTCGCGCACCAGGTCGGCACCTACTATAAGGATCTGCAGGACCCGCGCGTCATGTCAGCGCTCGCGCTCGCCCATCAGCGCTTTTCGACAAACACTTTCCCGACTTGGGACCTGGCACACCCCTTCCGGCTGATCGCGCACAACGGCGAAATCAACACTCTCCGGGGTAATGTGAACTGGATCCGGGCGCGCCAGGGCGCGATTTCCAGCCCGATCCTTGGCCGTGACCTCGACAAAGTGTGGCCGCTCATCTACCAGGGACAGTCCGACTCCGCGTCGTTCGACAACGCGCTGGAGCTGCTCGTGATGAGCGGGTATTCGATCGCGCACGCGATGATGATGATGATCCCGGAAGCCTGGGAGAACCACGCGCACATGGATGCGAGCCGGCGCGCGTTCTACGAGTACCACGCGGCCATGATGGAACCGTGGGACGGGCCGGCGTCGATCGCTTTCACCGACGGGCGCCAGATCGGCGCCACACTCGACCGCAATGGGCTGCGGCCCTCGCGCTACATCGTGACCGACGACGATCTCGTCATCATGGGGTCGGAATGCGGCTGTCTGCCGATACCCGAAGAGCGCATCGTCAAGAAGTGGCGCCTGCAGCCGGGCAAAATGTTTCTCGTCGACCTCGAGAAAGGCCGCATCATCGACGACCGGGAATTGAAGGAAGCGCTTGCTTCAGCCCGGCCCTATGCGGAGTGGATCGACCGCATACGTATCAAGCTCGACGATCTGCCGCCCCCCGTCGAAAAGCGTCCCGTGCCGAACGAGTCGCTCCTCGATCTGCAGCAGTCTTTCGCCTACACCCAGGAAGACGTCAAATTCATCATGTCTCCGATGGGCGTGAACGGCGAAGAATCCATCGGGTCGATGGGAAACGACGCGCCTCTGGCGGTGCTCTCGAACAAAAACAAGACGCTGTATCACTATTTCAAGCAGCTTTTCGCGCAGGTCACGAACCCGCCGATCGATCCGATACGCGAAGAGCTCGTCACGAGCCTCGTTTCGTTCATCGGCCCGAAGCCGAATCTGCTCGGCATAGACGAAATGAATCCGCCACTGCGGCTCGAAGTCTCCCAGCCGGTGCTCGATTTCGAGCAGATGGAAACGATACGTCACATCGAGCGCTACACCGACGGCAAGTTCCGGTCTTGCGAGCTCGACATCACCTATCCGCTCGCCTGGGGAAAACAGGCGATCGAGGCGCGCCTCGCGAGCCTCGCCGCGCAGGCCGAGGATGCCGTGCGCACGGGCTATTCGATACTCGTCATCTCGGACCGCAAGGTCCATCGGGATCAAGTCGCGATCCCGGCACTGCTGGCGCTGTCGGCCATACATCAGCATCTGGTCGGCAAGGGTCTGCGCACCTCGACCGGACTCGTCGTCGAAACCGGATCGGCGCGTGAGGTGCACCACTTCGCGCTGCTCGGCGGTTACGGCGCCGAAGCCGTCCATCCGTATCTTGCCCTCGACACGCTGACCGACGCCGCCAACCGAGGGCTGCTGGGAGCCGATACCGACGGCAAGAAAGCCTGCAAGAATTTCATCAAGGCGATCGGCAAGGGGCTAAAGAAGGTCATGTCGAAAATGGGCATTTCGACTTACATGTCCTACACCGGCGCGCAGATATTCGAAGCGGTCGGTCTTTCGCGTGAGCTGATCGACAAGTATTTCTCCGGCACCACATCGAATGTGGCGGGTATCGGCGTGTTCGAAGTTGCCGAGGAGGCGCTCCGTATCCACCGCGCGGCATTCAGCCGCGACGCCGTGCTTGCCGGTGCGCTCGACGCAGGTGGCGAATACGCCTGGCGCGTGCGCGGGGAGGAACATACGTGGACGCCGGACGCCGTTGCCAAGCTGCAGCACGCCGCGCGCGCCGCGAGCTACCCGACGTACAAGGAATACGCTCAGCTCATCAACGACCAGTCACTCCGCCACATGACGTTCCGGGGCCTTTTCGACTTCAGATTCCACCGCTGCACGCCCGTGCCGATCGATGAAGTCGAGCCCGCCGCCGAGATCGTGAAGCGGTTCGCGACCGGGGCGATGTCGCTCGGCTCGATTTCGACAGAGGCCCACACGACACTCGCTATCGCAATGAACCGGTTGGGCGGCAAATCGAACACGGGCGAAGGCGGCGAAGACCGCAACCGCTATGCGCCCGTACAGGCCGGTGAGACGCTCGCGTCACGCCTGGGGCGCAGTCGCGTAGAAAGGGATCTGGAGCTCGTGGCGGGCGACTCGCTCAAATCGAAAATCAAACAGGTCGCATCCGGACGCTTCGGGGTGACCGCGGAATACCTGGCAAGCGCCGAGCAGCTTCAGATCAAGATGGCGCAGGGCGCCAAGCCCGGCGAAGGCGGCCAGCTTCCGGGGCGGAAAGTCTCCGATTACATCGCGCTCATCCGCTATTCGACGCCCGGCGTAGAGCTCATTTCGCCGCCGCCTCACCACGACATCTATTCGATCGAGGACCTGGCGCAGCTGATCCACGATCTGAAGAACGCGAATCCGGCCGCTTCGATTTCGGTGAAGCTCGTGTCCGAGGTCGGTGTCGGCACGGTCGCGGCCGGCGTCGCTAAAGCGAAATCGGACCACGTCACGATATCCGGCCACGACGGCGGCACCGGCGCTTCACCCTGGTCGTCGATCATGCACGCGGGAACGCCGTGGGAGCTCGGTCTTGCCGAGACCCAGCAGACGCTCGTTCTGAACCGCCTGCGCGGACGCATCGTCGTCCAGGCCGACGGCCAGATGAAAACCGGCCGCGATGTCGTGATCGGTGCCTTGCTCGGCGCCGACGAGTTCGGTTTTGCAACCGCGCCGCTCGTCGCCGAAGGCTGCATCATGATGCGTAAATGCCATCTCAATACGTGTCCTGTGGGGGTCGCTACGCAGGATCCGGAGCTGCGCAGGAAATTCACGGGTAAACCCGAACACGTGATCAACTACTTCTTTTTCGTCGCCGAGGAAGTGCGCGAATTGATGGCCCAGCTGGGCATACGCCACTTCAATGATCTCATCGGGCGCTCGGATATGCTTGATACAAAGAAGGGCATCGAGCACTGGAAAGCCCGCGGCCTCGACTTCAGCCGGATTTTTTACCAGCCGCAGGTCGGCCCGGAAGTCGCGCGTTATCGCTGCGAAACACAGGATCATGGGCTCGAGAAGGCGCTCGATCACCGTCTGATCGAGCTCGCACAGCCGGCGCTCGAGCGCGGCGAACCGGTCGCGATCGACATGCCGATCCGCAACATCAACCGCACGGTCGGCACCATGCTCTCGGGCGAAATCGCCAAGCGCTACGGGCACGACGGGTTGCCTGACGACACGATACGCATCAAGTTCGCGGGCTCGGCCGGACAGAGTTTCGGAGCATTCCTCGCCAAAGGGGTCACGCTCGACCTGATAGGCGACACCAACGACTACTGCGGCAAAGGCTTGTCCGGCGGCCACATATCGGTGCAGCCATCGCCCAAGTTTCGCGGCAAGCCGAGCGAGAACATCATCACCGGTAATGTCGTGCTCTATGGCGCCATCGCGGGCGAAGCGTTCTTTCGGGGAGTCGCAGGGGAGCGCTTCGCAGTGCGCAACTCGGGCGCCGAAGCGGTCGTTGAAGGCGTGGGGGACCACTGCTGCGAATACATGACCGGCGGTACGGTCGTAGTTCTGGGCAGCACCGGGCGCAATTTTGCCGCTGGCATGTCGGGCGGTATCGCGTACGTGCTCGACGAAGACGGCGCCTTCGAGGGCCTTTGCAACCGCGCGATGGTCGACCTCGAGCCGGTGCTGACCGAGATCGAGCAGGACGCGAAGCTTGCTCGCGATTTCTGGCATCAAGGCCTTGCCGATGAAGCGCTGCTGCGCGGCCTGATCGAGCAGCATGGACGCTGCACGGGAAGCGCGCGCGCCAGGGAAATACTCGAAAACTGGGCGCAGTACCGCACGCGCTTCGTGAAAGTATTTCCAAAAGAATATCGCCGCGCGTTGGGCGAGCTCGCGGCCAAACAAGAGAAAATCGCAGCCTGACGCTTCGGAAAACGTGTGCCGTCAGCGGGAAAACGCTGGCGGCTCGCGCACGCGGCTCATCACGACTTTCAGGGTAGGACGATATGGGCAAGGTCACCGGGTTCATGGAATTTCAGCGGCTGCAGGAAGCATACGAGCCGCCGCAGGAGCGCGTGAGGCACTGGCGCGAGTTCATTGCGCCATTGGCCGACGGGGAGGCCGGAATTCAGGGCGCGCGCTGCATGGATTGCGGGATTCCGTTCTGCATGAGCGGCTGTCCGGTCAACAATATCATTCCGGACTGGAACGATCTCGTATACCGGCAAGACTGGCGGCGCGCGATCGAAACGCTGCATTCGACGAACAATTTTCCGGAATTCACGGGCCGTATCTGCCCCGCGCCGTGCGAGTCCGCGTGCACATTGAACATCAACGACGACCCGGTCGGCATCAAGTCGATCGAACATGCGATCGCCGACAAGGCCTGGGAACTGGGCTGGATCACACCGAGGCCGCCCGAGCGTCGGACCGGCAAGCGCGTGGCGGTGATCGGTTCCGGCCCCGCGGGCCTTGCGTGCGCGCAACAGCTTGCGCGCGCCGGACACGCTGTGGTCGTTTTCGAAAAAGCCGACCGCATCGGCGGGCTGCTGCGCTACGGTATACCCGACTTCAAGATGGAGAAGCATTCGATCGACCGCCGCATCGAGCAGATGAGTGCCGAAGGCGTGGAGTTCCGCGTGAACCGGCACGTCGGCGCTAACGTCGACGCGGCCGAGGTCGCTGCCGAATTCGATGCTCTGGTGCTCGCGGGGGGCGCCGAGGATCCGCGCGATCTGCCGGTTCCGGGTCGCGACCTCGCCGGCATCCACTTCGCGATGGACTTTCTCCCACAGCAGAACAAGGTCGTTGCAGGCGACTGCGTGCCCGGTCAGATACTCGCCACCGGTAAACACGTAGTCGTGATCGGCGGCGGCGATACCGGTTCGGACTGCGTGGGGACCTCGAACCGGCAAGGCGCCCTGTCGGTGACGCAGTTCGAGCTGCTGCCGCAGCCGCCGGACGAGGAGAACAAGCCGCTCGTGTGGCCGTACTGGCCCATCAAGCTGCGCAGCTCGAGCTCCCACGAAGAGGGCTGCCAGCGCGACTGGGCAGTCGCGACCAAGCGCTTCGAAGGGCGCGATGGCAAGATCGAGAAGCTGATCGGCGCACGCGTCGTCTGGCAAAAGGATGCGAACGGCCAGACCGTCATGCGCGAAATGCCCGACAGCGAGTTCCAGATGAAGGCCGATCTCGTGCTTCTTGCCATGGGTTTCCTGGGGCCGGTCCGGACGGACGTGATGCAGCAACTCGGGATCGCCAAGGACCCACGCGGCAACGTTGCGGCGGACACCGAAAACTACCGCGCGTCGCTCGCAAAAGTTTTCGCCGCCGGTGATATGCGCCGCGGGCAGTCGCTCGTTGTCTGGGCGATACGCGAAGGGCGGCAGTGCGCGCGCGCGGTCGATGAATTTCTGATGGGTTGTTCGGAGCTGCCCAGATAGCGGCGCTCGCCTATGGCTCGGCCCTCGCCGCTGATGAACAGAAGGAAACCCATGGTTTCCCTCCGTAACCTCCTATCCTTCGGCTCGCCATGGCGGCTCGCACTCTTCGCAACGACACCCTGATACGCGCGCTGCTGCGGCAGCCCACGCCGTACACGCCGATCTGGATCATGCGCCAGGCCGGGCGCTATCTGCCGGAATACAACGCCACGCGTGCTCGCGCCGGCAGCTTCCTGGCGCTTGCCAAGAATCCTGATTTCGCGACCGAGGTGACGCTGCAACCCCTCTCACGCTTTCCTCTCGATGCCGCTATTTTGTTCTCCGACATCCTGACGGTACCGGACGCGATGGGGCTGGGACTGTATTTCGCCGAGGGCGAAGGGCCTAAGTTCGAGCGCCCGCTCCGCGAGGAAAGTGACGTTCGCAAGCTCTTCGTGCCGGACCCGCACGCGGATTTGCGTTACGTGACCGACGCCGTCGCCCAGATTCGGCGCGCGCTCGACGGCACTGTGCCGTTGATCGGCTTCGCCGGCAGTCCGTATACGCTGGCGTGCTATATGGTCGAAGGCGGGGCCAGTGCTGATTTTCGTACCATCAAGACGATGATGTACTCGCGTCCCGAGCTCCTGCACCAGATCCTCTCGATCAACACGCGCGCAGTGACTGCGTACCTCAACGCGCAAATCGAAGCGGGGGCGCAGGCAATCATGATCTTCGACACCTGGGGCGGATCGCTCAGCCAGACTGCATATGGAGAGTACTCGCTCGCTTACATGCGCGAAATTGTCAGCGGACTCACGCGAAGGCGCGACGGGTTACCGGTGCCAAGCATCGTATTCACCAAAGGCGGCGGCGTGTGGCTCGAAGACATCGCTGCGCTCGGCGCGGACGCCGTCGGCATCGACTGGACAGTCGACATCGGCTCAGCGCGCGCGCGCATCGGTGAGCGCGCAGCGCTGCAAGGGAATCTCGATCCCGCTGTACTTTTCGGGCCGCCTGAGCGCATACGAGGTGAGGCTGAGCGCGTGCTCGCGGCCTACGGCCAGGGTTGCGGTCACGTTTTCAACCTCGGTCACGGTGTCTCGCAACATACGGATCCGGAACGCGTGCGCATCCTCGTCGATACGGTTCACGAGGCCAGTCGCAGCTATCACTGACACGCGTCACGCCCGGGCAATCACGGCCCATCGCAGGAAAAATTATGCACAGCAAGGGCTTAGCCCAACCCCAGCGTCTGGCGTACGCGGCCCCTGCGGGTGCGCCTCGTATAACATATTGTTTTAACGTTGAAAAATGGACCCCTGCCGGGCTACGTTCGGTGCGTCGGCGTCTCCATCGGCGGGGGCCGTCGACTTTCCAGACCGAATCATCAACACAACTGTCCACAGGCGTTTGTGCACAACCGGTATTTTCGCTGCACCCGCAAGCGCTTGGCGGGCGCTCTGAGAATCAGCACGAGCGGCATCGGCTAAGTATCGTGAGCGTCACTCTGCCGAGCTGATGAAAATCGTCAGCGTCGGCCTCGATGTGCCCGTTGCAAAAACCTTCGACTATCTCGCCGAAGATATCCGTGACGACGACATCGGTGAGCGTGTGCTCGTGCCGTTCGGAACGCGAAGAATGATCGGTGTGGTGCTCGGCATCGCTGATCACTCCGCAGTACCTTCGCAGCGGCTGAAACCCGTGGTGCGCATGCTGCGCGGCACGAAGTTGAGCGACGATGATCTGCGCCTGCTGCGCTTTGCGAGCGAGTACTACCATTATCCATTGGGCCAGGTTGCGATCAGCGCGTTGCCGCTTCGGTTGAGGCGCCTGGACGCAGCGAATGCGGTGGAATGCGAGTACGCGCTCACTCCGCTAGGCTCCAACGTTCCGCTGAGTGATCTGACGCCGCGAGCGAGGGTAAAGAAAAAGCTGCTTGAGACGCTTCAGTCGCGACGCGTGCTTTCGCCGGCAGAGGTGCGCAGCGTTGCACCCAGTGCGCCGGGCGTCCTGAAAGAATTCGTAGCGCTCGGCTGGGTCGAACTGCGCGAGATCGCGACAACCCAGCGTCAAACCGCCGAAACAATCGTCGCCGCCGCGTGGCCGCTCACCGCCGCGCAGTCGCGCGCGAGCGATGCGATTTGCACGCAGCTCGACAGTTATGGCGCGTTCCTCTTGAGCGGTGTAACGGGCAGCGGCAAAACCGAGGTGTACTTGCGCGTGGCGGAGTCGGTGCTCCGGAGAAGCAGGCAGGTCCTGCTTCTCGTACCCGAGATCGCGCTGACACCGCAGCTCGAAGCGATGGTGCAAGCGCGTTTCCCGGAAACGCTGCTAGTCAGCCTGCACAGCGGGTTGAACGAGGCCGAGCGGTTGCGCAACTGGACCGCGGCGCAAAAGGGCGAGGCGCGTATCGTTCTCGGTACTCGTCTCGCGGTCTTCACGCCGCTCCCCGAGCTCGGCTTCATCGCCGTCGACGAAGAGCACGACGCGTCGTTCAAGCAAACCGATGGTTTCTGCTACTCGGCGCGCGATCTGGCCGTCGTACGCGCGAGTCAACGGAACGTCCCGGTCGTCCTCGGCTCCGCGACGCCGTCGCTTGAAACCTACCATAACGCCACGACCGGCCGTTACGCGCTGCTCGATCTCCCCGAACGCATCAATGCGCGTCCACCGCGTATCGAGTGTGTGCCGATGCGGGGCGTCGACGCGAACGACGGACTGGCGCCGGCCCTCATTGCGGCAATCGCTCGGCGGCTGGGACGCGCCGAACAGACCCTCATTTTCATCAACCGGCGCGGATATGCGCCGGTCCTCATGTGTCACGCCTGCGGCTGGCTCTCAGGCTGCCAGCGGTGCTCGGCGCTGCTGGTGCTGCACATGCCCCAACGCGAGCTGCACTGCCACCACTGCGGGCACCGCGAACGCGTGGCGAAAGCATGCCCCCAGTGCGGCAATCCGGCGCTCGCTCCCGTGGGACAGGGCACTCAACGGGTTGAAGCATCGCTCGCGGTGCATTTTCCCGAAGCCCGGATTCTGCGTATCGACCGCGACAGCACCCGGCGCAAACACGCCTGGAACGAAATGCGCGAGCGCATCCGTGCACGCGATGTAGACATCCTCGTGGGCACGCAAATCCTCGCCAAAGGGCACGATTTTCCGCATCTCGCGCTGGTCGGGGTGCTGAATGCCGATGCCATGCTGTACAGCGCTGACTTTCGCGCGTCCGAAAGGCTGTACGCACTGCTTACGCAGGTTGCGGGGCGCGCCGGGCGCGGCGACGCCGAAGGCGAGGTCCTGATTCAAACCGAATTCCCGGCGCATCCGATCTATGCAGCTTTACGCAGCCAGGATTTCGCGAGTTTTGCGCAGTCGCTGCTCGCAGAGCGGCGCGGCGCCGGCTTTCCGCCATTCGTCCATCAGGCTTTACTGCGCGCGGAAGCCGCGAAAGTCGAAAGCGCGCTGGACTTCTTACGCCACGCAAAAGAAATCGGTCGCGCGCTCGACGGCGTAGAGCTGTACGACCCGGTGCCTGCCGCAATGGTGCGACTGGCGGGGCGTGAACGGGCACAGCTTCTGGTGGAGTCGGCGTCGCGCCCGGCTTTACACGCATTTCTCGGCGCCTGGCGCGATCTCCTGGCAAGCGACAAGACGAGCGGGGCGCGGTGGACGCTGGAGATCGATCCGCTCGAGATCTAGCAGCGTACTGATAAAATCACGCGCTTTTGGCGTTCCCCCCGCTGCGATGCAATCCCCCGGTCCCACCCGCGCCAGACGTCTTTGCGCCGAGCTGATCGAGCGCGCGCTCACGGCGTCGTGGCCGCAGAGCGCCGATGCTGCGATCGTCCTCGACCGCTCGAAAAGCGCGCAGCACGGCGATTACGCGTGCAATGTCGCGCTCCAGCTGGCACGTCAACTCAAGCGCTCGCCACGCGAAATCGCCGCAACGATCGTCGCGGCGCTGCCCGATTCGCCGTACCTGGATCGCGCGGAAGTGGCGGGCGCAGGCTTTATCAATCTCTTTCTCAAACAGTCCTTCAAGCAGACCGTCGTGCGCGAAGTGCTGGCACAGGGTGCCGCGTACGGGCGCCAGGACGGTGACACGCGCAGGAAGATTCATATCGAGTTCGTATCGTCCAATCCGACCGGGCCGCTGCACGTCGGCCACGGTCGTGGAGCCGCGTTTGGCGCGAGCCTTGCCAACGTGCTCGAAGCTGCAGGTCACGAAGTCACACGCGAGTACTACGTCAACGACGCGGGTCGTCAGATGGATATCCTGGCGCTCTCGACGTGGCTGCGCTGCCTCGAGCTCGCGGGCGTCGCGGTGCCTTTCCCGCCTAACGCCTACCAGGGCGAGTACGTGCGCGCAATGGCCAAGGCGATCCTCGACGCGCATGGCGATCGCTACGTCAGACCGGCCGCAGATGTCCTTCATGAAGCACCCGACGCGGCGCAGGACGCCGAAGCCTATATGGACGCCCTCATCGCGCGCGCGAAAGCGCTCCTCGGCGCGGATTACGAGGAGCTCCATCGATACGTGCTCGACGATCAGCTCGCGGATTGCCGGAACGATTTGTGCGAGTTCGGCGTGGTTTTCGACAGCTGGTTTTCAGAGCGGGCGCTGTACGATACCGGCCTCGTCGAAGCAGCAGCGAAGCGCCTCGAAGAAGCCGGTTATCTTTTCGTAAAAGACGGCGCTCGCTGGTTCAAATCGACGCAGTTCGGAGACGAGAAGGACCGCGTCGTGCAGCGCGAGAACGGCCAGTACACCTATTTTGCGTCCGATATCGCGTATCACCTGAACAAGTTCGGGCGCGGTTACGACACGGTCATCGACGTGTGGGGGGCCGACCACCACGGCTACATCGCACGCATGAAAGGCGCGCTGCAGGCGCTGGGGCTCGACCAAGACAAGCTCACGATCGCGATGGTGCAGTTTGCAGTGCTCTACCGCCATGGCGAAAAAGTATCGATGTCGACGCGCGCCGGCGAGTTCGTGACGCTGCGCGAGCTGCGGCAGGAAGTCGGCAACGATGCCGCGCGTTTTTTTTACGTGCTGCGCAAAGGCGACCAGCATCTCGATTTCGATCTCGATCTCGCGAAATCGCAATCCAACGAAAATCCAGTGTATTACATCCAGTACGCGCACGCGCGCGTATGCAGTCTGCACGAGCAGTGGGGCGGCGATGCGTCACTTCTGGCCGACGCCGAACCTTCCGCGCTCGATTCAGAGCACGAGCGTGCGGTGCTCGAGAAGCTCATGGCGTATCCGGAGGTCGTCGACATCGCCGCGCGCGAGCTTGCACCGCACCAGATTGCGTTTTACCTGAAAGACCTCGCCGCTGATTTTCACAGTTGGTACAACGGGACGCGCATTCTGGTCGACGATGAACACGTGAAGCATGCGCGACTCGCACTTGCAACGGCGGTGCGCCAGGTGCTTCGCAACGGACTCGCCCTATTGGGTGTGTCTGCACCTGAAAAAATGTAAGATAGTCCGATGTCGAGGGATTACAAGGGCTCCGACCGCGATCGCGGCGGACGCCGCAACGGCAGTTCGCTCCTGGCAGGCATCTTCATCGGCCTCGTGCTGGGCCTCGGCATCGCACTGGGCGTCGCGTGGTACATCAACAAGATGCCAAGCCCGTTCGCGACGCGCTCGACGCCGCCTTCCCGACCCGAACCCTTCAAGTTACCTTCGCAAACCGCCAAGGTGGAGGAAAAACCGAAAGCAGAGGAACCGAAGCCACGCTTCGATTTTTACAAGATACTCCCCGGCGCAGAGGAACCGGCAAAGCTGCCGCAGGAGAGCAACAAAGCGTCAACCACATCCTCCAAAGAAGCGTTCTTTCTGCAGGCGGGCTCCTTTCAGAACGCACCTGACGCGGACAACCTCAAAGCGCGGCTCGCGCTGCTCGGCGTCGAGGCGAGCATAGAGACGAGCGCGTTCCCGGACAAAGGGGTGTGGCACCGGGTCCGGATTGGTCCCTATACGAGCGTCGAAGAACTCAATCGCACCCGCGACAGTCTCAAGCAGAACGGCGTGCAGACGACGCTCATCAAAGTGCGCGAACCCGAGCGTTAGCGCGCTTTTTCCACGGAGTATGGTCATGCAACATTTTGCAGGCTGGCTGCGCCTGATTGCGGTCATTGTGTGTCTGTCCGCTCTCGCCGGAACGGCGCGGGCACAGGTCGCTGGAAAGGACTTTCAAGCGGTCAATCCCGCACAACCGACCGAAACCGGCAACAAAGTCGAGGTGATCGAGTTTTTCTCGTATGCATGCCCTCACTGCAGCTCGCTGCAGGCGCCGTTGGCCACGTGGCTCAAACGCAAACCCGCAGACGTCGAGTTTCGCCGCATTCCGGCAATTTTCCAGGAGAACTGGGTACCTTTCGCGCGCATCTATTACACCCTGGAAGCGATGGGCCTCGTCGACAAGCTCCACCACGACGTTTTCGCGGCGGTTCACGAGCAAAAGGTCCGTCTTCAGGAAACCAAGGTCCTGTTCGACTGGGTCGCAACCAAAGGCGTGGACAAGCAGAAGTTCGCGGATACGTATAACTCCTTCAGCGTGCAGAGCCGCACCCAACGCGCGGTCGACCTCACACGCCGCTACGCCATCGAGTTCACACCCGCCGTGGTCGTAAACGGGCGACACCTGACGGGGCCGTCGATGACTTCCACCGGCAACACCGTCGATTACGACCGCTTCTTCAAGGTTCTGGATCAGCTGATCGCGCTCGCACGCAAGACGCGTAGCGGCAAATGAGCGCGCGAGTGTGGCGGGAGGTCGGGAAACTCGTCAGCGCGGCGGTTGTAGCGATACTCGCTCTGGCCCTATTCGCACCGGCAAGTGCACAGCAGTCGCCTGCGCGGCTCAACTATGAATATCAACTCATAGTCCCGCCGCAACCGACGCCTACGGCTGAACGCATCGAAGTCATCGAATTTTTCTGGTACGGCTGTCCCTATTGCAACCAGCTGCAGCCTTCGCTCGAGGCGTGGCTCAAGCGCAAACCTCAGGATGTCGACTTGCGCCGGATTCCGGCGATTTTCCGCGAGAGTTGGGTGCCTCACGCACGCCTTTTCTACACCGTGGAAGCTCTGGGCGAGCTCGACCGGTTGCATCAGGCCGTCTATCGCGCTTATCACATCGAAGGACAGAACCCGAACACGGCTGACAGCAGCGCCGACTGGGCGAGCCATCATGGCATCGACCGCGCGCGGTGGCTCGCCGCGTATAACGCGCCTGAAACCACGCGCAAGGTCGCCTTGGCCGCGCAACAGACCCGGAACTACGGAATTCAGGGAACGCCGTCGCTCGTCGTCGATGGACGTTACCTGACTTCGACCGGCATGAGCGAGACCGTGCCCGGTGTGATCGCCATCCTAGATGACCTGATTGCCGTGGTGCGCGAGCAACGCCGGCGCAAATAATCGGTCGCGACTTTCCGCACCATGCGCGTTTTCATTACCGGCGCCTCTTCGGGCCTCGGGCGCGCTCTTGCTGCGTACTACGACGGCCGCGGCGCCACATTAGGACTCGCCGCACGCAGGGGCGATGAGCTTCAGGCATTCGCCTCCGGCGCGCGCAGTCCGTGCAGCATCTACCCGCTTGATGTCCGGGACGCCCACGCTTTGCGCGATGCCGCCGCGCATTTCATGGCGACACACGGCTGTCCCGATATCGTGCTTGCGAATGCTGGCATGAGCATCGGCACCGACGCACAGCGTGCGGCGGACCTGGACGTCTTTCGCGAAGTCATCGACGTCAACCTCATGGGCACGGTCAACACGTTTCAGCCGTTTATCGACGCTATGCGTGCGAATCGCGCCGGTGTGCTCGCAGGCATCGCGAGCGTAGCCGGCTACCGCGGTTTGCCCGGTGCGGCGGCCTATTCGGCGTCCAAGGCCGGCGTCATCGCGTACCTCGAAAGCACGCGCGTTGAGCTGTATGGCAGCGGCGTCAGTGTGAGCACGATCTGCCCCGGCTATATCGCCACCGCAATGACCGAGCGCAACCCCTATCCCATGCCTTTCATGATGAGCGCGGAGCGCGCAGCCTCAAAAATCGCAGCGGCGATCGACCGGCGCCGCGCCTATGTCGTCATGCCGTGGCAAATGGCGATCGTCGCGCGCGCGCTTCGCGTCATGCCCAATGCGCTGTTCGACCGCGTCTTTTCGCGCGCGCCTCGCAAGCCCCGACGCGAGGCGTAGCGCTGGTAGGGACCGCTTAACTTCCTGAGAACGCGCGTCGTGCCGGCGCCCCCTTTTAACGCCCGCCTACTCGACCGTGACGGACTTCGCCAGGTTGCGCGGCTTATCGACGTCGGTCCCTTTGTGGAGCGCGACGTGATATGCGAGCAGTTGCAGCGGTATCGTATGCAGGATCGGCGAGAGGAGCCCCGCGTGGTCGGGCATGGTGATGACGTGCACGCCTTCGCTTTCTGTCAGACCGGCGTCCTGATCGGCAAAGACATACAGCTCGCCGCCTCGCGCACGCACCTCCTGCAGATTCGACTTGAGCTTCTCGAACAGGGCGTCCTTGGGCGCGATCGCGATGACCGGCATGTTCTCGTCGACCAGTGCGAGCGGCCCGTGCTTGAGCTCTCCGGCGGCGTAGGCTTCGGCGTGTATGTAGGAGATTTCCTTCAGCTTCAGCGCGCCTTCCATGGCGATCGGATAATGGATGCCGCGCCCGAGGAAAAGGGCATCGTCGTGTTGCGCGAAGAGTTTGGCCCAGCGCTCGACGTGCGGTTCGAGCTCGAGCACGTGCGTAAGCGCAGCCGGTAAATGCCGCAACGCGTGCATGAGCTCGACTTCGCGCTCGGACGACAAGCGGCCGCGCAGCTTCGCAAGCGTCATCGACAGCAGCACCAAAGCGGCGAGCTGCGTCGTGAACGCCTTGGTGGAGGCGACGCCGATTTCGGGACCGGCACGCGTGAGAAAGCGTAGCTGGGACTCGCGCAGCAGCGCCGACTCGGCCACGTTGCAGATCGCGAGGCAATATTCGTGTCCCAGTGATTTCGCGTGATGCAGGGCGGCGATCGTGTCTGCGGTTTCACCCGATTGCGAGATCGTGACGACGAGTACCTTGCGATTGGGCACTGATTCGCGATAGCGGTATTCGCTCGCAATCTCGACGTTGCAAGGTATACACGCAAGGCCTTCGAGCCAGTATCGTGCGACGAGGCCGGCGTGGAAGCTCGTGCCGCATGCGAGGATGAGCACGCCTTCCACGTCGCGGAAAACGCGCTCCGCCTCAGCGCCGAAGAGTTGAGGTGAAATGCCCCGCGCGTTGACGACGAGCTCGAGCGTATTCGCAACAGCCATCGGCTGCTCGAAGATTTCCTTCTGCATGTAGTGCCGGTAGGGGCCCAGCTCCACTTCGCCTGCCGTGAGGCTGCTCACGTGCACCTGCCGCTCGACGACGCGACCGCTGCGCTCGACGATACGTACATGGTCGAGCGCGACTTCGGCGCAGTCGCCTTCCTCGAGGTAGACGACGCGCCGGGTCACCTGTACCAGAGCGGAGGCGTCCGATGCCGCAAAATTCTCGCCGTCGCCCAGACCGAGCAGCAACGGTGCACCCATGCGCGCGACCACAAGCCGGTCGGGATCGCTTTCCTCGATGACGGCGATGGCATACGCGCCTGTCAGCTCGGTCGTGCTCTGGCGCACGGCGTCCAGGAGCGGTGCGCCCTTATCGAGTTTCGAGCGCACGAGGTGCGCGATGACTTCGGTATCGGTGTCGGAGGTGAAGGTGTAACCCTCGCGCCGCAGACGCTCGCGCATCGGTTCATGGTTTTCGATGATGCCGTTGTGCACCACCGAAAGGCCTCCGGAAACGTGAGGATGCGCATTGCGCTCCGATGGCACGCCGTGCGTCGCCCAGCGCGTGTGCGCGATGCCCAGGGGTCCGGCGAGATGAATCTCTTCCGCACGCCGCGCAAGCTCGGCTACGCGCCCGGTGCTGCGCATACGGTTCAATGTGCCGTTGACGACCGCGATGCCGGCCGAATCGTAGCCGCGGTACTCGAGCCGCTTCAGGCCTTCGAGCAAGATCGGCACGACATTGCGCTTCGCAATCGCGCCCACTATGCCGCACATGTCATGCCTCGGATTTCTTACGGGGCCGCTTCCAGCCCGGTATGGTGGATTGTTTCGTGCGCGTGAGCGCAAGCGCCTCCGCCGGCACTTCACGCGTAATGGTCGACCCCGCACCGATGGTGGCGCCGCGACGCACTGTAACGGGCGCTACGAGCTGTGTGTCCGAACCGATGAAAACCTCATCCTCGATCACGGTGCGATGCTTGTTCGCGCCGTCGTAGTTGCAGGTGATCGTGCCCGCGCCGACGTTCACGTTACGCCCGATACTCGTGTCGCCGATGTAGGTAAGATGATTCGCTTTCGAGCCGGCCGCAATGTCGCTCGCTTTGACTTCGACGAAATTGCCGATATGCACGTCTTCGCCGAGCCGCGTTCCCGGGCGGATGCGTGCATAAGGACCGATGCGACAGCGCGCGCCTATGTCGGAGTCTTCCAGGAAGCTCAACGCTTCGACTTTGGTGTCGGAGGCAACCGAGACGTTTCTCAGCACACAGTTGGCCCCGATCTCGACGCCATTGCCGAGACTGACACGGCCTTCGAAAACGCAATTCACGTCTATGCGCACATCGGTGCCGCACGTAAGCGTTCCACGTACATCGAATCGCTCGGGATCGGCGAGCATGACGCCGGCGTCCAGTAATTGCGCTGCGTAGCGGCGCTGATAAATGCGTTCGAGGTGCGCGAGATCTGCCCGGCCGTTCACGCCCAGTGTTTCGCGCGCGTCATCTGCGGTGACTGCTTGCACCGCGACTCCGTCAAGTAGTGCAAGCGTCACGATATCGGTGAGATAGTACTCGCGCTGCGCATTGTCGTTTTTCAACCGCTCGAGCCACGCCGCGAGGCGCGCAGTCGGCAATGCCATGAGGCCGGTATTGATTTCGCGTATCCGCTTCTGTTCCAGGCTAGCGTCCTTCTCTTCGACGATCGCGCGAATCGCCCCTTCCGAATTGCGAACGATGCGGCCATATCCGCCGGGTGCGTCGAGCTTGGCCGTCAGCACGGCAACGCCGCCGCGGCACGCGTCGAGCAAGCGCTGCAGCGTCGCCGGCCGGATGAGCGGCACATCGCCGTACAAGATCAGCGTGACGGGCGCGTGAGTAAGCAGCGGTAGCGCCTGCTGCACGGCGTGGCCCGTGCCCAATTGCGGCTCCTGACGCGCAAATGAGAGCGCCGGGTCCGCCAATGCGTTCCGCACCTGTTCACCGCCGTGACCGTAGACGACACAGATACGCTCGGGCGCGAGCGCACCCGCCGCTTCCAGCACGTGATCGATGAGCGGTCGTCCGGCGAGCGGGTGCAGGACCTTCGGCAGCTGCGAGTACATGCGTTTGCCTTGTCCTGCAGCGAGAATTACGACATTCACTGACATCGCATCGATTATCGCATAGGGTCAGGCAGCAGCCGCTCTCATGTATGCAGCCACTTTGGCACGATCGTCTTCCCGCAAGTGCAGGCCGGCCTTGGTCCGCCGCCAGAGCACGTCGTCGGCCTCGTGAGCCCATTCGTGATGCATGAAATAGTCGATTTCGCGCGCATACAGGTCGCCGCCGAAACATTCGCCCAGATCCTGCGTGCTGCGCGCGGCGCCGAGCACCGCCGATGCGCGCGAGCCATGGCGGCGGGCGAGAGCGCCGAGCAGTCTTTCGGACAGTTCCCGATAGCGTGTGCGAAGTTCTTTGATGTGGGTCCCGACCCCGCCCGCCGGAAGATCGCCGCCCGGCAGAGAGACGTTCGCCGTCCAGGCGCGCGGTAGTCCTGAAAACCAGGGTACGAGCTGATCGAGCACGCGCTCGGCAAGGCTGCGGTACGTGGTGATCTTGCCGCCGAAAACCGAAATCAAAGGCGCTTCACCGGCGGCACCGTTGACCTGCAGTCGGTAATCACGGCTGAGTGCGGAAGGGCTTGCATCGTGTTCATCGACGAGCGCGCGCACGCCGCAGTACTGCCATACGACATCGGACGCTTTCAGCGGCACCTGAAAATAGCGATTCGCGGCACGGCAGAGGTACGCAATTTCGTCAGACGTCACTGCGCAGTTTCCAGGGTCTCCCCTTATTTCGACATCGGTGGTGCCGATCAGGGTGTACGCGTCCTGGTACGGGCAGACGAAAACCACTCTGCGGTCGTCATTCTGCAGAATGAATGCGTGATCTCCCTCGTAGATGCGGGGCACGACGATATGGCTGCCCTGAACGAGCCGCAGCCGCGCCGCGGAGGAGTCGCTCAGCGCAAGCTGCGAGACTTGATCGGCCCACGGTCCGGCGGCATTCACGAGAGCACGCGCGGTGACCTGTGATTCTCCGGTCGCATCAAACAAGCGTGCGCGCCATAGGCGTCCTTCGCGCGCGGCTGAAACGCAGCGCGTCCGCGGAAGAATCCGCGCTCCGCGCTCCGCGGCAGCGAGCGCGTTGGCAACAACGAGCCTGGAATCGTCGACGCGACAATCCCAGTAGGCGTAGCCGCGCACGTATTGGTCCTGCAGGGTGGCCTGGAACGGCGCTTGAGAGAGGTCCACGCTGCTCGAGCCCGGAAGCATCTGGCGGCGCGCGAGGTAATCGTACATCAGAAGCCCGGCGCGAATCATCCACCCCGGCCTCAAGCCCGGTGCACGGGGCATGATGAAGCGCAACGGCTGTACAAGGTGGGGCGCCGCGCGCAGCAGCACTTCCCGTTCATGCAGCGCTTCGGCCACGAGCCTGAACTCGAGCTGTTCGAGATAGCGCAGGCCGCCATGGATCAACTTGCTGCTGGCAGAGCTCGTGGCAGACGCAAGGTCGCCCTGCTCGACGAGCACCACGCTCAAGCCCCGGCCTGCTGCATCGCGCGCAATACCCGCACCGTTGATGCCGCCGCCGATGATGAGTAGATCGGCTTCCGTTTTCGCTCCCTGATTCGCTACGTCGGGCAAAAAACAAAGAGGCGGACCAAGCCGCCTCTTGCCTCACGCCGGTGCGCGCGACTACGAGCGGTCAGCGCCGCTTGCGCAGCTTTTCAATCGCGGCAAGCTGTGCCATCGCACTGGCGAGCTCAGCCTGCGCTTGGGCAATCTCGAGCTTGCCAGTGCGGTTTTGCACCGCTTCCTCGGCGAGCTTCTTGGCTTCCAGTGCTTTCGCTTCGTCGAGATCGTGGCCGCGTATCGCGGTGTCGGCGAGCACCGTGATCGCTTTGGGCTGAACTTCCAGCACACCGCCTGCGACGAAGATCAATTCCTCTTCGCCGCCACCGGCGGGTTTGATGCGCACCTCGCCGGGGCGTATGCGCGTAATGAGCGGCGTATGGCGGGGATAAATGCCCAGCTCTCCTGATTCGCCGGGGAGAACCACGAATTCGGCCTCGCCCGAGTAGATCGCCTCTTCGGCGCTTACGACGTCAACGTGGATGGTATTTGCCATAGGGAGGGTGGGTTATTGAAGCGTTTTCGCTTTTTCGAAAGCCTCTTCGATCCCGCCGACCATGTAGAAAGCCTGCTCGGGAAGCGCATCGCATTCGCCGGTGGCGATCATTTTGAAACCTTTGATCGTGTCTTTGAGCGAAACGTATTTTCCCGGGGAACCGGTGAATACCTCGGCCACGAAGAAGGGCTGTGACAGGAAGCGCTGGATCTTCCGCGCGCGCGCGACCGCAAGCTTGTCTTCAGGTGAGAGCTCGTCCATGCCGAGAATGGCGATGATGTCGCGCAGCTCCTTGTAGCGCTGCAGAGTCGATTGCACCATCCGCGCCACGGTGTAGTGCTCTTCGCCGACGACATGCGGGTCGAGCTGTCGCGAAGTCGAATCGAGCGGGTCGACCGCAGGATAGATCCCGAGTGAAGCGATGTCGCGCGAGAGCACCACCGTCGAATCGAGATGGCCGAACGTCGTAGCAGGTGACGGATCGGTCAGATCGTCCGCAGGCACATATACCGCCTGTATCGACGTGATCGATCCGGTTTTGGTCGACGTAATACGCTCCTGGAGCCGCCCCATTTCCTCGGCGAGCGTCGGCTGGTAACCGACCGCCGAAGGCATCCGTCCCAGGAGCGCCGAGACTTCGGTTCCCGCGAGCGTGTAACGATAGATGTTGTCGACGAAGAACAGCACGTCGCGGCCTTCATCGCGGAAGAACTCGGCCATGGTGAGTCCCGTCAGCGCGACGCGCAGGCGGTTGCCCGGCGGCTCGTTCATCTGGCCGTAAACCAGCGCGACCTTGTCCAGGACGTTCGAATCTTTCATCTCATGGTAGAAGTCATTGCCTTCGCGCGTGCGTTCACCGACGCCGGCGAACACCGAATAGCCCGAATGCTCGATCGCGATATTGCGAATGAGCTCCATCATGTTGACCGTCTTGCCCACCCCGGCACCGCCGAACAACCCGACTTTGCCGCCCTTGGCAAAAGGACAGATCAGGTCGATCACCTTGATGCCCGTCTCGAGCAGCTCCTGCGACGGCGCGAGCTCGTCGAACTCCGGCGCTTTGCGATGGATCGACATGAGCTTCTCGGCCCCGATCGGACCCGCTTCGTCGATGGGCCGGCCGAGCACGTCCATGATGCGTCCGAGTGTTTTCGGTCCGACCGGCACTGAGATCGGCGCGCCGGTGTTGATGACTTTCATGCCGCGGCGCAAACCATCGGACGACCCGAGTGCGATCGTACGCACGACGCCGTCCCCGAGCTGCTGCTGAACTTCGAGCGTCAGCTGCGAATTTTCCGAGTCCAGCTTCAGCGCATGAAACACGTGCGGCATGCTCGCGCGCGTGAACTCCACGTCGATCACGGCGCCTATGCACTGGACGATGGTGCCTGCCTCTTGACCTTGTGCCATATGTCTTCCTGACTGTAGTTCGTTATTTCAAACTGCCGCGGCTCCGCCGACGATCTCGCTCAACTCTTTGGTGATCGAAGCCTGGCGCGATTTGTTGTAGACAAGCGTGAGCTCGTCGATCACGGTTGCCGCATTGTCCGAAGCCGACTTCATCGCGACCATGCGCGCGGATTGCTCCGACGCCATGTTCTCGGCGACCGCCTGGTATATCAGCGCCTCGATATACCGCGTGAGCACCTGGTTCAGCACTACCGCCGCGTCGGGCTCGTACAGGTAATCCCAGGTGCCGGTGGGCGTAGCAGCACCGCTTGCCGGTGAAATCGCGATGTGCTCGGCGGAGAGCGGCAGCAGCTGCTCCATGACCGGCTCCTGCTTCATCGTATTGATGAACCGGGTGTAGAAAATCAACAGCCGGTCGAAGCGGTCCGCGACATAGCCATCGAGCATGACTTTCACGGCGCCGATGAGCTTGTCCATATGCGGCCGATCGCCGAGCCCGGTGACCTGAGAGGCAATCTGGACGCCGAGACGTTGCAGAAAGCCGAGTCCTTTGTTGCCGATCGCGCACGCTTCGATTTCTTCGCCGTCGGTCTCCCATTCACGGATTTTCGTGAGCGCAAGGCGCAGCACGTTGGTGTTGAGCCCCCCACACAGCCCTTTGTCGGCGGTAACGACGATGATGCCCACACGCTTGACCGTGTCGCGCTCGATGATGAACGGATGGCGATATTCCGGGTTCGCGTGGCTAATGTGAGCCGCGACATTGCGGATTTTCTCGCCGTACGGCCGCGCCATGCGCATGCGTTCCTGCGCGCGGCGCATCTTGGATGCGGCGACCATTTCCATCGCTTTGGTGATCTTGCGCGTGTTCTGCACGCTCTTGATCTTGTTGCGGATCTCTTTCGAGCCTGGCATGTTGCTTATCCGTCTCCCAAGCCCTCGCAGGATTGGATGTGAATACTAAATACCATTTGATAGTTACGTTCGCGGCAGACGCCCGTTCCGGGCCTGCCGCTCACCAGCAGACCGTGAGGTCCTAATAGGTGGCGGTTGTCTTCCAATCCTTCATCGCCTGCTGGAGCTTGTCTTCGTCTTCCTTGGAGAGGTCTTTGGTGTCCTCGATACGCTTTACGAGATCG
>DATLEF010000206.1:0-9582 GCA_035525455.1 Burkholderiales bacterium
GCGCGCTCCGCATTCCTCAACGCGGTTTTCCGCTGGTAATTCCAGACGAGGTAACCGATGGCAAGGGCCGGCGCGAGCACCAGCACCAGATACAGCCAGACCAAGATCAGCCTTCCGCTGCGCGGGCCGTATCTTCAGCCATCGCGGTCTCCGTGAGCAGTTGGATGTTGCATCGCGAGGCGCGATTAGCGCGACAGCAATTGCTCGCGATCTTTCTTGAGCTGCGCAAGGCTCGCCGAGAACGGACTCATGCTGCGCGCCGCCTCGCGCTTGGCGAATAACGCGAGGCCCACTGCGACGCCGAGGTAGAGGAGCGTCAAGAGACCGATCGCGAGCAGTCGATGATGGGTGTCCCAGAACAACGCGATCACGAACACGGTCAACGTGATCGCGCCCAGCGTTAGGAAGAAAAGCGCGACGATCAGCAGAAGCAGCAGACGCGTGATGCGTACGCGCTCGCGCTGGAGCTCGGTCGTGAGCAGCTCGATGCGCGTATGAAGCAGCGCAAAGAACGTCGCTCCGAGCCGGCGCAGCGCCGCGCCGAGCCCACCCGTGCGCGTGTGGCTCGCGCTGGCGTCCGCTGGCATGGCCGGTATGCTTACCGGCGGGCGAGGATAATTCCGAGCAGCAGCCCGATGCCGGCCGCGACGCCGATGGCGTGCCAAGGATTGTCGTGCACGTATTCGTCGGTGTAACGCGCCGCCTGCGCCGCCCTCTCCCGCACGACGGCTTCGGCCTCCGCGAGCTTGACTTTCGCCTGATGCAGGCTGTCCTGAATGCGCTCGCGCGCCACTGCGATCTGTTCGCCGGCCTGGTTCGCTGTTGCACGGAGCAGGTTTTCCGCGTCAGAAATGACCGTGCGCATATCCTTGACGAACTTGTCGCGATCTACCGTGTTTTCGTTCATGGCTTCGCTCATAGGTGTTTCCTCTTGACTGACCGGTGGGGGAGGCTGCAGAACTTATTAGGCTACTCAGTTTCAAGGGCACGATCAACGTACCGTCGGAAAACCCATGCCAATGGCGTACCTACGCCGGCCCGGCCGGCCGGCCGCGCAGATTTCATCGGCGTTAACCCCATCCCGTCGATCGCGCCGTTTATGGCTTCAGGCAAAACAAACCAACCAGGAGCCGAGGATGCGTGTCGTTCGTAAAGTCACATTGGCGTTGGCCGTCAGCGCCGCAATTCCGGGTAGCGCCTGTGCACAGGCACAGAGCGGTCTGTCTGGCGATGCACTGACCATTTATAGCGCAGCGCGGGCGGGTGCGATTCCGGCCGAGTTATACCGCCATGGCGGCACCGGACAGAACATACCGGGCTACGCTGTCGTCCGGCACGAGCGCGAGTTGAAGCTCGACCGCGGACGCAACACGATTCGCTTCACCGACGTCGCGGCCCTGATCGATCCCACGACGGTCGCGTTCGAATCCCTCACCGACAGCCAGGGCACACGCGTCGTCGAACAAAACTTTCAGTTCGATCTGGTGAGCTCGGCGAAACTCCTCGAGAAATACATCGACCGCAGCATCTCGGTCGACCAGGTCCGCGGAAACAGTGTGGAATCGTACGCAGGCACTCTGCTTTCGACCTCAGGCGGCCTCGTCCTGCGACGCACAGACGGCACGATCCAGATGCTGCCGCACAACGCAGGCGTGACCCTTCCCGAGCTGCCGGGCGGTCTTATCACGCGCCCCACCCTCGTTTGGGACCTGAATGCCAATCGGGCCGGCGTCCATAAAAGCCGCGTCTCGTACCACACGGCAGGCATTACGTGGTGGGCCGACTACAACATCACCTATGCCGAAGGCGCGAGCGCCAATGCGTGCCGCCTCGACGTGGGCGCGTGGGTGAGCATCCTCAACCAGTCGGGAGCAAGCTATCGCGATGCAAAGCTGAAGCTCGTCGCAGGCGATGTGCAGCGCGCGCGGCCGCCCGGACGCCTGGAACGCGGGCTCGCCGACGCGTCGCGGGCGGTAGCGATGGAAGCGCGGCCAGCGGGCTTCGAAGAGAAAGCTTTTTTCGAATATCACCTTTACACGCTGGGCCGCGAGACCACGATCCCGAACAATTCGACCAAGCAGATTGAGCTCTTTCCCGCAGCGCACGGTGTGCCGTGCGAGAAAACGCTGGTCTACTACGGACTCACGCAGAGCTATGGCTATGGCGGCAGTCCCATGACCGATCGAGCTTACGGAGTTCAGAGCAACAAGAAAGTCGATGTTTATCTCACATTCAAGAATGCGCCGGAAAACAATATGGGAATGCCGTTGCCCGCCGGCCGCATGCGTGTGTCCAAGCTGGACGATGCGGACAAGACGCTCGAATTCATCGGTGAAGACACTATCGACCACACAGCCCGGAACGAAAAAGTGCTGGTGAAGCTGGGCTCGGCATTCGACGTGGTCGGCGAGCGGCGGCAAGTCAATTTCACCGTCGACACCTCGCGCAAGACGATGAGCGAGGAGATCGAAGTGACGCTCCGCAACCAGAAGAAGGTGCCGGTCAGCGTCATCGTGAAGGAAAATCTCTACCGCTGGGTGAACTGGTCGATCGTCCAGAAAACGCACGACTACCAGAAAGAGGATGCACGCACGATACACGTTCCGGTGCGCGTGGCTGCGGGCGGGACGACGACAGTGCGCTACACCGTCCAATACACCTGGTGACCACGCGCGATCGGCCGGCATCAGAACGCCTTATCGCACGATCAAAAAATCCCCCTTGCGGTGCTCCACGCGGCCTCCGCACAATGCACGCTCAAGAGGATGTGCACATGCCCGGTCTGGTTCGGCCCCATGGAGGAGGGAAACTCAAGCCCTTGCTGTTGGAAGGCAAGGCGCGCGCTTCGGAGCTCGCGCGCGCACGCACGCTGCCGCGCTTACGTGTGAGCTCGCGCGAAAAAGGCGACCTCATCATGCTCGGCATCGGCGGATTCACGCCGCTCGCCGGCTTCATGACGCAGGCCGAGTGGCAGGGCGTGTGCGATAGCTACTGCATGCCCAACGGCCTTTTCTGGCCGATTCCGATCACGCTCTCCGCGGACAAGGCAGCCGCCGGGGCAATCGACGTGGATACTGAGATCGCGCTCGTCGATCCCGACTCCGACGCCATCCTCGCGACGCTGAAGGTGAGTGAGAAGTACGCGATCGACAAAGCACACGAGTGCATGTCGGTGTTTCGCACGACCGACAGCGCGCATCCCGGCGTGAAAATGGTGCTCGCGCAAGGTGAGACCAATCTCGCCGGGACGGTCAAAGTGCTTTCCGACGGCGGCTTCAGGGAAAAGTACGGCGCGCTTTTCATGACCCCCGCGGAAACCCGCGCGGAGTTCGAGAGTCTCGGCTGGTCGAAAGTCGCCGCATTCCAGACCCGCAATCCCATGCACCGCTCGCATGAATATCTCGCCAAGGTCGCGATCGAGGTCTGCGATGGGGTGCTCGTGCATTCGCTGCTCGGTGCGGTCAAACCAGGTGATATTCCCGCCGAGGTGCGGACTCGCACGATCGCGGCGCTGATCGATCACTATTTCGTGAAGGGAACCGTGGTGCAGGCGGGTTATCCGCTCGACATGCGTTACGCCGGCCCGCGCGAAGCGCTGTTGCATGCCCTCTTCCGTCAGAACTACGGCTGCTCGCACTTGATCGTCGGCCGGGATCACGCGGGCGTCGGAAAGTACTACGGCCCTTTCGACGCGCATCACATATTCGATCAGATTCCCCCGGAGTCGCTCGAAACGCAGCCACTCAAGCTCGGGGTGACTTTCTGGTGCTATCGCTGCGGCGGCATGGCGACGGGCCGCACGTGCCCTCACGGCGAGGCCGACCAGCTGCAGGTGTCCGGCACCCAGCTTCGCCAATGGCTATCGGAAGGCAGCGACGTTCCGGCCGAGTTCAGCCGGCCCGAGGTGCTCGAGATCCTGCGCGAATACTATGCGTCGATCGATGCGGAGAATAATGGCGAGGCGAAAGGGGTGGGCCGCTCAGCCCGCTGACGTCATCGGAGGCCATGCGAGCTCAGCTCGAGATCGCGCTCAGTCCAACTGCGCCCAGGTGCCGATTCGACCATGACGACCCTCACTAATCAGAAGCAACAGCGCGCCGCGTGGCTCATTACGGTTGCCGCAGCCGCGATCCTCATGGTGACGATGGGCGCCCGGCAATCGCTCGGCCTCTTCGTCTCACCGCTCAATACCTCGACCGGGCTCGGCATCGTCACCATCAGCTTTGCGCTCGCTGTAGCGCAGTTGATGTGGGGCGTTATCCAACCCGTCGCCGGAGCGGTAGCCGATCGCTACGGCCCGTCGAAGGTGTTGATGGCGGGCCTCATCGTTCTCGCGATCGGGACCGCCATGACACCGTTCATGACGTCGGGCTTTGGTCTCATCATATCGCTGGGTCTGTTATCGGCGATCGGCGCAGGTGCCGGCAGTTTTTCGGTGTTGATCGGCGCAGCGGCGCAGCATCTGCCGGCCGAAAAGCGCGGAAAGGCAGCGGGCATCATCAACGCCGGCGGGTCGTTCGGACAATTTGTTTTTGCACCAATGTCGCAAGCGCTGATTCAGGTCCTCGGTTGGATGGGCGCGATGTGGTCGCTCGCGGTCGTCACCCTGGCTGCCCTGCCGCTGGTACGCGTGGTGAGCCCGAAAGCGCCTGCGCCGCACGGCTCGGCGAGTCGGGCCGAGCCGTGGCAAGCCGTCAAGCAGGCCATGGGCGACCGCAGCTATCTTCTGCTGCACGCAGGTTTCTTCACGTGCGGATTTCACATCGCGTTCCTGGTGACGCACCTGCCAGGCGAGGTCGATCTCTGCGGCCTGCCGCCGGCAGTAGCGAGCTGGTCGCTCGCCCTCATCGGCCTGGCCAACATCGTCGGCAGCCTCCTTGCCGGATCGTCCACGACGCGCTTTCGCAGCAAGTACATACTTGCGCTGATGTACGGCTCGCGCGCGCTGCTGATCGGCTGGTATCTCCTCGCGCCAAAGACGGAGTGGACGTTCTATATCTTTGCGATAGGGCTCGGGCTCACGTGGCTTGCCACGGTACCGCCGACCGCCGCTATCGTGGCGAAGCTCTTCGGAATTCGATATCTCGCGACGCTCTTCGGTCTCACGCTGTTATCGCACCAGGTTGGCGGATTCTTCGGCGCATATCTCGGCGGGATCGCGATCGCCGGCACCGGTAACTACCAATGGATATGGTACGCGGACATGGCGCTCGCTGCAGCCGCGGCTATCGTCAATCTGCCGATACGAGAAGCTCGCATTGCGCCTTCAGCCGTTCCCGCGTGAGCCGATAGCGGAGCGCAATGAAACCCAGGTAAGTCCCTACGCGTCGAAATTAGGATCGGTCATTTATGAGCGATGCTTGGACTGACCCGCCTTGCGTTTGTGCTCGAGCCGATCGACAGGGGCTGACGCAACCGTCTTTCCAGGCGTTTCGTTTTTCGTTTTTGATTTCTTCTCAAACGTAACGAGCGTTGCGGCGGCTGGCGCAGTCCCTGCTGCCGCCACGTCATCGCTCCCGCCGAGCTTTGTCCTGAACAGCCAGTCGCGATAGTCGTCGAGATCGCCGTCGAAAGGCTCGAGCTTGCCGTCGGCGACGATCAGGAATTGTTCGGTCGTCGCGCGCAGCAGATGGCGATCGTGCGAAACCAGCACGAGCGTGCCTTCGAACTGGGCCAGCGCCACGGTGAGCGCCTCGCGCGTTTCGAGATCGAGGTGGTTCGTCGGTTCGTCGAGGAGCAGCAGGTTCGGCCGCTGCCACACGATCATGGCCAGCGCTAGCCGGGCCTTCTCGCCGCCGGAAAAGTTTGTGATGGCGCCGGTCGCCATGTCGCCTGGGAAGTTGAAGGCACCGAGGAAAGCACGCAGCTCCTGTTCGCGCACGCGAGGCGCGATGCGGGCGAGATGCCACAGCGGCGATTCGTCGTCGCGCAGCATTTCGACCTGGTGCTGTGCGAAGTAACCGACGACGAGGCCGTTGTTGAACGTAGCCGTGCCCGAAAGCGGCTCGAGCTCTCCTGCAATCGTTTTGATGAGCGTCGATTTCCCCGCGCCGTTCATGCCGAGCAGCCCGTAGCGCTCGCCGCTCGCCAGCGCAAACTTGATATTGCGCACCACCACGGTGTCCGCCCCGCTCTCGCCGCGATAACCGGCTTCGACCTTGTCGAGTACCAGCAACGGATCGGGTGCGCGCAGCGGCTCGCGGAACTCGAATTGAAACGGCGCCGAGACGTGCAAGGGCGCCAGTTCCTCCATTTTAGCGAGCATCTTCATGCGGCTCTGCGCCTGCTTGGCCTTGCTCGCCTTGGCGCGGAAGCGCTCGATGAACGATTCCAGGTGCGCACGCTCGCGCGTCTGCTTCTCGATCATGCCGGCTGCGAGAACAACCGCGGCGGCACGCTGGCGCTCGAAGCTCGAGTAGTTGCCGGTGTAGCGCTTGAGCTTCTTCACGTCGATATGGACCACGACGTTCACGACCCCGTCCAGAAAATCGCGGTCGTGCGACACGACGAGGAGCGTGCCGGTGTAGCGCCTCAGCCACTCCTCCACCCAGATGATCGCGTCGAGATCCAGATGGTTGGTGGGCTCGTCGAGGAGCAGCAGGTCGGACGGGCACATGAGTGCCTGCGCGAGATTCAATCGCATGCGCCAGCCGCCCGAGAAGCTTGCTACGGGCTGCGCCATCTGCTCCGGCGTGAAGCCCAAGGCCGCGCAGGAGCTGCTCGGCCCGCGAGCGCACCGTGTATGCGTCGGCATCGCCCATCGCAGCGTACAGCTCGCCCATGCGCATGCCGTCGTTCGAAGCTTCGGCGGCGGCGAGATCGCTTTCGAGCTTCCGCAGCGTCGTGTCGCCGTCGATCGCGTATTCGAGCGCGGAGCGGTCGAGCGCCGGCGTCTCCTGCGCCACGTGCGCGACACGCCAGTGCCGCGGGTAGTCCACTTCGCCCTGGTCAGCGTGCAGCTCGCCGCGCAGCAGTCCGAAAAGGCTCGACTTGCCGGTGCCGTTCGATCCGATGAGGCCGATCTTCTGGCCCGGATTCAATATGAGGTCGACGCCTTCGAGCAGGACCTTGGTCCCGCGCCTCAGCGTGACTTGCGAAAGGCGAATCATGAGATTTGCGGCAAAAGGGGCGCATTGTAAAGACTTTACGAGTCTGGCGGTGCTTTTTACTCGGCCTTGATGCCGACGCGCGCGGCGATCTCGCGCTTCTTCGCCGTCTCCGCCTGGATGAGCTTTCGGTACTCTTCGGGTGTGTTTCCCACCGGCTGCATGGCGCGATCCTCCAGCGCTTTACGCATTCTCGGCGTGTTCAACGCGCGCACCGATTCCGCGTGCAGCACATTAACCATGTTCTTCGGCGTCTTCGCGGGCACGAACACACCGATCCAGACCCCGCTCAGCACCGCGGGATAGCCAGCCTCAGCCGTGGTGGGCACGCTCGGCAGCGTGGGCAGGCGCTGCTGACCGGTGACCGCGAGCGGCTTTACCTTGCCGGCCTGGATCAGCGGCTGCATCGATCCATAAGAATCGAACGCGAATTCGATCTGTCCGCCTGCCAGATCAGTCATCATCGGCGCACCGCCTTTGTACGGCACGTGGGTCGCGTCGATGCCGGCTGCAAGCTTGAGCATCTCGCCGGTGAGATGGTTGATGGTGCCGTTGCCCGTCGAACCATAGTTGAGTCTGCCGGACTTGGCCTTCGCGTACGAAACCAGCTCGGCCACGCTGTTGGCTGAAAATGTCGAGCTCGCTACGAGCACGAGCGGCCACCTGCCGATCAGCGTCACGGGCTGCAGATCGACGTCGGGATCGTATTGCATCGTCTGCACGCTCATCGGCGGCACCACGGTCACTTCCGACATGCTCGCGACGAGCAGGGTGTGGCCGTCCGGGGCTGCGCGCACGACAATTTGCGCGCCGATCGTTCCTGCGGCGCCGGGACGGTTATCCACCACCATGGGATGTGGTGTGCGCTTACCGAAATCTTCGGCGAGAAGACGGGAAATCGCGTCCGCATTGCCGCCCGGCGACCAACCCGTAACGATGCGCACCGGTTTCGTCGGCCAGCTCTGCTGCTGGGCGATGGCCGATCCCGGAACCACGATGGTCAGCAATGCCGCCATACAGATGAAACGGCGTGCTTTCATTTGGTCCTCACTTCTGGTCAGACTCACGCGCTTTCATGGCGATCGCACGCAGCGGCAGAATCGCCCCGCTCACGATGGGAATGCCGACCGGGCAGACTTCGTCGCAGCGGCAGCACGACGTGCAATTCTCTATCCCGGCGCTTTCGATGAGGGCGCTTCGATCCAGCTCGTCCTTGGGATGCAGCGCGACTTTCGCCAGCTGCACAAGGCTGCCGGGGCCCGCAAAGTAAGGGCGCGAAGTATCGTCGCCTTGCTGAGCCGCGGGCACCGACGGGCACGCGGCGCTGCACACGTAGCACTCGATGCAGTTCATGAGCGCGAAGCTCTCCTGCACTTCGCCATGCGTTAGTGCCTCCGGAAAACCGCTGTAAGGCGTCTCCCGGATGAGGCGCGACTCGAGCTCGAGGGTGGCACGCTCGAAAGCACTGCGATCCACAGTGAGATCACGAATGACCGGCATGTTCGCCATCGGCTCGATCACCATCGAAGGCGTGGCTTTCTCCCAGCACGCGAGCACCGGTTTGCCGTTCACGTTGACGCCGCACATTCCGCAGCGCTTCACACCGCAAAAATGGCGAAATGCGAGACCGAGCCCGCAGTTCTCGACGGCGTACTCCAGAACGTCGAGCACGCGCATGCGCGGCTGCACCGGCACTTCGACGGTGTCGTAGCGCGGCGCCGCGTCGGTCGTTGGGTCGTACCGGAAAATCCTTGCGGAGAGGTGCGTGTCGGTGCTCATGCTCGAATAGGGTCTAATAATCGGCTGTAAGAAAATCGTCTCGCTCGTTGGGCGGACCGTACTTCTGCGCAGCCGACGTGTGTTCGAATGTAACCTCGTTGCCCACGCGGGCGGCGACGGTGTGAGTGAGCCAGTTCTTGTTGTCGATATACGGATAGTCTTCGCGGAAGAAGTAGCCGCGGCTTTCCTTGCGCTGCAGGGACATGCGGATCGTCAGCTCGCAGACGTCGAGCATGTCCTCGGCATCCATCGCCTCGACCCAGTCGTAGTTCCAGTTGCGAGAGGTCGAGCCGAGCCCCATCCGCGGCAGCATCGTCTCGCGCACCTCGCTCAAGTCGTCCAGCGCAGCGCACATCCGGCTCTCGTTTTTCACGTAGCCCATCTTCTCGGTCATGATTTCGCGAATGCGCTTCTTGACCTGCGCCGGCAGAAGTCCGTCCTCGCTTTTCACTCTGAGATGGCCTTGCAGCCGCCGCTGCTCGCGCTGAACCTGCTCTTCGGGCAATGGCTGCAGCGCGATCCGCCGCGCACGTTCGCACGACTGCTCCGCCGCAACGGTACCGTCATAGGCTACGTACGTAATGGAACCCACGCCATGGCTGCCGACTCCGCCGGGTGCATACAAGCCTTCCAGGCTGGTCGCAAACGTGTGCGTGTTCGTGCGTATGCCGCCGAAAGTCAGGTGCCACGTGGTGCC
>DATLEF010000003.1:0-15948 GCA_035525455.1 Burkholderiales bacterium
GAAAATCCATACCCTGCCCAGCATTTTCTTCTCGCCCGCGAGCCTACCTGCGCCGGATCAGCGTGCCCACCCCTTCGTTAGTGAGGACCTCCAGCAGAACCGCGTGCTCGACCCGTCCATCGATGATGTGGCACGTATTGACGCCATTTTTGACCGCATCGAGCGCGGAGCTGATCTTCGGCAGCATGCCGCCGTGTATCGTGCCGTCGGCGAAAAGCTCATCTACCTTGCGGGCAGTGAGGCCTGTGAGCAGGTTGCCGTTTTTGTCGAGCACACCGGAGGTGTTCGTGAGGACGATCAGCTTTTCCGCCTTCAGGATTTCCGCGACTTTGCCTGCGACGAGGTCGGCATTGATGTTGTAGGACTCGCCGCGGCTGCCGAAGCCGATCGGCGCGATGACCGGTATGAAACCGGACGCGAAGAGCGTCTGCACGACCTTGGGGTCGATCGCCTCGACTTCGCCGACCTGACCGATGTCGATGAGCCCGTCGCCGTCGCTCGGACCGCGCACCATCAGTTTTTTCGCGCGAATGAATGCGCCGTCCTTGCCGGTCAGCCCGACCGCATGGCCCCCGTGCCGGTTGATGAGATGAACGATCGCCTTGTTCACCTGCCCGCCCAACACCATTTCCACGACGTCCATCGTCTCGGCGTCCGTCACGCGCATGCCCTGCACGAACTCGCCTTTCTTCCCCACGCGCCTCAGCAGATCGTCGATTTGCGGACCGCCGCCATGCACGATGACCGGGTTCATGCCGACGAGCTTCAACAGCACGACGTCGCGCGCGAAGCTTTCCTTGAGCTTCTCCTCGGTCATGGCGTTGCCGCCATACTTCACGACGATCGTCTTGCCATGAAAGCGCTGGATGTACGGCAACGCCTCGGCGAGGATGCGCGCTTTGGTGGTGCTGTCTATGTGGGCGGATGCCATGCTGCGCCGACGTGAGTGAGTGAGCGCTTATTCTAACCGCGGGGCGTCCGGGGCTGTAAGCGCCGCGCGCGCTTGAGTCGCGGGCACACGCTGCGGAACTCATAAAAAAAGCCGCCCGCAGGCGGCTTTTTTGAGTGAGCCGAATTACTGGATCGCGATTCGTTTCGCCTGAGCGATCGCCTTTTTCGGGAGCGTGAGCTCGAGTATGCCGTCGGCGTACTTCGCGCTTGCACCGTTTTCGTCCACAGCCTGACCCAGAGCGAATGCGCGGTGGACCTTGCCGTAGTAGCGCTCGGACCGGAGCACGCGCTCACCATCCCGCACTTCTTTTTCGTTTTTCACGTCGGCGCTGATCGCGACCTGATCGCCGTCGATGCTGATATCGATGTCATCCTTCTTCACGCCCGGAATCTCGGCGCGTATCGTATAAGCCTGCTCGCCTTCGCTGACCTCGACGCGAAACTGGCCCACTTGATGCTGGGCTGCGCTGCCGTCAAAGCTCACCGGCCGCACGAAAAAGCCGCGCAGCAGATCGTCGAAAGCCTCGTCGAAACGGGTAATGACCGCCATAGCTGTCTCCTTGTTTGTTTGGCGCCCGCGAGCGCCGTCGCAATGAATATGGGAACCCCAAAAGTCGATTTCAAGTGGTCTTCTAAGCTTCAAGGCGGCGCGATAGCGCGCACTCGCGGGATCGCCGTGCAGTTCTGGAAAAATTGATAGAATTCCGGCACTTACTGAAATACATCGAAGGCGGCATGAGCGCAAATGACGCGCTGGCGAAAGATACGCACGAGGCGGACGCGGTCGGTATCGAGGCGCACCGGCCGTATCTCATGCGCTATGCGCTGTTACAGCTGCGCGATGTAACGGCCGCGGAAGATGCGGTGCAGGAGACGCTCCTCGCCGCGCTGCAGGCCAGCAGCCGCTATGCGGGGAAATCGACGGTCCGCACCTGGCTCACGGGCATACTGAAGCACAAGATCATCGATCACGTGCGGCGGCAGTCGCGCGAAACGCCGCTCGAGGAAGATCGCGAGGCGCGTATCGACCCCGACGCGGATGTCGCCAATGCGCTCTTCGCCGAAGACGGTCACTGGCACGAATTCCCGTCCGATTGGGGCGCCCCGGACCGCAGCTTCGAATCCAAGCAGTTCTGGGAAGTCTTCGAAATGTGCGTGCAGGTGATGCCGCCGCGAACGGCGCGGGTCTTCGTGATGCGTGAGGTGCTCGAGCTCTCGACCGAAGAAATTTGCAAGGAGCTCGCCATCACGACGACGAACTGCTGGGTGCTCCTGCACCGGGCGCGCCTGGCGCTACGCGCATGTCTCGAGCACAAGTGGTTCAAAACATGAGAATGATTCCAACCTGCCGCGAAGCAACCGAGCTGCTCTCGCAAGCTCAGGACCGGCCTTTGACCGTGCGCGAGAAATTCACGCTGTACGTGCACCTGCCCTTATGCAAAGGCTGCCGCAATTTTCGCGAGCAGCTCAGTTTCATGCGTCAGGCGGTGCGCGAGTACCTCCGCAGGTAACGTATCCAAATGCGGTCAGTGGCCATGCTGCGCGCCGTTCGCGGCCGCGCGCACCTCTGCTTCGATTTTCAGCGTTGTGAGGGACATCCCTGACGACTGCACGCTCAGAACGAGCGGCAGCTTGTCGCCGGGTTTCAGGGGCTGCTTCAATTCGACCAGCATCAGGTGGACACCGTTAGGCTCTAGCCGCACCGTCTGACCGGCAGGGAGCTCCACTTTCGGGAGCTGCCGCATGCGCATCACCCCACCGTCATTCGTCATCGAATGCAGCTCGACGCGTGCCGCGAGCGGGCTTCCTGCCGCAACGAGCACCGCGCCGCGATCGCTCGTCAGGTCGACGTAAGCTGCGCCTGTGTTCTGCCCGGGAACCGTTGCGCGGGCCCAGGCGTTCGCGACTTTTACGCTCGGCGCGTCCGCGCCCGAAGCGGCGAACGACGCAACGAATACCCAGAAAGCAAAAAGTATGTGTCTGAAGCGCATTGAAATTTCGAGTGTCCCGCGCCGCCTTAGTTCCACGGCATGGTGCGCCGTATAATGCCCGCTTTTTGCAATTCCCATGCGAGCTTTCCACGCTGTTCTGTTGTTGCTGTTGTCGCACCCGCTGTTCGCGCAACAACCGGCTGTACCCAATCCCCCGCCGATCGCGGCCAAAGCCTACCTCCTCGCGGACTTCAACAGCGGTCAGGTGCTGGTTTCGCAGAACCCGCACCAGCGCATCGAACCGGCATCGCTCACCAAGCTCATGACGGCCTACCTCACGTTCGCTGCCCTCAGGCAGAAGACGCTCAAGCCCGAGCAGATCGTGACGGTTTCGGTGCGCGCCTGGAAAAGCGAAGGTTCACGCATGTTCATCGAGCCTGACAAGCCGGTGAGCGTCGAGGAGCTTTTGAAAGGCCTGATCGTGCACTCCGGGAACGACGCGTGTGTCGCGCTCGCCGAAGTGGTCGCCGGCACCGAAGAGGTTTTCGCTCGGATGATGAATCGCGAAGCGCAGCGTCTCGGCATGAAAAACACGAGCTTCGTCAATTCGACGGGGCTGTCGCACCCGCAGCACTATACGACGGCCTACGATTTGTCGCTGCTCGCATCGGCCATCATTCGCGATTTTCCCGAGTACTATCCCTACTACTCGATGAAGGAGTATCGCTACAACAACATCACGCAGTCGAACCGCAATCGCCTGCTGTGGCTCGATCAGACCGTAGACGGGATGAAAACCGGCTACACCGAAAACGCGGGCTACTGCCTGATCGCTTCGGTCCGGCGCGGCGTGCGCCGTCTGGTGTCGGTCGTGCTCGGCGCGAATTCCGAATCGGCGCGGGCGACCGAAAGTCAGAAGCTCCTGAATTACGGCGTTCAGTTCTACGACACGGTGCGCCTGTACGAGAAGAACCAGGCGGTTTCCACCGTGAAAGTATGGAAAGGCAGCAACAATCAGGCAAAAACGGGCTTTCCGTACGACCTCTACCTGAGCGTACCTAAAGGCGCCGCCGACAAACTGAAGGCGAGTATGGAAACCCAACAGCCGCTGCTTGCGCCGATCGCCGCGGGGCAGAAAATAGGCGTGTTGCGCGTCGAGCTGGATGGCAAGCCCTATGCCGAATTCCCTGTGGTAGCCTTGGAAGAAGTGCCCCTCGCCGGCATCTTCGGACGCGGCTGGGATAGCCTCCGACTGTTGTTCAAGTAAATCGAGACGAGGACCAAATGAGCGAAATCGTATATCTCAATGGTGAGTTCATGCCGCTGGAAAACGCGCGCGTGCCGGTGCTCGACCGGGGTTTTATTTTTGGTGACGGCGTGTACGAAGTGATTCCGGTGTACTCGCGCCGGCCTTTTCGCATGCCGGAGCATCTCGCGCGTTTCAGGCGCAGCCACGATGCCATACGTCTCGATTATCCGTTGAGCGATGCGGAGTGGACGCGCCTCGTGCACGATCTCGTTCAGCGCCATGGAGGAGACGATCAGTCGGTCTATCTCCAGGTTACGCGCGGCGTCGCCAAACGCGATCACGCCTTTCCGAAAGACGCGGTGCCGACGGTGTTCGCCATGAGCAGCTCGCTCTCGACGCCTACGCGCGAAGCGATCGAAAATGGTGTCTCGACGGTGAGCGCGGTGGACTACCGCTGGCAGAGATGCGACATCAAGTCGACATCACTGCTCGCGAACTGCCTGCTGCGCCAGGTTGCTGCAGATTCGGGCGCGACGGAAGTGGTCATGTTTCGTGATGGATTCCTGACCGAAGGCTCGTCGAGCAACGTCTTCGCCGTGAAGAACGGCACGATACTCGCACCGCCAAAGGACCACCGTGTCCTGCCCGGAATCACCTACGACGTAGTGCTCGAGCTCGCGAACAACAACCGCCTCGCGTGCGAAGTGAGACCGGTATCCGAGCAGGAAGTGCGCAGTGCGGATGAGCTCTGGGTGACATCGTCGACGAAGGAAGTGTTGGCGGTCACTACGCTTGACGGTAACGTCGTGGGCACGGGCAAACCCGGCCCCGTCTTCCGCCGCGTCCATCAGCTTTACCAGGAATTCAAGCGCACGATCATGCGCCAGGCGGCCTGACGACCTACGACGCGCTTCGACGCTTTGCGTCTCAGCGCAAAAAGTAGCTTAGCGCGGCGGCCGCCGCGTCTTTTTCGAATCTCCGTGCGTTAACGGCGTGCTTACGCGGCTTTCGCCGCTACGGAAAGATCTACGCCGCTTTTTTAGACACACGATGGCACTCGAGACTGAATCGCTGATCGAGTATCCGTGCGATTTCCCGATCAAGGTTCTGGGGCGCACGCAGGCCGGCTTTGCGCAGACCGTTCTCGACGTCGTGCGGTCGCACGCGCCCGATTTCGACGCATCGACGATGCAGATGAAGCCGAGCAAGCACGGAAAATATCTGAGCGTAACGTGCGTAGTGCGCGCGACGTCGAGGCAACAGCTCGACGATCTGTACCGTGCGTTATGCGACCACCCGATGGTGGTGATGGTGCTCTAGCAGCATCAGTGGGGGAAGGGAGGTTACGGAGGGAAACCGTGGAAGGTTTCCCTCTGTTCGTGGGGCGGCGGGGCCCGAGCCGAAGGCGAGCGCCGCCCTCCTACCGCGGCGGGACGCGCTGCGCACGCGCTCTCGATCCCGGTGTAGATGCCGCCGGTTTCTTGTTCGGGTCGTGCGGACGCGTCTTTCCGTACGAGCCTTTGAAGATCTTGCCTTTCTTCGTGCGTTTGTCGCCTTTACCCATAGTGCCTCCTGTTTAACTTTCGTGGAAAAAGCAGCGGATCAGCCATCATCCGCGATTCAATTCGCTCGGCTGCGAGGCTTCACGCGATAGCCGAAGCACCAACGGTTCGGCACATCGCCCACGTTCGTCACGGTGTGACGTGCGTGGGCTGGAATGAGGACTTCCTCGCCGAGCTGCGGCCGCACCGCGACTCCGGCGAGCTCGATTTCGATTTCACCCTCGATGAGCATGACGAGCTCTTCGACTTCGTGCACGAAATCGCGCCAGACCCGGCCGGGCGGGTCGATCCAGTACTCGAAGCTGAAGCCACGCTGCGCCCATGCCGCTTTGATCCGGGGCAACTTCTCCTCGATGCCGGCTGCGGTCATCTCTTCGCAAGAGGCCGTTTGCGGATGACCGTGAGCTGTTCCGCAAACTCTTTCTCGAGGTCCGAATCCGCAGCCTGCAAAAATTGCGGAAGCGCCGTGCACTCGGTTTCCAGCTCGGTGCGCGGCAGCTGCAGAAGCGTCTGCTTCACTTCCTCGCGCTGACGCAGGATCGCGCCTTCGTATTTGCCGACGTTGCGCGCGTAGTCCTTTTCGTCTTTGGAGGCGCTGCGAATCATCATGTTGACGCGCTGCTCGAGCTCGTCGATCAGTTTCCTGTTGCGCGATTGCCATGCGGTGTACGCGCTCTCCGTCCTTCCCCGCGCCTGCGGAAAAGCGCTGCCGCAGGCGTCGCGGCGCGCGAGCACCGACTGGTACGCGCCATAGACGTCGGTCAAGCTCATGCGGTATTCGGTCCGCGGCTCCTGCGCCGACGCGGTCGTGAGGCACAGCAGCGAAAGGGCGGCCGTGAGCGAGCGGAAGAATGGGGAACAAGCGGGGAGTCGATCGGCCATGGCGTACTCGAGCAAAACTGCGGCATTGTGCTACCGTTCCAGTGATGAGACAACTTGCAGCCGGCGTGCCGCACGCGAGTCACGCTGCAAATACACACGGGCAAGCAGTGCTCGTGCGGCGACTGGGTATCGCCGAGTACGAGCCGACGTGGCGCGCGATGCAAAGTTTTACCGCAGCTCGCACCGCCGCTACGGCCGACGAAATCTGGCTGCTTCAGCACCCACCGGTATACACGCTCGGCGTCGCGGGCCGCGCAGTGCACCTGCCGCGCAACGCGAGTGCCGTCCCGATCGTTCGCATCGACCGCGGCGGTCAGATCACCTACCACGGCCCCGGACAGCTCGTCGCCTACCTGCTGCTGGACATGAAGCGTAGAGGACTCGCGGTGCGTCCCTTGGTCAGGTGCATGGAACAGGCCGTGATAGACTTGCTCGCCGAATACGGGATCAGCGCAGCGGGCCGTGTCGAAGCGCCCGGCGTTTATGTCGGCCAGGCGAAAATCGCGGCGGTCGGGTTGCGCATCACGCGAGGCTGCTCGTATCACGGGCTCGCGCTCAACGTCGATATGGACCTCTCCCCTTTTCATGCGATCGATCCGTGCGGCTATCCGGGTCTCGCGGTGACTCAGCTGAGCGACCTCGGCGTGGCAGAGACGACTGAACACGCAGGCGAGAAGCTTGCCCGACATCTTTCGAGGTTACTTGCGTGAGCTCCGTCAGCGAAAAACAGAAAGGTGCGGCCAAAACGGCGCGCATTCCCATCAAGGTCGTGCCGGTGGAGCGGCTGAAGAAGCCCGACTGGATCCGGGTGCGCGTAGGCAACAGCGCCCGCTTCCAGGAGATCAAGCAGATTCTGCGCGAGCAGAAGCTGCACACCGTGTGCGAGGAAGCGACGTGCCCGAACATCGGCGAGTGTTTCGGCAAAGGCACGGCGACGTTCATGATCCTCGGGGACTTGTGCACGCGGCGGTGCCCGTTCTGTGACGTCGCGCACGGGCGGCCTCTTCCACCGGATCGCGATGAGCCGCTGCATCTAGCACAGACGATTGCGGCACTGAAGCTGCGCTATGTCGTCATCACCAGTGTCGATCGCGACGACTTGCGCGATGGCGGCGCGGGCCACTTCAACGCGTGCATACGGGAAGTGCGGCGGCTCTCGGCCCGGACGCGGATCGAAGTGCTCGTTCCCGACTTCCGCGGCCGCCTCGAGCGCGCGCTCGACGTGCTTGCCGAGTGCCCGCCCGACGTGATGAACCACAACCTCGAGACGGTGCAGCGGCTCTATCGACAGGCGCGGCCCGGCTCGGATTACGGGCACTCGCTCAAGCTGCTGAAGGACTTCAAGGCGCGCTTTCCGGAGATCCCGACGAAATCCGGTTTGATGGTCGGTCTCGGCGAAACCGATGAAGAGATCATCGACGTTATGCGCGACTTGCGCACGCACGATGTCGACATGCTGACCATCGGCCAGTATCTGCAGCCTTCGGCACATCACTTGCCGGTGCTGCGCTACGTCGAGCCCGCGGTCTTCGACCACTACGCCCGCACGGCACACGACCTCGGCTTCAGGCACGCCGCGTGCGGGCCGCTGGTGCGCTCGAGCTATCACGC
Source organism: Burkholderiales bacterium (assembly GCA_035525455.1). Classification (GTDB taxonomy): domain Bacteria; phylum Pseudomonadota; class Gammaproteobacteria; order Burkholderiales; family SG8-41; genus JAQGMV01. Next base: position 8,187 of record DATLEF010000003.1, read on the forward strand.
CGACCAGCAGGCGCACGAAGCCGGCGTCGCGTGACTACCCGACGCTGATCACGCAGGCTCTGCGAGCTTGCGTTCGATCAACTCGTCGAGCTTCGCAAAATCCGGTTCGCCGAGGATGCGCGAAACGATATTTCCCCGCTTGTCGATCAATATTGTCGTCGGCGTGAGCGTCACATCACCGAACGCTTTTCCGAGCTCTCCAAGAGGATCGAGCGCGACTTTGAACGGAAGCGCGTTTTTCTCGGTGTAATGAATGACGTAGTTGGGCGGGTCATAGGACATCGCGACCGCGATCAACTCGAAGCCCTGCTTGCGATATTTGCCGTAGGTCTGCGCGAGACTCGGCATTTCCTTGACGCACGTTGGGCAGTCCGTAGCCCAGAAGTTGATGAGGACGACACGGCCGCGCAGATCGGCAGTCGAAAGCTTGTCGCCCTGAAGCGAAGTGAACGTCACACCGGGCGCGGGCTGCACGCGAAAGACGGCGAAATAGGCAGCGAACGCGAGTACGACCAGCGTCGCGGCGATTAGGATAGAGTGGCGTAAGCTCATCTTTCGAACGTGGGGGAGGAACGTCATGCTCCGAATTCTCGTTTTTTCCATAGGCCTTGTCACGACTGGCGTGGTCTGGGCGGCGGGCGCTGAAAATATCAGCAATACCGAAGCCGCTTCGGGTTTGAAACAGGCGCTCACCGATGGTTCCGCGGCGGCCGTGGCACAGCTCGGACGGCAGGACGGCTTTCTCGCCAATCCGAAAGTGAAAATCCCGCTGCCGCCCGCGCTGCAGCGCGTAGAAAGCGCATTGCGCTATACCGGCTTGCGCAAACAGGCCGACGAGCTGGTGGTGACGATGAACCGCGCTGCCGAAGCGGCCGTGCCCGAAGCGCGCCCGCTTTTGGTCGGTGCGGTACGCAACATGACGCTCAAAGACGCAAAAGGCATATTGACGGGCGGCGACACGGCGGCAACCGATTATTTCCGTCGCGCGACCCAGGCAGAGCTCGCGACGCGCTTCCTGCCTATCGTGAAGAAGACGACCGACCAGGTCGGTCTTGCCGAACAGTACAACGGACTTGCGAACCAGCTCCTGCAACTCGGACTGATCAAAAAGGAACAGTCGACGATAGAGGCCTACGTCACTCAGAAAGCGCTCGACGGGCTCTACTTCATGATCGCCGAGCAGGAAAAGTCGTTCAGGCAGAATCCGCTCGGCGCAACCAGCGACATCGTGAAGCGCATCTTCAGCTCCGCGCGTTAACTTCATTTGCCCAGGGATGCGGAGCGAGCGCAAGCGAGCCTAAGGACGAGAGGTAACGGAGAGAAACCATTGGTTGCTCTCTGTTCGTTTGCCGAGTCGCGGCTGCGGGCGGCGCGCCGCCCGCAATGGTTTTATGCCGCGGCTAGTGCGCTTTATCCCAGTTCCGGCCGACTCCAACATCCACCGCCAGCGGCACCGCGAGCTCCGCGACCCCGCTCATGAGCTGCGGCAGCTCTCGCTTGACATGCTCGAGCTCCGCGTCGGGAACTTCGAGCACGAGCTCGTCGTGGACCTGCATGATGAGCTGCGTCTGCAGGCGCTCGTTTGTAAGCCAATCCTGCACTCGGATCATCGCCATTTTGATCAGATCCGCGGCCGTACCTTGCATCGGCGCATTGATCGCGGCGCGCTCGGCAGCCTGCCGCCGCACCGGGCTGCCGCTGCGGATCTCCTGCAGCCAGAGCCGGCGTCCGAAAACGGTCTCGACGTAACCGTCACGCCGCGCGGCTTCGCGTGTGCTTTGCATATAGCGGGCGACGCCCGGGTAGCGCGCGAAATAGCGGTCCATGTACTGCTGCGCCGCCGAGCGCTCGATATCGAGCTGCTTCGAGAGTCCAAAGGCCGACATGCCGTAGATCAATCCGAAATTGATCGCCTTCGCGTAGCGCCGCTGCTCCAGGGTCAGCTCTTCCGGGAGTATCCCGAACACTTCCGATGCGGTCGCGCGATGTATGTCCCGTCCTTCGGCAAACGCCCTCAACAGACTTTCGTCGCGCGAAATATGCGCCATGATTCTCAGCTCGATCTGCGAGTAATCGGCCGACACGATGTGCGATCCGGGCGCCGCGATGAAGGCTTCGCGTATGCGACGTCCTTCCGCCGTTCGTATGGGAATGTTCTGGAGGTTCGGTTCGCTGCTCGAGAGCCGCCCGGTCACCGCAACGGCCTGCGAATAGCACGTGTGCACCCGGCCGGTCGCGGGCAGCATCATGTCCGCGAGCTTGTCGGTATACGTCGACTTCAGCTTCGAAAGCCCGCGATACTCGAGTATCAACTTCGGCAGCGGATGATCGAGCGCGAGCTGCGCGAGCACGTCCTCGTCAGTCGAGGGCGTGCCCGAAGGGGTTTTCTTGATCACCGGCAGCTTGTTCTTGTCGAACAGGATCTCCTGGATCTGGCGCGGTGAGTTGAGATTGAACGGCTGCCCTGCCTGCTCGTGCGCCCGTGCCTCGACTTCGAGCATTTTTCCGCCGAACTCCCGCGAAAGCTCGCCGAGCAGATTCACATCCAGCAGCACGCCGTTGCGCTCCATCTGCCATAACACCGTCATCACCGGTATTTCGATGTCGCGGTAGATGCGGCACATCTTCTCGTCACGCTCGACTACCGGGTGCATCGCACAGTGCAGGCGCAGCGGGATGTCCGCGTCCTCGGCTGCGTATTCGCAGGCGTTCTCCACGCTCACCTGCTCGAACGCGATGCGCTTTGCGCCTTTGCCGGTCATTTCATCGTAGGTGATCGTCTTCAGCGACAGGTGGCGCTCGGCCAGATTGTCCATGTCGTGCGACTTGTGACTTTCGAGGACGTACGACTGCAGCAGGGTATCGTGCTGAACCCCGGCGAGCCTGATGCCGTAGTTGGCGAGCACGTGCATGTCGAACTTGATGTTCTGTCCGACTTTGTGATGCCGCGGGTCCTCGAGCCACGGTTTCAGGCGCTCGAGCACGAGCTCGAGCGGGAGCTGCTCCGGCGCACCGGCATAACGATGGCCGACCGGCACATACGCGGCGCACGCGCGCGAGACGGCAAATGAAAGCCCCACGAGCTCGGCCCGGAACGGATCGATGTTCGTGGTCTCGGTATCGAGCGCCGCGAGCTCCGCGCCTTCCAGGCGCAACAGCCACGAATTGAGCTGCTCTTCGGTCGCGATGAGCTCGTAATCGCACGTCTCGGCCGAGCGCGCAGTTATCGCGCTGGGCACCGCCGCCGCGAGCTCCACCGGCGCTGCTTCAGCCGGGACTTCCTGCAGCTCGCGGCGCCAGGTCTTGAATTCGAAGCGCTCGAACAATTGCAGAAGCTTCGCCTTGTCCTGCGCTTTCACTTCCAGCTGCTCCGGCGTCAGCGGGAGGTGAACGTCGCATTTGATGGTGAGCAGCTCGCGCGCACGCGGCAGCCAATCGACGACCTTGCGCAGGTTCTCGCCCACCGCGCCGCCGATCTCGTTCGCATGCCTCAGGACTTCGTCGAGCGTTCCGTATTGCAGGAGCCACTTGCAGGCAGTCTTCGGCCCGACCTTGTCGACGCCCGGAATATTGTCGATCGCGTCGCCGATCAAGGTCAGGTAATCGATGAAGCGTTCGGGCCTCACACCGAACTTCTTCTCAACGCCGGCGACGTCGAGCGTTTCGTTCGACATGGTATTGACGAGCGTCACCCCAGGCGACACGAGCTGGGCCATGTCCTTGTCGCCCGTCGAGATGATGACTCCCATGCCCGCGCCCTCGGCCTGTTTCGTGAGCGTGCCGATAACGTCGTCGGCTTCGACACCTTCGATGATGAGCATCGGCCATCCCATTGCCCCTATGGTCTCGTGCAGCGCCTCGAGCTGAAAGCTCAGATCGTCAGGCATCGCCTCCCGGTTGGCTTTGTACGCGGGATAAACGTCGTCGCGGAACGTCTTGCCTTTTGCGTCCAAAACCACGGCGCTATAATCCGCGCGCGTATCCTTGTGCAGCTTGCGCAGCATGTTCAACACGCCGTAGATCGCGCCGGTGGGCTCGCCTCGGGAGTTGCGCAAATCAGGAAGCGCGTGAAACGCGCGATATACGTAAGACGAGCCGTCCACCAGCAGCAGAGTTTTCACGGAACGCGAGATGATCCCAAAAGACAAGTTCCCGCACCCGCTGGCGCCCGAGTTGAGTGACAAACCGTGGGCCGCGCGCGAGTCGTGGCGGGTGCTCGGTATTATGGCAGAGTTCGTGCAGGCGACCGAGAAGCTCGCGGCGATACGTCCCGCGGTGAGCTTCTTCGGCAGTGCGCGCATGCTCGCCGGCCATCCGTATTACGCGCTCGCCGAAAAAACCGCGCGCTTACTTTCGGATGCGGGTTTCAGCGTGATTTCCGGCGGCGGCCCGGGCGTCATGGAAGCGGCGAATAAAGGCGCATACGAAGGCAAGTCGCCGAGCATCGGTCTCAACATCCAGCTTCCTCACGAGCAGCAATCGAACCTCTACCAGGACATCAGCCAGAACTTCCATTACTTCTTCGCGCGCAAGGTCATGTTCGTGAAGTTCGCAACCGCCTATGTCGTGCTGCCGGGCGGCTTTGGCACGCTCGACGAAGTGATGGAAGCGCTGACGCTGGTGCAGACAGGCAAGACGCGCAAGATGCCGATCATTCTGGTGCACGAGCCTTTCTGGCGCGGCATGATCGACTGGTTTCGCACGACGCTCGTTGCGGAGGGGATGATTTCACCGGAAGACCTGAACCTCGTGCAGCTGATCGACGAGCCGCAATCGGTCGTCGATGCCATCTTCGATTATTACGAGAAGCGCGGATTCCAGCCGTCCCAGGCCGAACAGGAGATACTGCTCAATCTGTAGCGCCGATGCTTGAGCAGTCGACGACATGCGTGAAAGCGCGCCGCGTATGGCGGCACACTTTCTGCTTTGAGATGAGCAGTGAAACGCGGATAATACGGCGAACAAGGAAGCGCCAGATGCGTATCGTATTCGCCCTCGTGCTGCTCGGCATCGCCCTCCCGGCCGTGGCCCAGTCTCCATCGGACCGCAAGCTTCCGACTGAGCCGGCTGTGCAGCGTAAGCCTGCCGGCAAGCTCCAGCCGCTGCCGGAACCGCCGCCCCCGCCGCCGGGTTTCGAGCCCGATCCGGCCCTCGAACCGCAGGTGACGATACAGCGCCGGGGCTCAGAGACGGTCGAGGAATTCCGCGTCAACGGGCGCCTTTATATGGTCAAGGTGACTCCCGCCCACGGTGTGCCCTATTACCTCATCGATGACGTAGGCCGCGGCGATTTCTCGCGCCGCGACAGTTATGACACCGGCACACGTCCGCCGATGTGGGTGATACACCAGTTCTGAACTCCAAACGCCAGGCTGTAAGCAGTCTGCCGTGACAGGACGATCGCTGCGATCGCGTCGCTCTCCTTTCAGGTTTTTGCAGTTCCCTTGGCTCAAGCATGTCTGTTTACACCACGGTCACGCCGGCTGAGCTGGAGGCCTGGCTTACGCAGCACAACGTCGGCACGCTGGTCGACCTCCAGGGCATTTCCTCAGGCATTGAGAATACAAACTACTTCGTCACGACCACGGCAGGACGCTACGTTCTCACCCTCTTTGAAAAACTGACGGCGCCGGAGCTTCCGTTCTACCTGGAATTGATGGCGCATCTCGCGGATCACGGCGTGCCCAGCGCACGTCCAGTTCCCGACCTGGACGGGAAGCTCCTGGGTCAGCTCAACGGCAAACCGGCCGCGCTCGTTTCATTCCTTCCCGGTAAAGACGTCGAGGAACCCCATGCCTCGCACTGCGAAGCCGTCGGCGCCATGCTCGCGCGCATCCACATCGCAGGCCTTTCGTATCCGGCGCACATGAACAACCCGCGTGGACCGGCATGGTGGAAGGCAGTCATGCCGCAGCTCGTGAGGTTTCTGACGCCGCGCGACGCAGCGCTCCTCGAGCGGGAAGTTGCGTTTCAGTCGGCGCAGCGCTTTCCTGGGCTACCGCGCGGGGCCATACATGCCGATCTTTTCCGTGACAATGTGTTGTTCGAAGGCACGCGCATATCCGGCGTCATCGATTTTTATTTCGCCTGCACCGACGCGCTTCTTTACGACGTCGCGATCTGCGTCAATGACTGGTGCGTGCAGAACTCGAAAGAGCTTGAAGGCGCTCGAATACACGCGGTATTGAGCGCGTATCAGGCGGAGCGTGCCTTCGATGCGGGCGAGCGATCTGCGTGGCCGGTGATGTTGCGCGCCGCGGCGCTCCGTTTCTGGATTTCACGCCTCTACGATTTTCACCTGCCGCGTCCCGGCGAGCTCACGCACGCGAAGGACCCGCGCCATTTCCAGCGTATCCTGGAGCATCACATCGCCTGTGCGCACGAGCTGCCGCAGGTTTCGAGTTAGCCCATATAATCGGACGCGAGGTGAACGGTCCGAGTTCACTCATTCCGGGAAGACACCATAGATGGAACCCCGCACCGTCAGCGCCGGCCACGGCTGGAGCTGGCTCACCGAAGGTTTTTCGCTGTTTCGCAGGAGTCCCGCCGTGTGGCTGGCGCTCATCCTCATTCTGTTCGCGGCGACCAATCTGCTGCGCTTCATTCCCATACTCGGAGTGGTGTTCGTTCTGCTGATGCCGGTGTTCATCGTCGGCCTCATGGAAGGATGTCGTGCGCTCGAGCGCGGCGAGCCGCTGCAGATTGCGCACCTCGGCCAGGGCTTCCGCAGGCATGCGGCGCAGCTCGTGACGCTCGGCGGCATCTCTCTGGTCGGCAATCTGGTGGTGATGATGGTCATGTTCGAAGTCGGAGGCGACGCGATGTCGACGATCGCGAAGGGGATTTCCCAAGGCGCTGGCACCCCACCCTCGCCGGCTGAGATCAACGCTGCACTGCCCGCGGTCGCCCGCGCGATGTTTATCGGCTCACTGCTTTCTCTGCCGCTCCTGATGGCGCTGTGGTACTCGCCGCTGCTCGTACACTTTCACGATGCCCCCACGCTCGATGCGCTCAAATCGAGCCTCATCGCATGCGTCAGGAATGCCCTGCCTCTGCTGGTGTACGGTGGGGTGATATTCGCGGCGCTCTACATCGCCATGCGCATCGTGATGCCGCTCGGCCGGTACGATCTCGCGCTATGGCTGCTCGCCCCGGTGGTGTTGCCTTCGCTCTACGCGAGCTACAAGGATATCTATCTCGCAGGCTTGAGGCCCGCGCCGGCGCCGTCCGAATAGCTTCAAGCCGGCTCGAGCTTCGCGTATTCGAGCATCAGCCACTTCAGACCGGAATCCCGGAAGTTGATCTGCACCCGGGCATCCGCGCCGCGTCCTTCAGCGCTCACGATGACGCCCGCTCCGAATTTGGAATGCACGACGCTTTGCCCGATGCGCCACGGGAGCCCGGGATCGATATTGCCGAGTCCCGGCTGGACGGGCACGCTGCCGCCATAAGCACGCCCCGCGAAATACGAAGGCTGCGCCGGCCGCACCCCCGTCGTCTTGCGCATCAGCTGCTGTGGGATTTCCTGGAAAAAGCGTGACGCCACGTTGTAACGCGTCTGGCCGTGCAGCATCCGGCTTTGCGCGTAGGTCAGGTAAAGCCGCCGCCGCGCTCTCGTCAGCGCGACGTACATGAGCCGCCGTTCCTCTTCGAGGCCGTCCGCTTCGGCGGCGCTGTTGTCGTGCGGAAACAAACCTTCTTCCAGCCCGCTCACGAAAACGCTGTGGAACTCGAGACCTTTGGCCGAATGCACGGTCATGAG
>DATLEF010000099.1:0-7943 GCA_035525455.1 Burkholderiales bacterium
CGTCGACAACCGTCCGGGCTCCGGCGGGCTCATCGCGACGCAGGAAGGCGCGCGGGGCACGCCTGACGGCCATACGCTGCTCCTTTCGACCGGTGCGCAGATGGCGATCGCACCCGTGCTGCACGCGCAGCCCGGCTACGATCCGCTCAAAAGCTTCGTACACATCATTCATCTTACCGATACACCGCTCGCCCTCGTCGTGCATCCGGGTGTGCCGGTAGCGACGGTCAAGGAATTCATCGCTTACACGCACGCGAACAAAGGCAAGGTAAACGTCGCGTCCACCGGCAATGCAACTTATACGCACCTCACGATCGAGCTTTTCAAGTCGATCACCGGCGCGGACGTGACGCACATTCCGTACAAAGGCGCTGCCCCCGCGATGAACGATCTGCTGGGCAAGCAGATCCACGCGCTCTTCACTTCCACCGCGTCGGTGCAGCCGCATACGGCGGCAGGACGCCTGAAAGCGCTTGCGGTCACGGCCCCCAAACGCTCGGCGGCCATGCCGAACGTCCCGACGTTCGCCGAAGCGGGTGTACCGAATCTCAACGTCTCGGTATGGGTTGGGATCTCGGCGCCGGCCGGCGTCCCGGCGCCCGTCGTGGACCGCATTGCGCGTGAGTAGAGCCGTGCGCTGCAACTGCCGGATGTGCGCGAACGCCTCAACAACCTGGGCGCCGAACCGAATGGCGATACCGGCGCGTCGTTTACGCGCATGGTGCGCGACGACCTCGCGCGCTGGGCCAAGATCGTCAAAGCCGCCGGAGTGAAGCTCGACTAAGCTAGCGAGCGGGTGGTAACGAGACTCAGCACGCGCTCGAGCTCGTTCGGATAGAGATTGAGCATTCCCGGCTTGTTCGCATCGAGCACCCCGTAGTCGACCGCCATGAACTCGGCGACTATCGCGTCGAATTTCTCCTCGAGCACACGCGATTCGGGGTCGAGACGGCTCACCACACAAAGTCCGCTCGGCGCCGCAGCCACGTTCGAAACGGTCAGGTCGGGCCTGTAATTCTTCAGGATCAGAACGAGCTTCCAGACGTCCCCGCTCCAGAACGTCGTCCGACGGACGCGCTCGGCGGTATGGCGCGTGAGCGGGTAAGTGTCGTGGAGCAGTATCGCGGTCCCTCGCGTCGAGTGGCGTTCCACGTTGATGAAGTCCCGCAGCGCCTGGTCGAACGTATGTAGCCCGTCGATGAAGGCGAAATCGATGGCCCCGCCCAGCTCCGCGCGCACGTCGTGCGTCGCGAAATAGCGGTCGCTCTCGATCGCGTGCACCGTCGTGTTCGCTGCCGGTGCCGCCGCGAGCTTGGGCTCCGGATCGATCCCGATTGCGCGCGTCGATGGCTGCACGAGCGAGAGCGACCTCCCGTCGGCTATGCCGATCTCCAGGTAAGTGCGCGGCGCGAGCGCACGATGCAGCGCTGCGAGCACCTGCGTATAGGACGGTCCCGGCAGCGTGAGCTGGGAGAGCAGGTGACAGCTTTCCGGGTGATTGTGATCGAGGCCAAGGGCTTCGAGACAGCGCTCCAGCGCGCCGTCGTAGGCGCCCAACGCCCGCAAGGTCTGCGCAGCGTAGTAACGGTACTCGCTGCATTCCGGATCAAGCGCGATTGCGCGATCGAACTGCTCGAGCGCCGGCGCGTATTTACCGATGCGGTAATGCGCGAGCCCCGCTTGCGCCGCGCACCAGTGGTTTCGTGGATGTCTGCGCGCGGCGACCTCGAGTAGCCGCGCCGACTCCTCGGGTCTGCCTGCTTCCGTGGCCCTCGTAGCCGCGTGGAAAGCTTCCGCGGGCGTCAGCCCATGCAGCACGCGACGGAAAAGCGCGGTCAGCACGGCTGCGGACACCGACGCCGGCGCGCTGCTCCGCCTCGGCCGATTTGCTTAGCGTGAGCATTACAAGCGAAAATTCCATTTTTAACCATACATATGGTCGGGATTTCTCCGGTCGCCACAAATGAGATCATCGCATATCCGCCGCGAGTTCCTGCGCTACTTTGAACGGAACGCGCACACGATCGTCGCGTCGAGCCCGCTCGTGCCGGGCAACGATCCGACGCTGCTTTTCACCAACTCCGGCATGGTGCAGTTCAAGGACGTATTCCTGGGCCAGGAGAAACGCCCTTACGTGCGCGCGACCACAGCGCAACGCTGCGTGCGCGCAGGCGGCAAGCATAACGATCTGGAAAACGTCGGCTACACCGCTCGCCATCACACGTTTTTCGAAATGCTGGGCAACTTCAGCTTCGGTGATTATTTCAAGCGGGACGCGATCCGGTTCGCGTGGGAGTTGCTGACGGACGTTTACAAGCTCCCCCAGGAGCGTCTGTGGACGACCGTTTATCAAGAAGACGACGAAGCATTCGATATCTGGACGAAGGAAATCGGCGTTCCCGTCGAGCGCTGCATCCGTATCGGAGACAAGCCCGGCGCGCCCCAGTACCAGAGCGACAATTTCTGGCAGATGGCGGACACCGGACCGTGCGGTCCGTGCAGCGAGATTTTCTACGATCACGGGGCCGAAGTGGCCGGAGGCCCGCCCGGCTCGGCCGATGCCGACGGGGATCGCTATATCGAGATCTGGAACCTCGTCTTCATGCAGTTCAACCGCGACGACAAAGGCGTGCTGCATCCGCTGCCCAAGCCTTCGGTCGACACGGGCATGGGGCTCGAGCGCATCGCGGCAGTCCTGCAAGGCGTGCATTCGAACTACCAGATCGATCTGTTCCAGGATCTGATCAAAGCGGCCGCTCGCGAAACCCGCGCGCGCGATCTTCAGAACAATTCGCTGAAAGTAATCGCAGACCACATCCGTGCGTGCGCGTTCCTGATCGTCGACGGCGTCATACCGAGCAACGAAGGCCGCGGTTATGTGCTGCGCCGGATCATCCGGCGCGCCATACGGCACGGCTACAAGCTCGGACAGACCAAGCCGTTTTTTCACAAGGTCGTGCCTGATCTGGCGCAAGCGATGGGCGAGGCGTATCCCGAGCTCGTGCAGGCCGAAGAGCGCGTATCGCAAATCCTCAAACAGGAGGAAGAGCGCTTCGCCGAAACACTCGAGAACGGCATGAAAGTGCTGGAAGGCGCGCTCACCCGCGAGGATAAGATGCTCGACGGCGAGACGGTCTTTCAGCTCTACGACACGTTCGGATTTCCGGTCGACCTGACCGCCGATATTGCGCGCGAGCGCGGTGTGCGCGTCGATTACGCCGGCTTCGAAGCGGCGATGGAGCGCCAGCGCGAGCGCGCGCGGGCCGCGTCACGCTTCACCATGGCGCAGGCGATGGACTACAGCGGTCATGCCACGGAGTTCCAGGGCTACGACTATCTCAGCCTCGATGCGAATGTGGTCGCCCTGTATAGGAGCGGCACGCAGACTGACGAGCTCGTGGCGGGAGACGAAGGCGTCGTGGTGCTCGACCGCACACCCTTTTATGCCGAGTCCGGCGGGCAGGTCGGCGACCGCGGAGAGCTCGTGGCGCCCAGCGGCACGTTTGTCGTCGAGGATACGCAGAAGATACAGGCCGAAGTGTTCGGGCACAAAGGACGGCTGAAGACCGGCCGGTTGCGAGTCGGCGAGCGCGTCGACGCGCACGTCGATACCGCCGCGCGCGCGCGTTCCGCGTGGAATCATTCCGCGACGCACCTCATGCACTCGGCGCTGCGCAAGGTGCTCGGCTCGCACGTGCAACAGAAAGGTTCGCTCGTCGACGCCCAGCGCACCCGCTTCGATTTCTCTCACAACGAGCCGATGACCGCAGACCAGATAAGACGCGTGGAAACGCTCGTCAACGATGAGATCCGCCGCAACGTCGAAGTCTCGGCGCGCATCATGAAGCACGACGAAGCGATCAAGGCCGGTGCAATGGCGCTCTTCGGCGAGAAATACGGCGACGAAGTGCGCGTCATAGGCATGGGCGATTTCTCGACCGAGCTCTGCGGCGGCACGCACGTGAAGCGCACCGGCGACATCGGTTTCTTCAAGATCGTCGGCGAGACCGGCATCGCGGCCGGTGTGCGCCGCATCGAAGCCGTGACCGGTCCGGGCGCGCTCGAATGGGTGCAGCAGCAGGAAGCGAAGCTCGGCGAAGCAGCCGCGGCGTTGAGAACATCCCCGCAGGAAGTCGGCCAGAAGATCGCGCAGATCATGGACAACGTGCGCAATCTCGAGAAAGAGCTCTCGCGCCTGAAATCAAAGCTCGCTTCGTCGCAGGGTGACGAGCTCGCGGACCGCGCCGTCGACGTGAAAGGCATCAAAGTGCTCGCAGCCTCGCTCGAAGGCGCCGATGCGAAAGGCCTGCGCGAAGCGATGGACAAGCTCAAAGACAAGCTCAAGTCCGCTGCCGTCGTTCTCGCGGCCGCGAACGACGGCAAGGTTTCGCTCATCGCCGGTGTCACACCCGACCTGACGGCGCGCCTGAAAGCGGGCGAGCTCGTGAATCACGTCGCTCAACAGGTCGGTGGCAAAGGCGGCGGACGCGCCGACATGGCGCAGGCCGGCGGCACCGACGCATCGAAGCTCCCGCAGGCGCTCGACTCGGTCAAGGCCTGGGTAGAACAGCGGATGTAGGTCAAGGTTCCTCGAACCGTCCGCAAACACCGCGATGGAACGATACAAAAATCTGAGCGGTGACTCTGGCGTGGTCGCATATGAAACAGACAGCGACTCGATCAAGGTCGAGTTTGAAGACGGCGGGCTTTATCTCTACACGTACACAAGCACCGGAATTACCAAAATAGAACAAATGAAAGCGCTTGCTTCCTCCGGTAAAGGCTTGGCCACCTTTATCGTCAGGCATGTGCGGGAGGCATATGCGGCAAAGCTGCGTTGAATGTTTTGCTGTGGTCGGCGGTACGGTGTTTGTCTTGGCCAGCGTGTTGTGTTCAAGCCGAGATGGGGGTTTCGATGGAGTCTCCAGAAAGGGGCCGGTCACGCCTTTTCGAGATAGCGGGCGCGTGCTGCGTTGCCTTGTTTGTCTTTGCTTTCGTGGCCGCGCCGCATTCGTGTGAATGGGGCCTCACCGCGTACTTCTGGGCGGGTGTCGCGTGCGTGGTCCTGCTGGCTGCGCTGCCTTTTGCGTTGCTGTCCGCGAGCTTGATCCAACGCCGGCTTTTGATCGCATTCGCGCTCGCCGGTGCCGCGTCCGCAAGCTGGATCGCCGGATTGTTCATCGCAAATGTACGGATCCTGTGCCGCCTGTTTTAGCGGTGCGCGCATCGTGGGAGGGGCCGCCGCGCTCCTTGCCGACAAGGTGTGAGTCGCGGTACCCTAGCTTCGCAAATCGTATTCGCGCCGCTTCGCGTCCTCGATCGAGGACGAGCAGCGCTGGGCGGCAGCAGCGCGGGCGGAGGTGAGTCGGGCATGAAAATGAAACCGCTACTGCGACGCGACGAAGTCGCGGCACTCCGCGAAGAAGCGCGGCCGCATCCGCTCGATGCTTCGCTGGTGCGCCACACGCGCTCGCTTGGCGACGCGGTAGGCCTGGCGACGATCGGCGTGCATCTGGTGCGCCTCGAGAAAGACGGCACGAGCAGCGTCCTGCACTTCCACCATCAGGACGAGGAGTGGGTCTACATTTTGTCCGGCAGCGGAATCGCAAACATCGGAGACGAACAGCACGAGGTCGGTGCGGGCGATTTCATGGGGTTCGCCGCAGGCTCGCTTCCGCACAACCTGCACAATCCGAATGCGGAGGATCTCGTGTATCTCGTCGGCGGCAACCGCTGGCCGTTCGACATCTGCGATTACCCGAAGATCGGCAAGCGGCGCTATCGCGTCAACGGCAAGAACGTGTACGTCGACGAAAGCGTACTCCAACAGGCGGGTGTGGCGCCGTCGCTAAAAGGGAAGCCGTAAATCTGCTTTCACCGCGAGCAGCGCGTGCCGGAAATCTTCCTGGATGCGTTTCAGCGCCGCCTCGTTGTCCGCTTCGAAACGCAGCACGATGACAGGCGTCGTGTTCGAAGGCCGCGCGAGCCCGAACCCGTCGCGATACTCCACGCGCAAGCCGTCGATCGTGATGAGCTCCTGCGCGCCTTCGAAGCGTGCCGTCTGCTTGAGCTTTTCGATAAGCGCGTAATTTTCGCCTTCCGCCGTTTTCACGTGCAGCTCGGGGGTGCTCAGCGCGTCCGGAAGCTCTTCCAGCACGCGGCTCACGTCTTTCTCGCGAGATAGAATTTCCAGCAGCCGGGCGCCTGCATACAGCGCGTCGTCGAACCCGTACCAGCGTTCCTTGAAGAAGATGTGGCCGCTCATCTCGCCGGCCAGCGGCGCGCCGGTTTCCCTCAACTTGGCTTTGATGAACGAGTGGCCGGTCTTGCTCATCGTAGGCTTCCCACCGCGCTCACGAATCCATGAGTAGAGGTTACGCGTCGACTTCACGTCGAAAATGATTTCAGCGCCCGGATTGCGCGAGAGCACGTCGGCTGCGAATAGCATCAGCTGCCGGTCGGGGTAAATGATCTTGCCGCTTTTAGTGACGACGCCGAGGCGGTCGCCGTCGCCGTCGAACGCAAAGCCGATATCGCCTTCGCGCTTTAGGGTGTCTATGACGTCGGCCAGATTCGCCGGATTCGACGGGTCCGGGTGATGATTGGGGAAAGTGCCGTCGACTTCGCAGTAGAGCTCTGTGACCGTGCAGCCCAGCCGCCGGTAGAGCTCCGGAGCCGTCGCGCCGGGGACGCCGTTGCCGCAGTCGACGACGATGCTCAGCGGGCGCGCGAGCTTCACGTCGGAGACGATGCGCTCGAGATACGCCTCGCGGATGTCACGCGTTGTATACGAGCCGCTTCCGCTTGCCAGATTGCCGCTTTCGATGCGCTGACGCAGGGCCTGGATCGCTTCGCCGGCAAGCGTGTCGCCGCCGAGCACGACCTTGAGCCCGTTGTATTCGGGCGGATTGTGCGAACCGGTGATGGCCACACCGGACTGGGTGCCGAGATGGTACGCGGCGAAATAGAGCATGGGCGTCGCCACCTGGCCCACGTCGACGACGTCGACACCGGTCGACTGGATGCCGCGTGCAAGCGCCGCAGAAAGCTCGGGGCCCGAAAGGCGTCCATCTCGCCCGATGGCGATTGCGGTCTGACTGCGCGCGCGCGCTTCGGAACCGATGGCGCGGCCGATCAGCTCGGTGACCTGCGGCGTGAGCGCCGTAGTGACGATGCCGCGCACGTCATAGGCTTTGAAAATCTCCGGTGGAACGCGATGCCCTGCTGCTGTCATGGATCAATCCGCATGGTCTGCACTGAAAAAATCGATGATACGCCGCGGCAGCCACTCGAGGTGGCCTGGAAAACGTCCGCTTACGAAACCCACGTGACCGCCGTGCTCGGGAAACTCGAGGCAGACCGCGGATGAAACTTCATTACGGCGCGGCAATGCGGTATGCGGCAGAAATGGATCGTTACGCGCGTTCAGGACGAGTGTAGGCAGCGCGATACGCGCGAGCCACGGTTTCGCGCTCGCGCGCGTCCAGTAATCGTCTGTATCGCGAAAGCCGTGCAGCGGCGCAGTCACGACGTTGTCGAATGCGCGCAATGTGCGCGCGGAGCTCACGAGGGCAGCGTCGTAGAGCTCGGGATAAAGGCGCGCCTTCGCCAGCGACTTTCGTTTCAGCGTCGAAAGGAAAGCGCGTGTGTACACGAGATTGAAGCCTCGGCCGAGCGCATCGCCGGCCGCCATCAAATCCATCGGCGCCGATACGGCTGCTGCGCGAGCAACGAGCGCGCGGGCAGCGTCGCCTTGCTCGCCGAGCCATTTCAGCAGCGCGTTGCCCCCGAGCGAGACACCGACCACGTTTATCGTTGTGCCCGGGTTTTCAGAGCGCAGCCGCCGTACCATCCAGTCGATCTCCGCGCTGTCTCCGGAATGGTACGCGCGCGGCAATTTGTTGGGCTCGCCGCTGCAGCCGCGGAAATGAATCACGACGCCG
>DATLEF010000034.1:0-3987 GCA_035525455.1 Burkholderiales bacterium
ACGTCTCGCAGCGAACGCCGTCACGGCGGGTGACGGGCGGTGCGACATTCGTATTGGTGCCGAAAGTGTGACGATCGAATTGGTGCGTGGGCACGCACTGGCGACCTTACGTGGAATTCCGCTCTCTGAAGAAAGTATCCACCGATTCCAGTTTCAGCTTCGGAGGCAACCGATCGTGGGCTTATTTCACCCGTCGCGGGCACCGGCGAACGCGCTCAAAGCTTTCGGGGAGCCGTGATTACGATTAAGCAGATCGGATGACTTCCAATACAGCTTGGTCGAGCTCGTTCACCGACGAGCTCTGGCATTCGATCGAGCCGATCTATGGCGCGATATTGCGCCACCCGTTCATCGCCGGCCTGACCGACGGCTCGTTGCCGCGGAAGTCCTTCGAGTTCTATGCCGTGCAGGATGCGCTCTATTTGCGCGAGTTCGCGCGCTCGCTGGCGATTGCCGCTGCGCGCGCGCCGAAGGACGACTGGATCGTCATGTTGAGCGATCATGCCGCGGGCGCGTTGCGCGTGGAACGCACGCTGCACGAAGGCTTCTTCCGCGAATTCAATCTCACGCCGGAAGACGTTCTGGCGACACCGCTCGCGCCGACGACGCTTGCGTACACGCACTATCTGCTCGCGGTCGCGTACGGCAAACCTTTCCATGAAGCGCTCGCCGCGCTGCTGCCGTGCTACTGGATCTACTGGGAGGTCGGCAAGGAGCTGACGCGTGCGGGCTCGCCGAATCCTTTGTACGCGCGTTGGATCGGCACCTATGGCTCCGACGAGTTCGGCAGCATCGTGCGCGCAGTTCTCGATGCCACCAACGAGATCGCCGCGGGTGTCGGGGATGCCGAGCGCGCTGCGATGCGCCGGCATTTCAAGACGACGAGCCGTTACGAGTGGATGTTCTGGGACATGGGCTGGCGCTCCGAGCGCTGGCCGGTCGAATAGCGTCAGTACAGTGTGTTCCTGATGCCTTCGCGCACCGCGGCTTCGACCTCTTCCACCGGTTGCGCGAGTCCCGCGTGATCGACAAGGCAGCGCGCGTGCGATGGCAGGTCCGTCACATCGGGCCACGCTTCACGCACCCACAGGCGCGAGCGAAGCATGCACTTGGGACAATGCACGAACACTTCTTCGGCGGATACGACGAGCGCGAGCTCCGGCAGCTTCCCCTGAACCGTCATACGCTCGCGAAGCTCGCGATCGCGCACGATCAGCGCACGCCCGTTCACTCTCAACGTCTCGCTTCTTCCAGGCACGAGGAACAGTAGGCCGACGCGAGGGTTCTGCAGTACGTTACGGAAGGTGTCCGCGCGGCGATTGCCTGGCCTGTCCGGAATCGCGAGAGTGACATCGTCGAGCACCTGCACGAAGCCTGGGGGATCGCCTTTGGGAGACACGTCAACGCGTCCGACCTTGTCGCTCGAGGAGATCAGTACGAAAGAGGACTTCGCGATGATCGCGCGGCAATGCACGTCGAGTTTCGTGAGCTCCTTGTCGAGGGCACGCGGCGCCGGTAAACCTGTAATCGCGCGCAGCTGTGCTTCTGAAGTAATCGGCTCGGCAAATCGCATCAGTCAGCCAGTTTGAGATTGGCGTCGCGAATGATGGCCTGGAAGGTGCGCATCTCGCTGCGCACGAGCGCATCGAACTGTGGCCCGTCCATGGGCATCGTCACTATGCCCACCCGCGCGAAGTTGGACCGAAGCTCGGCATTCTCCAGCGCGCGCAACATTGCTGCGCTCAGGCGGTCGATGACGGGTCTGGGCGTGCCGGCCGGCGCCACAGCGCCGAACCATTGCATGGTCTGAAATCCTGGAAAGCCCGATTCGGCAAGCGTCGGCACATCTTTCATCAACGCGAATCGTTGTGCTGAAGTGACCGCCAGCGGCCGCAGCCTGCCGGAGGTGACAAAGGGGGCTGCATCCGATATCGGCGCGACCAACACACCGGCGTGCCCGCTCACGACCGACATCACCGCCTGTATCCCGCCCTGATATGGAACATAGTTCATGTTGATTTTTGCCAGCGATTGAAAGCGGACCGCCGAGAGATGTATCGCGCTGCCAACAGTCGAAGACGCGTAGTTCAGTTCGCCCGGCTTCGTTCGCGCGAGTGCGATCAGCTCGTGCACCGTCTTGACCGGAACGGATGGGTGAACCGCGAACAGCGTGGCTGTCGCAGCGAGACCCGCGACCGCGCTGAAGGCATTGAGTCCGTCGTAAGGCAGCTTGTGGACCAGCGGATTGAGTGCGAGATGCGTGCCGGCCAGCATCAGCGTATAGCCGTCGGCAGGCGCGCGCGCGACGATCTCGCTGCCGATGATGTTGTTGCCGCCCGGTCTCAGGTCCACGATCACGTTCTGCCCGAGAGCCGGACTGATGACCTGTCCGACCGAGCGTGCCACGAGCTCGACCGTGCCACCCGGAGGGTTGGGCACAACGATGCGCACCGGCTTCACCGGAAACTCGCTGCCCGCCGCAAGTGTCGTCGCCGCTATGAGAGATGCCGCACAGGTGCCGAGCACCTGGAGAAGATATCGGTTCATTGCGCGCTCCTTAGGGATGGCGTGAAGACACTCTAGCAGTGCGGCCTCGCGATACAATCCGGCGGGCCGGAATACCACTTGTGACGGACGGTCATAAATGAGCAGGATCGGCGATCGCGGGGAGATGGAAGCGTTCGTGCGCGCAGTCGAGCGCGGAAGCTTTTCCGCAGCTGCGCGCGACCTGAAGCTCACGCCCTCGGCGCTTTCGAAGATGGTGACGCGACTCGAGACGGTGCTCCGCGTGCGCCTGCTCAACCGCACGACCCGCAAGCTCACGACCACGGCCGAAGGCGCACTGTTTCTCGCGCGCTGCCGACGCATCGTCGCCGAATTCGAGGACGCAGAACGGGAAGTGGGAAGCTCGCGCGAGAAGCCTCGCGGCAAGCTGCTCGTGCATGCGGGCGTCGGATTCGCGACGAATCGGCTGGAACCGGCGATGCCCCGTTTCGTCGCGCGTTACCCGGAAGTACAGGTCGAGCTGATCGTGGAAGACCGCGATCTCGACGTGGTCAGGAATGGCATCGACATCTCGGTGCGTCCGGGGCCGCCGCTGGACCAGACGCTGGTCGCGCGCAAGCTCGGCGATTTCGAGCGCGTGGTGTGTGCGTCTCCTGAATACATCGCGCGTCACGGCGTCCCACGTGTGCCCGACGAGCTCGCCGCTCACGCGTGCATGACCATTTCCAGCCTGCCCGGGCGCTGGCAATGGCCGTTTAAGACCCCTTCAGGCCGACAGATATTCGAGGTGACGCCGCGCTTGAGCGCGACCAGCGCGGACTCCGTCCGGCAGTTCGCACGAATGGGTCTGGGCATCGTGCGCATGAACGACTTCATTGTCGATGAAGACATACGCGCAGGCCGGCTCGTGCCGATACTGGTAGATCAGTACTACCCCGAGCGTATTCCGATGTATGCGCTCTATCCGCAAGACCGGCATCGCCTGCCGCGAGTCGCTGTCATGCTCGATTTCCTGAGCGAAATCTTCGGCGCCGTATCGTGGCGTACCGCTAAAGTGAAGAGCACTCGAAAGCCAAAGCCCGCGCGCAGGCGGCGGACAGCTCACGCTTTGATACAGAAAGGCGCCCGCGCGAAGACGTAAGCGCCGGAAGGCTTTCCTCTATTCGTAGGCGGCCAGACCCGAGCCGAAGGCGAGCGCCGCCCCCTCACGCCGCGCGAACGAGGCTGAGCGCTCCCTTGCCTCGAACTTCCGCCTCCTCGAACTCGGCGGCCGCGATCGCCCGGTCGAGAGCCGCGCGCAGCTCTTTCGCCGTTTCCAGCGTCAACTCGACTGCCGCCCGCGCGCCGGCGCCGATGTCCGTGTTGAAGAAGTCGAGCGTGATGACATCGCCCAGTTGCGCATGGCGCGCGTGGTCATAAGCAACCACCGACTGTTTCAGCGGGAACCATTCGTCCCCGAGCTTCGCCATGCCTTCCGCGCGT
>DATLEF010000059.1:0-8278 GCA_035525455.1 Burkholderiales bacterium
CCGTTCTGCTCGGTCCCGCCCGTGGGAAAGATGATGGTGGTCTTGCCGGACTTGATTGCGTCCCGTACCTCGGTCCACGTCATCTCTTCGATGAACACCGTCTCCGAAGGTGCGGCAGCACAAGCCGGTGCAGCGATGAGGAGACACAGGCACAGGCGGACGATGGCGGATTTCATGTCACTCTCGCGTGCAGTGTCTTCTCGTACGGATAACAGCTCGCCAGGCCGATGCCGCACGCACGATGATCGCCGGCAAAAACATATCCGTGTTTCTCGTAGAACGGCCGTGCCCGCGTCGTGCTCGCGAGGCGAAGTTTCTGCACTCCCCACGCGCCCGCTTGTTCTTCGAGCGCCCTGATTATCGCATTCCCGAAACCCTGGCCCTGCGCCTCCGGCAAGACGTAACAGAGAAGTATCTCGCCGTTCCGGCCCATCATTCCGACGCCGTTCAGTGTGCCTCCGCATTCGGTGACGACACACCGATTTCGGTCGCTCGCGAGCCAGGCGTGGAAGTGCTCCACCGTCTTGTTCTCCAGCCACTTGGCGAGTGTCGCAGGGTCGTTCTGATGATCGGCAACACACAGCTCGACGATGGAGCGCCGGAGCACGACGACCGCAGCTTCGGCATCGCAAGTTTCAGCCGCGCGCGCAGTCAGCTCGTGTGGGAAAGTCACGCGGCTTTCAATTCGGACGTGCAATGAGCGCAGCGTGTCGCTTTCAGGGGGATCTTGGAGAGGCAGTACTGACACTCCTTCGTCGTCGGCGCCGCATCCGCCGCCCGCTTGTCCTTCAGCCGGTTGTAGTGCCTGACGATCATGAAAACGACGGCCGCGACGATCAGGAAATTGATCAAGTCGTTTATGAACTGGCCGTACGCGATAACGGGAATGCCCTTCGCCTTGGCTGCCGCGAGAGACTCGGGAATTCCTTTCGAAGCATCGAGCACATAGAACAGGCTCGCGAAATCGATGCCGCCGGTCAGCAAGCCGATCGGCGGCATGACTATCCCCTCGACCAGCGTCGTTACGATCTTGCCAAAGGCGACGCCGATGACAACGGCGACCGCCAGCTCGAGCACGTTACCTCGCGCAATGAAATCCCTGAATTCCTTCAGCATATTTTTCTCCTGGGCTGGTCAAAGGGAAAGCAAGTTTGGTTCTAGTGGCCTCTAACAGATGATTCGAAAGCAACGTTCGCGGCAGACGCCTGCTCGGCAGGCCTGCCGCTCACGAATGACATACTGCCGGTTCTAACGTTACGAGTCACTAGGTCATATGCAAACTCGCGTCAACCGCGCTTGAGCGCGTCCGATACGGCCTCTGCTTCGCCCACAGCCGGCCGCACCGCAGGATCGAAAACGCTCTTGTGATGAAAATAGACGATACCGGCGGCAGTCCGTATGAGCCTCGTGCGCAGAAACAAATTGAAAAGGACGTCGCTTTGAAAGCGGTCGAACAGGAAACGCAGCGCGCGCTTCGTCCGGAATCTCGGATACGAGCTCACGAACCAGCCGCTCGGGTCCTCGCGTTTGCCGCAGAGATAATCGGCGATCGCATGGCCCGCGGCGAGACCATGCTTCAAAGCCGTATGAATGCCGCCCGCGGTCACGGGCGAGACCATCCCGGCAGCGTCACCCGCAAGCAGTACCCTGCGCGCTGCGACCGGGCTCACGATGCCGCCGCACGGAATCATGCCGGCGCGTATCGAGCTCGGCTGCACACCGCGCAAATCGATGATCGGTGCAATCTTCGCAACAAACGCGCCGATCGCCTCGGCCGCAGGCTGCCGCCGGCCCCGCACGCGCTGCGCGAGACCCACCTGTACCGCGCCAGGCCCCGCCACCACCCATCCGATGTATCCGGGCGCAAGGCGGCGGTCGACGAAACAGTGGAGCTTGTCCGGTTCGGCGATCTCGACGCCTGCATATTCGTGCTCGAGGCCGAACAGGAACTGACTGCTAAGTCCGAGGCCGAGTGTTTTCGCCACGGCTGAATTCGGACCATCGGCGCCGACGAGATAGCGCGTCGTGCCGAATTCTCCAAGGTCGAAGCCGCTCTGTATTCTCGTTGCCTCCTTGAACGGCGCGCGATAGACGATACGAGCGCCCGCGTCTTCGGCCCGCGCTGCAAGCCAGCGCATCACTTGCGGCGTGTCGGTGGTCAGAAAATAATAACCCGGCGCTACGAGGTCGACGTGCTGGAGGTTCGGCGCGTACAGCCGAACACCCGTGACGCGCCGAACCAGTTCGGACGGCAGGCCATCGAGCAGTGCAATCTGATCGATGGCGTCTTTGACGATGATGCCGGTCGTGTGAAGCTTTTCCCCAACGTCCGCTTTCCGCTCCAGCACCGTCACGCGCATGCCGGCGCGTGCCAGCGCGGTCGCGCAGGCGAGGCCGGCGAAGCTCGCGCCGACGACGATGCAATCCGCTTCTTTCGGATTACTCATGACTTAGCCGGCATCCGCCGCATCACTTCGGCTACCAGCGCCTTGATTCCGATCACATCCGCTTCGGTCGGCGCAGATGGTGTCGATTCCAGTTGCGGCTCGTCGCTGTCTGCTTTGTCTAAACCGACGGTCCGCCATCGCGTGCCGCGGAAGCTGCCGTCCGGTTCGATGCGGCCGCCCACGCTCTCCTGGTAGAACTCGGTGTCGTCGCCCGCGCCGGTCGCATCACGCTGCGATGCGCGCTTGCGCTGATACAGCACCGTGTCACCTGCGCTGATCGCCTGCCCCGTTGCGTCGAGCACCACCATGATATGGCGCAGGCCCGCGGCTCCGGCAGAAAGCTCGATCGTGAGCTGCTCCCATCCGGCAATCGCCGCCCCCTCGGGTGTCGCCAGAATTTCAGGCGACCCGACCGGCTTTCTGCTCAGCACCGCGTCAGCGGGAATCGGTGCTAGCAGCGCGTGCCACGGTGCCGCTGATTCCGGCCGACTCGTAAATTCGCTCATCAGCGCTGTGGTATTTTTGAAACGCCGTGGGCCGCCAGGAATTCGATTACTCGATTTCGCGCATCCGCATTGGCTTCGGCGTCGTACCCCAGTCTCATGCCGAGCAGCGTGCGATCCGGCAGCCGCATGTCGAAGGTGTGCGGAGCGCGCGGGTAGACGACAAGCTTGAGCTCCGGCGCACCTGCCGGCTGCGCAGCTTTCATCTGCTCGCAAAAGCGAGCCGGCGTTACCGTGTCCGCGTTCCCGATCAGCACGAGGAGCGGCGCAAAGAAAGTACTGCGGAGGTCGCTCTGACAGCCGGGATAGAGCGCGATTCCCGCGACAAACGCAGGTGAGTGGCTGAGCGTCGTGCGCAATGCAGCGAGCACCGTGCGGCCGCCGTTCGACATGCCGACAACGGCGATGCGCTTCGCGTCGACGTAAGCCTGCTCCATCAGCCAGGCGTGCGCGCTGTAAGCGTCGTCGGCGCGGCGCACTGCCCACGCCGCGATGTTGCGGCTGGTGCAGACCTGATCGACACCGCGTGGGCCGAAGCTGTCCACGACAGCTGTGCCGATCCCGTGCTCGCCGAAGAGCTCGGCCCACGGTTCGACCCACCGGCTCCACATCGCTTCGTGTTTGAGGCCGCCGCAGCCATGCAGCAGCACGACGAAAGGAAACTGCCCGGAGCCTGCCGGCCGGTAAATCGTAACCGGCAACGAACCCTGCGCGACTCTGGCATGACCCTCTTCGGCCATGCCCGCCTGAAAGCTCTCTGCGTTACCTGAGCGCCAAGGCACCGGGACAGCTTCTCCGGTTGCAGCCAGCGCCGAATGCATCGCCGTCACAAAAAGCCCGACAAATGCGGCGCGCCGAGCAAGGTTCGCGCGCGCGTCGGACCTGCCACCTTCCATCGCGCTCCGCTGGTTCATTTCGGCCGCCGCCCGATCGACGTCATGGCTTCTTCCTCGGAGAGACCCGCATCCCTGCAAACGGCGTAGCCGCTCCGCGTCGTGATGACCCAGGGCACTGCAAACCCACCCGTGTGCACATGCAGGTCTTCAACAATGTCGGCTTCGAGAAAGCCGAGGCTGCCGCACAAGCTTTCCGCACGGCTACTCCACGCGCTGCGGGCGCCGGAGCGATTCGTCCACAGGGCCAGATTCGTCCTCACCGATATGCGGTAGATGCCTGGCGCCACTTTCGATTCATAGTGTCCGCCGCCCAGGCTTCCATCGCTCGCGATATCGCCGGTCGCGGCACAGCCCGCGATGAAGCCTGCAGCAACACCATACATCGCGACGCGTTGAAGGCGCGCCACCGCTCTAGCCGGGGCCCGCGATGAAGTGATAGCCGAGAAGCGCAGCGGCGATTACAACCGCCGCAAGCAGCCAGATGGCGTTGCCCGACATATGCATGACGGTCGGCGAAGACTGCCCGAGCGTAAGGCGCGCCGGCGCTTCCACGGCGTCTTTCGCTTCTTTCAGCCCGAGCCCTGCATGTTCGCGCAAAAGCCTGATTGCCTCTAACTTGTTTCCCTTCTGCAATTCCGCCACGACCGATGAGGGCAGCTGGCCCGAATACGCAGCGACCATCCCTACCGGTAGACCTCGAGAATGCCGGTCGATCGCGTCTTTTGCTTCCTTCAAGCCGAGTCCCGTTGACGCGCGCAAAAGCTTGATCGCCTCGATAGCATTGCCGCGTCGGAGCGCGTCAACGACGTTCGCAGGAAGCTCACTGGCGGGGATAGACATTTCGATGCTCCATTTCTGGCCTGCTTTCCTCGAGTATCGCGTGTATCCGATCGAGCGCCGCGGCGTCGGCTTCGCCCTGCGCGCGCGCGAGCTCAAGCGTAACGGCGCCGAGCTCGCGATACAGGGCAACGACGTGTGGATCCCACGCGCCGAGCGCTTCGAGGTGCCGCGTGATGACACCGTCGTCGCCGCGCGCGATCGGCCCGGTGAGCGCACGCACGGTGCCGATGCGAAACACATTGTCGACCGTCTCGCGCACGATGGGCTCGATCATGGCCGCTGCGATTTCGCGGGGAAGTCCCGCTTTTTCGTAACAGCGCAGGCCTGTTTCCATGAGCGCCATCAGATAATTGCAAACGATCACGCTGGCGGCATGATAAACGGTCTTGAATCGGGGATCGATTTCGGAGACGCGGCCGCCGATGCGCTCGAACGCGGGCCCCAGCACTTCGAGTGCCGCGCGATCGCCTTCGACCGTGCAAAACGTTCCGGCGAATGTCCGCACCGCATCGCGCGCGTCGGCAAAAGTCTTGAGCGGGTGCACGCTCGCAGCGGTCGCGCCGAGCGCCTTCGCCGCACGAAGCTCCGCGGAGCTCATCGAACCGCTGCAATGGAATACCACGTCGCCGGGACGCAGGTGCCCGGATTCTGCGAGCGACCCGCAGGAGGCGGCAATATCGCGATCGGGCGGAGTGAGCATCCAGACCTCGGCTGCACGCATCGCGGCTATCGTCTCGGCCGGCGTACCATCCCCGATGAAAGCGACTGCCGACTTCGCGCCGGCCGGATTGGCGTCAAGCACGTCCTGCACGACAAACGCGTGCTTTTCAGACCAGAGTGACGCGAGTGTGCGCCCTACTCTGCCGGCACCGATCACGTTGAGCGCTTTCATGGTCGAGCCATGATAACCGAAGCGGGCGGCCGACCCCGTCAGCGGCGGGCGATCCTCACGCGTTATAGTCCGCAGCCATGCCGCTCACTCGCCGCCGCTTTGTGCAGAGCACTGCCGCGCTACTCACGACGGCGGTGACAGCGCCGTACGCACGCGTGCTCGCGCAGCCGCGCTTTGCGAGAAACCCGTTCACGCTCGGCGTCGCTTCCGGCTATCCGCACGCCGGGGGTATGACCCTTTGGACGCGGCTTGCGCCGGAGCCGCTTTCCGGCGGCGGCATGCCAGGCGTGCCCGTCGAAGTCGGCTGGGAGCTCGCGGCCGACGAAAATTTCAGAGACATTGCCGCACGGGGTGTTGCAGTGGCATCCCCCGACTGGGCGCATTCGGTCCATGTCGATGCAAATGGACTTCAGCCCGAGCGCCATTATTGGTACCGGTTTCGTGCGGGAGAGGCAGTGAGCGCGGTCGGACGCACGCGGACGGCGCCCGAGCCAGGTGCGGCGAACGCGCGACTACGGCTCGCTTTCGCGTCGTGTCAGCAGTACGAGCACGGCTATTACGTCGCCTATCGTCACATGGCGCGCGAGGATCTGGATCTAGTCGTGCATCTTGGCGATTACATCTACGAAGCGACGTGGGGCCGGAACCTCGTGCGCTCGCACAACGCACCGGAAGCGTACACGCTGTTCGAATATCGCAACCGTTACGCGCTTTACAAAAGCGACGACGATCTCAAGCACGCGCACGCAGCTTTTCCATGGATCATGACCTGGGACGATCACGAGGTCAGTAACGATTACGCGAACGACCGCTCGCAGGCTCTCGATCCGCGCGAGCAGTTCCTGGTACGGCGTGCGGCCGCCTATCAAGCCTATTACGAGCACATGCCGCTGCCCGCATGGGCGCGACCGCGAGGGCCGGCGATGCGCCTGCACAACAACGTCGCGTATGGTCAGCTCGCGCAGTTTTTCGTGCTCGACGCCCGTCAGTACAAATCGCATCAGGTGTGTGCCCGGTCCCAGCGCGGGGGAAGCACGGTCGTGCGCGAAGAAGATTGCCCGGAACGCCTCGCGCACGAGCAAAGCATGCTCGGCCGTACCCAGGAGCGATGGCTCGACGAGAGCGCGGGCCGCTCACAGGCACGCTGGAACGTCATCGCCCAGACGACGCTGATGGCCCAGGCCGAGCGCCGCGCGGGGCCTGGTGCGGACTATTGGACCGATGGCTGGGACGGTTATCCGCGCGCCCGCGAGCGGCTGCTCGCATCGCTTTCCAAGCAGGGCGTCTCCAATCCCCTCGTCATCAGCGGCGACGTGCACATGTCGGCAGTCACCGATCTCAAGCTCGATTTCAAAGCGGTCGATTCGCGTGTGGTCGCAACCGAATTCGTGTGTCCGTCGATCACGTCCCACGGACCGTCGCTGAAACATGCGGAGTTGCTGCTGCAGGAAAACGCGCACATCAGGTTTGCCAACAGCGCGCGGCGCGGCTATACGACGCTCGATCTCACGCCCACGCGCTGCATCGCGCGCATACGCACCGTCGCCAGCGTCACGGAACAGGATGCGCCGATACGCAATCTCGCGGTGTATGCCGTCGAGGACGGACGGCCGGGAGCACAGCGGTTTTAAGGTACGGGATGCTGCTTACGATTCGCCTTCGTGCCACCGGTCGAGATCGCGCCGATCGCGCTTCGTCGGCCGACCTTTCAGCTCCGCGGCGGGGTCTTCGAAACGGCGCCGTTTTTCCGCTTCGCGTGCACGGCGCGCGCGGCTCTCTTCGCTTTCTTCGTAAAGTGTTCGCGCAACAGTCGCCGGACCGCGCTGCGCTGAAAGCTGCAGCACCGTGATCGCCCATTCATAGGCGCCGATCGTGATGGAGAGCTGATCGCCGGGCTTCACGTCCTTCGCCGGCTTGGTGTGCTCGCCGTTCAGCTTGATCTTGCCGCCTTCGATCGCGTGCTGCGCGGCGGAGCGCGTCTTGTAGAAGCGCGCGGCCCACAACCACTTATCGATGCGGACCGCCGTCACGGTCGATTCGAGGCCCTACTTCGCGACCGGCATGGCCTTACCTTCCCCCAGCGCGAGCCAGCCGCGTCCGATACGGTAGAGCACCCAGATTCCGACGACGAGGACGACGCCAATGGCGAACGGTATGCCGATGATCGTCATCATAAGCAGGATGGCGACAATCGCCCACAGCACCGCATACCAGAATGTGCGCAATTGCCAGCCGAAGTGAGAATCGAGATAGCTTCCCCGCACATCGCTGCGCTTCACGTAATTGATGACGACCGCGATGATGGAAGGCCATCCGGTCAGGAACGCCGTCACGATGAATGCCGTGCCCAGCATCCCCATGAGCGCGCTGAACGCGTGCAAGCCGTACATGACATGAGTCAGTGTGACGAGGTTCTGGCTGGGCTTGGAGACGCTGTTGTCGACCGCGCTGTTGTCAGCAATACTGTCGGCCATGATTTTCTCCGGGGTTAAGAGTCCCTAACATAATGAAACGCGTGATGCGCTGTCACGATTTTCGCTCAGATCAAGGAGGGCGACGAAGCCAATATCGCGATATTGGCAAGGAGCCCGACGCAGAGATGGGCGAAAAGTCGTGCCAGCCCGAAGGGTTGCAGCCAGAAACGGCCGCTCACTTTGTCGCGTGGCTTGCTGATATTCGCGATATCAGCTGCGCCCCGCT
>DATLEF010000081.1:0-15076 GCA_035525455.1 Burkholderiales bacterium
GATTACCTGGCAGGGTTGCGGTCCATATGCGATCAGAACCACTGGCTACTGATGCTGGATGAAGTGCAAAGCGGCACCGGCCGCACCGGGACGTGGTTCGCTTACCAGCATTCGGGCGTGAAACCGGACGTCGTCACACTCGCCAAAGGCCTGGGTAATGGCGTACCGATCGGCACCTGCCTCGCAGCGGGGGAAGCCGCACGGTTGTTTACACCGGGGAAGCATGGCTCGACCTTTGGCGGAAATCCGCTCGCTTGCGCAGCGGGTCTTGAAACCCTCGCGATCATCGAGGACGACGGCCTGATGCAGAATGCCATCGTGATCGGTGAATTGATACGCGAAAGCCTGCGTAAGCGCCTCGCCGGAACGCCGGGCGTCAAAGACATACGCAACGCGGGTCTCATGGTCGGCATCGAGCTCGATTTTCCGTGCAACGAGCTCGTCGCTCAGGCGCTGGAGGCGGGCCTGCTCATCAACGTGACCGCGGATACCGTCGTGCGGCTGCTGCCGCCGCTCATTTACACGCCGGAACACGTGCAGCATCTTGTAGAAACGCTCGCGCCGCTCATAGCTGAGTTCGCCGCCAAAGCGTCGTCGTCCGGCGCGTCGCAAGCCGCCGTCCAGACCGCCTGAAGGGGTGTTCGAGTTCGCATGCGCCCGCGGCACTTTCTTCAGGTCAAGGATTTCAGCCGCGAGGATTTCGTGCATCTTTTCGCGCGCACGCGCTGGATCAAGGATCGCTTCAAGCGTTACGAGCCTTACCGGCCGCTGCACGATCGCACGCTCGCCATGGTTTTCGAAAAGCATTCGACACGGACCCGCGTCTCGTTCGAAGCGGGCATGGACCAGCTCGGCGGCTCGGTCATCACGTTGATGACGCGCGACACGCAACTCGGACGCGGAGAGCCGATCGAAGACGTGGCGCGCGTCATCACGCGCATGGTCGATATCGTCATGATCCGTACGTTCGAACAGACGATTATCGAGCGCTTCGCTGAATTTTCGAGCGTCCCGGTTATCAACGGACTCACGAACGAATATCACCCATGCCAGATCATGGGCGATATTTATACGTTCATCGAACACAGAGGGGACATCCGCGGGAAAACGGTGGCATGGATCGGCGACTCCAATAACGTCTGCAACACATGGCTGCAGGCCGCGGAGGTATTCGATTTCAACGTTCACGTTTCGACCCCGCCGGGCTACGAGGTGGAACCTGAGCGCGCGGGCCTCTACGGCACCGACCACTACGAGGAGTTCGAAGACCCGATGCAGGCCGTTAAAGACGTCGATCTCATCACGACCGACGTCTGGACGAGCATGGGATTCGAAGCCGAGGACGCCGAGCGCAAACGCGACTTCGAGGATTGGCAGGTGGACGCGGACATGATGCGCGTCGCCCGGAAAGACGCGTTGTTCATGCATTGCCTGCCCGCTCACCGCGGAGAGGAAGTGGCAGCCGAAGTCATAGATGGCCCGCAAAGCGTCGTCTGGGACGAGGCAGAGAACCGGTTGCATACTCAGAAGGCGCTCATGGAATTTCTTCTGCTGGGGCGGGTGGAACAATGAGCCCCGCACAACGCCGACGACGCCGCTGATCGCATAGCAGCACCAGCAGGCAGCGCCGCTACCCGCGGCCCCCGTTTCTTTTCGATGAGTACCGTATGAGCGAAATCAAGAAAGTCGTGCTCGCCTATTCCGGCGGCCTCGACACTTCCGTAATCCTGAAATGGCTGCAGGATGTGTATGCGTGCGAAGTCGTGACCTTCACGGCTGATATCGGTCAGGGCGAAGAGGTCGAGCCCGCGCGCGCCAAAGCGCAGTTATGCGGCGTGAAGCAGATTTTCATCGACGATCTGCGCGAGGAGTTCGTTCGCGATTTTGTCTTTCCGATGTTTCGCGCCAACGCCGTATACGAGGGCGAGTATCTCCTCGGCACGTCGATCGCGCGGCCGCTGATAGCGAAACGCCTCGTAGAAATCGCGGAGGAGACCGGGGCCGACGCGATCTCTCACGGCGCAACCGGCAAAGGCAATGACCAGGTGCGCTTCGAGCTCGGCGCATACGCGCTCATGCCGAATGTGAAAATCATCGCGCCCTGGCGCGAGTGGGACCTGCTTTCGCGCGATAAGCTGCTGCAGTACGCGGAGCGGCACAAGATTCCCGTGGATTACCAGAAAAAAGGCGGAGCGGCGCCCTATTCGATGGATGCCAACCTCCTGCACATTTCCTACGAGGGCGGGATACTCGAAGATCCGAATTACGAGCCGGAGGAAGCGATGTGGCGGCTTACGGTCTCGCCCGAGAAAGCACCCGATAAGCCCGAATACGTCGAGCTCGGTTACCAGAGCGGCGATATCGTTGCGATCGACGGCAAAGCGCTGACGCCGGCGCAGGTGCTGACCGAGCTCAATCGGCTGGGTGGGCGCCATGGTATCGGCCGGCTCGACCTCGTCGAAAATCGCTACATCGGCATGAAATCGCGCGGCTGCTACGAGACTCCGGGCGGCACGATCATGCTGAAAGCGCATCGCGCGATCGAATCGATCACGCTGGATCGCGAAGTGCTGGCCCTCAAGGACGACCTGATGCCGCGTTACGCGCGGCTCATCTATAACGGCTACTGGTTCAGCCCCGAGCGCCTGCTCCTGCAGAAGCTGATAGACGAGTCCCAAAACACGGTCAACGGGGCCGTGCGGCTGAAACTCTATAAAGGCACGGTAATGACCGTGGGGCGCTCGTCCGACAATTCGCTTTTCGATCCGGCGATCGCGACGTTCGAGGACGATCAAGGCGCCTACAATCAAGCGGATGCGGCAGGCTTTATCCGCCTCAATGCGCTGCGCATGCGCATTGCCGCCAATCTCAAAAAGCGGTCGGTCTAAGTGCCACAATCGCGGTGTGGCGGGGCAAGCTAATTGCTGTAGCGTAGCGGTCGATTGACTCGTGGGTCGCAGGTAAATGTTTCGCATTGCCTGCACCAGCACGTTGGAATATTTTTGCCTCTGTCGAGGCGCGGTGGAGCGGGCGCAACATGACTACCATAGCGGTCGTAAGAAAGAACGGCTATGCCGCTATCGCCGCGGACACCATGACGAAGTGGGGCTCGGGCAAGGAAACCGCCGACTACATCGTCAACCACGACAAGATTTTCCAGGTCGGCGACAGTTACCTCGGCGTGACAGGCAATGCGACCTTCCAGGCGATCCTCCGCGACTATTTTGCGAAACCGCGGGTTCGCGCGCGTTTTGACAGTCCGCTCGAAATTTTCAAAACGTGGCAAAAGCTGCACGCCGTGCTGAAGCAGGAGTACTACCTTCTCGCGGGGCACGGCGAAGACGACGCGATCGAATCGTCACGAATGGACGTGCTGATCATCAATGCTTTCGGCATTTTTGGAGTCGCGGCACACCGCACCGTGCAGGAGTTCTCGAAGTTTTATGCGTTCGGCAGCGGCGGAGACATCGCTCTCGGCGTGATGTATGCGTGTTATAACGGACCCAAGCGCTCCGCTGAAGAGATCGCGCGCTATGCGATAGAAGGTGCCGCGGAGTTCGATGACAGCACTGGCGTGCCGGTACAATCGTATTCGGTAAAATTGCGGCGGGGCTCCAGTTCAGCCCGCAGCTGACATTATAAAAAGGGAGGCCCACGATGCCTTCGTTCGACATCGTCTCGGAAGTCAATCAGGTCGAAGTGCACAATGCGCTCGACCAGACCAACAAGGAAGTCTCCAACCGCTTCGATTTCAAAGGCTCTGACGCGCGCGTCGAGCTGAATGAAAAAGAGAAAACGCTGACGCTTTTCGCCGACGATGATTTCAAGCTCACTCAGGTGCGCGATGTCCTGACGGGCAAGCTCGCAAAGCGCGGCATCGATGTGAGGTGCCTTCAGCCGGGTGACATCGAGAAGATCAGCGGCAACAAGGTGAAGCAGACCGTCGCGGTACGCCAGGGTGTAGAACAGGAGCTCGGGAAAAAAATAGTAAAGCTGGTGAAAGACAGCAAGCTCAAGGTACAAGCGAGCATACAAGGCGATGCCGTGCGCATTTCTGGCGCCAAAAAAGATTTGCTGCAGGAGACGATTGCGCTGGTGCGCAAATCGATCAGCGATTTTCCGCTGCAGTTCAAGAATTTCAGAGAATGAAAGCCACAACGCGCCGTTCCGGCGCAAAAAATCGCTTAGGCGGCTCCCGCCGCTGTAGATGAATTGGAAGGACTACGACGCGCCGTTCCGGCGCAGAAAATCGCTTATGCGGCTCTCGCCGCTCCAGATGAAAGCTGCGACGCGCCCGTCGGGCGCAAGGGCATGCTTAGGCCGCCAGGCCAGCGGTCCACCGCCGATAAATACGATCGGCGACGGCATGTAACGCGCCTAGCCTGGAATCCATATTTTCGCGCATGGCCTGCGGCGTCTGGACGGCGGGGCTGCGGGCGAGATTAACATCGATTTCGTGCGCACCGGTCTCGCACCAGCTTACGATCAGGTCTTCGGTCATCTCCATGTGACATTGCATGGCGAAGTGGTTGCTCAGCGCGAATGCCTGGTTCTCGCAATGCGCGCTGTACCAGATACGCTCGGCTCCGGTCGGCACGGAAAAGGTTTCGCCATGCCAGTGGTAACCGTCGAACGGTTCTGATTGCCCCCACTCGGATGCAAGCGGCGTAGCACTCACATCGACGCGTCCCCAGCCGATCTCTTTGACCGCGTTTCGGGTGACGTTGCCGCCAAGCGCTTTCGACATCAGCTGGCCGCCGAGACAATGGCCGATCACAGGGACGTCGCGCGCGACGCTCGCACGTATGAGCTCGAGCATCGGCGCTATCCACGGCAAATCGTCATTCACGCTCATCGGTCCGCCCATCAATCCAAGGCCGCTGATGTCGCGCAGCTCAGGCAGTACGTCGCCTTCGTCGATCTTTACAAGGCGCCACGGAATGCGGTGCGCGGTGAGGTATGTGGCAAAATATCCCGGCCCTTCATGCGGCGCATACCGGCAGATCGCGACAGGTTTCATGCACTCGTAGCTTTGAGCGGCGGTTGCCGGGCGCTGTTATGCGAGGCGGCGCACTTCAGCCACGATTTGTTCGAGGGCTTGCGGGCCGCACGCTTCAGCCCATGGCCGTTGAAATTTGCGATTTGGTACCGCTTGTCTCGGTATGTCACCGAAAAGCGCGAATTGCACGGCTCCGCGTCCATCGCAGGAGTATATCCTCGCAGCCCGAAGTCGGATCGTCGCCGCAATAACCGAATGTCACCGGCGTATTGAGTAATCATTCAAAAAGACCCGGTGCGACCCTTGTGAGATCGCACCGGATTTCAGCTTACTCGTCGATCGGTCCGCCGCGCGACGGAAACACGCCCGATTCCGCAATGCCGAGCGAAGCCTGCAGCGATTCGCCCTTGCGTACTTCGACATCCGCCCACGCGCTTTGAAAACCAAACGTAAGAGCGGCCAGCAATGCTACATAAGAGATCGTTTTCATGATGTGACTCCTTTGAGACGAAATGCGCGCCTTCTCGGGGTCTCGGGCTTTAAGCGACGCGCTTCAACTTTTGGCCCGATCTTTCGCCGCCTGATGCGACGTTGATGAGCGCATCTTATTGAGCGCGAGGTGACGCGTAAGTGCGCAAACGCACTGGATTAATCGATTGAGGAAG
Organism: Burkholderiales bacterium; assembly: GCA_035525455.1. Lineage (GTDB taxonomy): Bacteria > Pseudomonadota > Gammaproteobacteria > Burkholderiales > SG8-41 > JAQGMV01. Next base: position 5,665 of record DATLEF010000081.1, read on the forward strand.
GCTGCGCGAGCGCGGCGCAAAGGGTCAATCACGTCACGAACGTACACCGCTACTGACGCTGTTCTTGTCCAGTAGTCAGCTTGAGCTCGGGATCGTTTTTGTAGACGCCGCGTATGTTCATCGCAGCGAGGACGAACTGCAAGACGATCAGCGCATAAGCGTGCTGATGCCAGCCCCAAACGCTCCAGAGCACATTACTCGCGAGAAAAACCCAGAACCCGACCGTGCGCTTGCGCCTGGATTGTGATGCAACGAGCCAGGCGGCGGCTATCGTCACGACCATAGCCGGCCATTGCAGCATGTCGAGGTAGTTCATGTCGGTCGCTCGAATAGGATGCGCTACTTGCAGCAAATCGGATGCCGGCTGCAGCCACGAAAACTGCGGTTGCGGCAACCGCGCTGCAGCTTACGTTTTCGGCCGGGCTCGATCCCGATTTTTCGCAACGTTCTCTTCACCCGCGTCTTGAGGATTATCTCCAAGCAGCGACAGCAGGTGGCCGAACTTGCTGCGTTTGGTCTGTAAGTAGCCGCGATTTGCGGAGCGCGGAGGCGTCTCGACCGGTACACGCTCGACCACGTTCAATCCGTAACTTTCGAGCGCCTGCACTTTCTCCGGATTGTTCGTCATGAGCCGCACTTCGCGCACACCCAGGTCGAAAAGGATGTGGGCGCCAGCGCTGTAGTCTCGCATGTCGGCCGCAAAGCCCAGTGCGTGGTTCGCCTCGACGGTGTCGTGACCTTCGTCCTGCAGCGCATAAGCACGAATCTTGTTGAGGAGCCCGATGCCGCGGCCTTCATCGAACATGTACACGAGAACGCCTGCGCCGGATTCTTCGATCATGCCAAGGGAGGCGTCCAGCTGCTCTCCGCAATCGCAGCGCTCCGAGCCGAAAACATCGCCCGTGAGACATTGCGAATGCAGCCGCACGAGCGTCGGCTCGCCCGCCCGCACTTCCCCTTTGACGAGCGCGACATACAGCGTTTGCTCGAGATTGTCCGCGTAGACCATCAATCGGAATTCTCCAGCCTTGCGCGTTGGCAACACCGTTTCGGCGCGCCGCCGCACCACGCGCTCGTTCTCACGATAGGTGACGAGATCGGCGATCTGCAGAATCTTGACGTCGTGCTTCGCTGCGAAGCGCTCGAGCTCAGGCATCCGAGCCATCGTTCCGTCGTCGTTCATGATTTCGCAAATGACACCGGCCGGCTTCAAACCGGCCATTCGTGCGAGATCCACCGCGGCCTCGGTATGTCCGCGGCGCGCGAGAAGGCCCCCGTCTATGGCGCGCAGAGTCTGCAGCCTGCCGGGCCGGATAAGATCTGCAGGCCGCGCGTGATCCGAAATCGCCACGGCGATAGTGCGCGCGCGGTCATGGGCCGACATCCCCGATGCCACGCCCTCGCGCGCATCGATCGGCGTTGCGAAGGCAGTCTGAAACCGGGTCGTGTTGACCTGATCGTCGGTGATCAGCGAAAGGCCGAGCGCGCGCATACGCTCTTCCGTGAGCGCGAGCGAGATGAGTCCGCGCGCATGCGTCGCCATGAAGTTGATCGCGTCCGGCGTCGCTTTCTCGGCCGCGACGAACAGATCGCCTTCGTTTTCCCGCTCTGCGCTGTCGACGAGTATGACCATGCGGCCTTTGCGCACGTCGGGCAGCACTTGCTCGACGAGGTACTCGCTCGTTTTGGGCGGCCTCATCTGACCTGGATTCTTCAGGCGTGGGAACCGCTGGTGATCAGCCGCATGAACTCGGCGCGCGTTGTTGCCATGTTGAATTCGCCGGTGAAAGCCGAAGTCGTGGCGATCGAGTGCTGCTTCTGAATGCCGCGCATGACCATGCAAAGATGCTGCGCTTCGATCACGACCGCGACTCCGAGGGGCTTCAGCGTTTCCTCGATGCAGTTGCGGATATCGACAGTCAGCCGCTCCTGCACCTGCAGGCGCCGCGCATATGCATCTACCACCCGCGGAACTTTCGAAAGACCCACGATATGGCCGTTTGGAATGTACGCGACGTGCGCTTTGCCGAAAAACGGCAGCATGTGATGCTCGCACAGCGAATAGACCTCGATGTCGCGCACGATGACCATCTGCTGGTATTCCTCGCGAAACATCGCTGAGCGCAGGATTTCCGCGGGATCGAGGCCGTAGCCGTGCGTCAGGAACTGGAGCGCTTTGGCCACCCGCTCGGGCGTTTTCACCAGACCTTCGCGCTGCGGGTCTTCGCCCAGCTCCTCGAGCACCGCGCGATATTTTTCCGCAATGCGCTCGACCACTGCCGGGTTGTACTGATCGATCTTCGCGTAGCCATTCATCTCGTTTTGTTCGGCCATATCGCCTGGATGGTTCATGAACGCTCCGCTCGAATGAGAAGTGGGCAGGATTTTACTCCGCGAGTCGCGCACGGATGGACTGCAATATTCCGTCCGTAGTCAAGCCGCACGCAGTGAGCTGGATTCCCGGATCGCCCTGATCTATGAAACGGTCAGGAAGTCCGAGCTGCAGGACAGGTGTCGTGACGGCATGACGCTCGAGCGCCTCCAGCACGGCACTCCCGGCACCCCCCATGATGACGTTCTCTTCGACGGTCACGAGTAGATCGTGGCGACGCGCCAGATCGAGCACGAGCGCTTCATCCAGAGGCTTCACGAAGCGCATGTTAGCGACCGTGGCACCGAGTGTTTCTGCGGCCGCGAGACACTGATGGAGCAGTGCACCGAACGCGAGTATGGCGACCCGGTGAGGCGCACCCTCCCCCGCCTCACGCCTCACTTCGCCTTTGCCCAGAGGCAGCGCACGCATTTCGCGCTGAACCGCAACGCCAGGTCCGCTGCCGCGCGGATAGCGCACTGCGACCGGGCTCTGCATCTGGAAAGCGGTATAGAGCATCTGCCTGCATTCGTTCTCGTCCGCGGGCGTCATCACGGTCATATTGGGCAGGCAACGCAGATACGTGAGATCGAAGCTGCCGTTGTGGGTGGCACCGTCAGCGCCGACGAGACCCGCCCGATCGATCGCGAACACCACGGGCAGATTCTGGATCTGAACATCGTGTATGAGCTGGTCGTAGCCGCGCTGCAGGAAAGTCGAATAGATCGCCACGACCGGTTTGCACCCTTCGCACGCGAGCCCCGCAGCAAACGTGAGCGCATGCTGCTCGGCAATGCCGACATCGAAGTAGCGATCTGGAAAGCGCTCCGCGAATTTCACGAGACCCGAACCTTCGCGCATCGCCGGCGTGATGCAGACCAGCCGCGTGTCGAGCTCCGCCATGTCGCAGATCCAGTCGCCGAAAATCTGCGTATAGGTGAGCTTGCCGCCACTTTTACCGCCGACGATACCGTTGGCGTGATCGAATTTGGAGACGCCGTGATACAGCACGGGATCGGCTTCAGCGAGCTTGTAGCCGTGGCCTTTGCGCGTGACGACGTGCAGGAACTGCGGTCCGCGCAGCTGCTTGATGTTGTTGAGCGTAGGCAGCAGCGCGTCGAGATCGTGGCCGTCGATCGGTCCGATATAGTTGAATCCGAACTCCTCGAACAAGGTGCCGGGCAGCACAATGCCTTTCATGTGTTCTTCAGCGCGGCGCGCGATCGGCCCCAGCACGCGCTCGCCGAGTCCTCGTGCAGCGCTGTAGAAGCGGCCCGACATCAAGCGCGCGAGGTATTTATTGAGCGCGCCGACGGGCGGCGAGATAGACATGTCGTTGTCGTTGAGTATCACGAGCAGGTCGACGTCCATATCGCCGGCATTGTTGAGCGCCTCGAACGCCATTCCCGCCGTCATCGCACCGTCGCCTATCACTGCGACTGCGCGGCGCTTTTCTCCTTTCAGTTTTGACGCGACGGCCATCCCGAGGGCCGCGCTGATCGAAGTGCTGGAGTGGGCCGTGCCGAAAGTGTCGTACGCGCTTTCTTCCCTGCGCGGAAAACCCGAAATCCCGCCCCACATCCGGAGCTTCGCCATCGCCTCGCGCCGTCCCGTGAGGATTTTGTGACCATAGGTCTGATGACCGACGTCCCATACGATGCGGTCCTCCGGCGTGTCGAACACGTAGTGCAACGCGATCGTGAGCTCCACCGTCCCCAGGTTCGACGAAAGATGCCCGCCGGTCTGGCTCACCGAATCGAGCAGGAACCGGCGCAGCTCATCGGCGAGGGGCCGCAGCTGGCTACGCTCCAGCTGCCGCAGCTCGTGCGGTGAATTGATCGATTGAAGCAGCTCGTACATCGCGTTAAAAGTCGCGCAGCACGATGAAATCGGCGAGCTGGCATAGCCGCAGTGCTCGATCTCCGAAATCGCCGAGCGCTTTCAGCGCATCGAGGCGCAATTCCTGCGCAAAAGCCTTCGCTTGCGCCACGCCCAACGCTGTCACGTACGTCGGTTTGTTCTGATCGGCGTCCTTGCCGGCTGTCTTGCCGAGCGTCGCCGTCGGGGCTTCGGCGTCGAGCACATCGTCGACAACCTGAAATGCGAGACCGATCAATTTGGCGAAAGTGTCGAGCTGCGCGAGCTCATTCTCACCGAGGCCGTCGCCGCAGCGCGCCCCAAGCAGCGCCGAAGCACGTATGAGCGCCCCGGTTTTATGGATGTGCATGAACTCGAGCTCGGGCACCGACAGTTTCTTGCCGACTGATTCCAGGTCGATCGCCTGGCCACCGGCCATGCCGCGCGAACCTGACGCAGTGGCGAGTAGCTTCAGCATGAGCAGCTGCTGGCTCGAGTCGTCGCTCAGGCGGTAGTCAGACAGCAGCTGGAAAGCCATGCTCTGCAGGGCATCGCCCACGAGGAGCGCGGTCGCCTCATCGTATTCGATGTGACATGCCGGCTTGCCACGGCGCAGGACATCGTCATCCATGCAGGGCATATCGTCGTGCACGAGCGAATACGCATGGATCAGCTCGACCGCGGCACCCGCGATCGCAACGCGCTCGGGGTCTGCCTGCGCGAGCTCGCCGCCGGCAAACGCAAGCAGCGGCCGCACGCGTTTGCCACCCCCGAGCACTGCGTAACGCATGGCGGCGTGCAATCGCTGGGGCGCGATCTTGGCGGATGGAAGTACCTCATTGAGGAGCGCTTCAATGCGGCTTTGCCGGGACGCAGCCCAGCTTTGAAAATCTGCAGGATGCACTTGGGAAGCGCTTACTGCTCGGTGGACCCGAAGCTCTTGAGCACGTTGTCTTCGAGAATTTTGACTTGCTGCTGCGCGTCCTGAAGCGCGCCCTGGCAGAACTTGAGCAGTTCTGCCCCGCGCTTGTACGCGGCCAGCGATTGCTCGAGCGGCATTTGCCCGGCCTCCATGCCGGCTACGATGTCTTCGAGCTCGGCGAGAGCTCCCTCGAAACTCGGACGATCCTGGCTCTTGCCGGCGCTGGGCATTCGATAAACCTGAGGAAACTGAAAGATTAGCGCAATCAGTAGTTTGCGGTCAACGCGGCGTGTAGACTTTCAGTTCCCGACGCGTTTGAGATCGCCGCCGGTGTCGCTATCGATCATCGTTCCCTGTTTCAACGAAGCTGAAGAAATCGCCGGCACACTCGAGGCGCTGACACCGCTGCGCGAGCGGGGCGTGGAGGTGATTGTTGTCGACGGCGGCAGCAATGACGACACCGCCGCCCTTGCAGGACCGCATGCGGATCTGGTGATCACGGCGCCGCGCGGCAGGGCAGTCCAGATGAACGCCGGCGCGGCGCTCGCTCGGCGCGATGTTCTACTTTTTCTGCATGCCGACAGCCGTTTGCCGCCGCATGCGGACGAATTGATCGCAGACGGTATCGCGAATAGCGGGAGGAGCTGGGGACACTTCGACGTCACCATTCGCGGTAAACATCCACTATTTTCGATCATTGCCCCCGCCATGAACTGGCGATCGCGGCTGACAGGCATTGCAACCGGTGACCAGGCAATATTCGTAACGCGATCGCTCTTCGACCGCGCCGGCCGCTTCCCGGAGTTACGCCTGATGGAAGACGTAGCGCTCACGGCAGCGCTCAAACGTTTCGGGCCTCCAGTGTGCCTGCGACATCGAGTCCTCACATCAGGGCGCCGCTGGGAAAAGCACGGTGTGATGCGCACACTCACACTCATGTGGCAACTGCGATTCGCGTTTTGGCGCGGCGCCGATCCAGACAAGCTCGCGGCGCGTTATGAGCCTCACAAGCCCGCTTGATGTCGTTCTGGTTTTTGCAAAGGCGCCTCATCCGGGTCGCGTAAAAACGCGCCTGGTACCTTTGCTGGGGGCGGAAGGTTCGTCCGCATTTCACGCGCAGTTGATCGAGCACACGCTGGCGACTGCACATCGTGCCGACCACAGCACGCTCGAGCTGCACGCCGATCCCGCTGACGACGAATTCATACGTGCTTGCGCCGATCGCTACGCGATCAAGCTTGTGCAGCAGCAAGGCGGCGATCTGGGAGCACGCATGCAAAATGCATTGCATGCAGCCTTACATCACGGCGCATATGACACTGCGGTCCTCATCGGCACGGATTGCCCTGCACTCGCTCCGAGCCATCTGCGGCTTGCGTCAAACGCCTTGCGCGATGGGGACGATGCCGTATTCGTTCCAACCGAGGACGGCGGCTATGCGCTCATCGGCTTGAGGCGGTGTGATCCCCGGCTCTTCGAGGACATTGCATGGGGCGGTGCGGACGTAATGTGGCAGACGCGCGAGCGATTGAACGCGCTCGGCTGGCGCTGGTCCGAACTGCAGAAGCTATGGGACATCGACCGCCCCCCGGACTATGAAAGGTTACTGGCGAACGGCATGCTCGAGCGCATCGAAAGCGGCACCGGAAACAGCGAATAACCGTTTTTCTTGCAGAAACGGGCAGTTAACGATCTAGTCGGGGGTCGCTTCCCCAGAATTTGTTGCGTTTTCAAGGTACTTAGGAAAGAATAGCGCTCTTTTTTTGCCGGGACGCCGCCTGATCGGCAGCAGCCCGGAACTCGCCCTCCAAGGCCCACCACCTTCGCCAACGCGCTTCGCATGTCCGACCTTTCCAGCGTTTCCCGGCTGAACACAGCCTCGTCGCAACTGCCGGTCGAGTGGTATTTCGATCCGCGCGTCTACGAGCTCGAGAAGCGCCTCTTTTTCGAACACGGCCCCGGCTACGTCGGCCACGAGCTCATGGTGCCGAACGTCGGCGACTATCAGGCACTGGGGTGGCTTGGCAACGCAAAAGCGCTGGTGCGCAGCGAGTATGGCGTCGAGCTGCTGTCAAACATCTGTCGCCACCGCCAGGCCATCATGCTGGAAGGCCGCGGGACTACGCGCAACATCGTGTGTCCGCTTCATCGATGGACCTATGCGCTGGACGGGCGTCTCATCGGCGCTCCGCAATTTCCGCAGAACCCGTGCCTCGACCTGGCGAATGCCAGGCTCACCGCATGGAATGGTCTGCAGTTCTGCGGACCGCGCGTTGCTGCTCGCGATCTGGGCGAGTTGGGCGTTGCGCAAGAGCTCGACTTCTCGGGTTTCGTGTTCGATCGCGTCGAAGTGGACGAATACGCCTGTAACTGGAAAACGTTCATCGAGGTGTATCTCGAGGATTATCACGTCGAGCCTTTCCATCCCGGTTTGGGCAACTTCGTGGACGTGCGCGACCTCAAATGGGAATTCGGCGATTGGTACAGCGTGCAGACTTGCGGGGTGAAGCGCGGGCTTGCGCGGCCCGGCAGCGCGGTCTACCAGCGGTGGCACGAACAGGTCCTGCGCTACGCCGAAGGTGCCAATCCCACACACGGCGCAATCTGGCTTACCTACTTCCCGAATGTGATGATCGAGTGGTATCCCCATTCGCTGGTAGTGAGCTCGTTGATTCCGCGCGGGCCGGAAGCGTGTACAAACGTGGTCGAGTTCTACTACCCCGAAGACATCGCGCTTTTCGAGCGCGAATTCGTCGAAGCCGAACAAGCCGCATACCGGGAAACGGCCATCGAAGACGCCGAGATCATTGCGCGCATGACAGCCGGCCGACGTGCGCTCATGCAGCAGGGACTCAACGAAAGCGGGCCTTATCAATCGCCGCTCGAAGACGGAATGCAGCACTTCCACCAGTTCATCCGGCGGGAGCTCGAGCCGCACCTGTAGGCCCGATGTTCAGCACACTTTGCAGTGTCGACGAGCTCGCCCGGCATCTAAGTGAGGCAGACTGGATCGTCTGCGACTGCCGCCATGATCTCGCAGATTACGCCGCTGGCCGTCGCGCGCACGAGCACTCACACATTCCCGGCGCCCGTTTCGTGCATCTGGACGAGGATCTATCCGGCCCCAAAACCGGCTTGAACGGCAGGCACCCCCTGCCTCATCCGCAGACGTTTGCGCTTCGGCTCGGCGCGCTCGGCATCGACAACGGCAAGCAGGTCATTGCCTACGACGCAAGCGGCGGCCCGTACGCAGCACGTCTGTGGTGGATGCTGCGCTGGGTTGGACATACGCGCGTCGCGGTGCTCGACGGCGGCTGGGACGCTTGGGTGCGCAGCGGAGGCGCCGTCGACGCGGAGACACCTCAAGTGCGGCCGACATCCTTCAGGCTGCGGTTGCAACCGGATCACTCGGTAGATGCGGTTTTCGTCGCCGCACACGTCGACGACCCGAATGTCGCGGTGATCGATGCGCGCAGTCCTGACCGCTTCCGCGGCGAAAACGAGACGCTCGATCCCGTCGCAGGCCACATCCCGGGTGCCGCGAATCGGTTTTTCAGGATGAATCTCGATGCCAGCGGGTTTTTCAAGCCAGCGGAGGTGCTCGAGCACGATTTCGCCGCAGTGCTCGGCACGCGCAGTCCCCAAGGCGTCGTGCACCAGTGCGGCTCGGGCGTCACCGCGTGCCACAACCTGCTCGCGATGGAGCGCGCAGGCTTGAGCGGCTCCCGCCTGTATCCGGGTTCATGGAGCGAATGGGTGAGCGACACCTCCCGCCCCGTCGCGCGTTAAGATGGAATGCACCGCGACTCGCTCAGCGCATGCTCAAGCCTCGCCCTGACGCAGCGTCAGGCGCAAGTGCTGGCCTTACTCGTGCAAGGCAAACCCAATAAGCTGATCTGTCGCGAGCTGGGACTCGCTGCGGGCACAGTGAAAATCCATGTCACGGCAATACTGAGGGCGCTGAACGTGTCCAACCGCACGCAGGCCGTTATCGAAGCGAGCCGACGTGGTCTGGAATTTTCGGATACGCACTAGCACGTAGTGCGGCGCTCCCCAGCGATCATGACGCACCTTGCTGTGTCTCTCGCGTAACATAAATCCACACCCATGTCGCAGATTGCAGCCAATGTCATTCTCGTCATGCATTTCGCGTTCGTGTCATTCGTCGTCGGCGGTCTTGCTGCGATCTGGCTCGGGGCCGCGCTGGGTTGGCGGTGGGTGCGCGGCATGCGCTTTCGCGTCGCGCATCTCGCCGCGATCTG
>DATLEF010000083.1:0-23434 GCA_035525455.1 Burkholderiales bacterium
TGGACCGCGGCCGGCTACCCGACCGAAGCCACGCCCGACCTCCCGAGCGACGCCGAGTGCATCGACTATCTCTTCTTCGTCCACGACCGCCACGCCGGCAACCGCGAAGCGATGAAGCAGTACCTCGCGTGGGAAACAGGCTTGATCGCCCAGCTCGACGACCAAGACCGAAAGCTATTCAGGGTCGGCGTAATCTAAAGCGGCGAAGGAAAGTCGCCGCAGCTACGCGCCTACTTTCTTCATCATCGCTTTCGTGACCGACTGCTTTACCTCGAAGAATTCGGCCCACGGATCCTTCTTCAGCTTCGCGAGCCGGTCGAGCACGTTGCGCACGTTGAAGTAATCGCGCCGGAGGTCTTTCTCGAGCTCTTCCCAGCCGACCGGCGTCGCGACCGGCGCGTTCCCCCGGGCGCGTAGCGAATAGGGTCCGACTGCCGTCGCGCCTTCGCCATTGCGCAGGTAGTCGACGAAAATCTTGCCGTGCCGCTTCGCTTTCGTGACGGTGGAGACGAAACGATCCGGAAACGACTTGACCATGAGCTCGGCGATCGCCTTGGTGAAATTCTTGATGTCGACCCACCCGAGCGCCGGCTTGATCGGCACCACGACGTGCAGGCCTTTGCCGCCGGTCGTCTTGATGAACGTCTGGAAACCAAGCTCTTCGAGCAGCGTTTTGAGGATATGCACCCCTTCGACCAGCGTCTCCCATGAAATATCGTCCGCAGGATCGAAATCGAAAACGATGACGTCCGGGCACGTGAGCTTCGGCGCGCTCGACCCGAACGGATGCAGCTCGAGTGCCCCCATCTGCAGCAGCGCGACGAGCGCGCTCACCGAATTCGCCATCATGTAAAGCGTCGGGCCGCCGCTTTCCTGCACTTTCACCCGCTCGATCACTTCGTTCACTTTGGCGTCCGGGTGCTTCTGGTAGAAACAGCTTTTCTCCCAACCATTCGGGCATCGCACCAGGGTGAGCGGCCGATTGTGCAGGTACGGGAGGATCCAGTCGGCGATGTTCTCGTAATACCGTGCGAGCTCGATCTTGGTGATCCCCGCTTCGGGATAGAGGACTTTGTCGGGATTGCTGATCTTGATTCCGGCGACCGTGACGCCGCCACTGTCCGTTGACGCCGCCACAGCAGGCTTCTTGCTCCGCCTCATGGGTTTGGCTGCCGCCGCTTTCGATTCGACTTTACGGCCGCGGGCTTTCACAGCAGGCTTCTCCTCGATCACTTCGTCGGTTTCTTGCGGACGCTCGCGCACCACGTCGCGCGCCTTTTTATCTTCGCGCAGGCCCTGGAAAGACGGATGTCTCAGAGTGCCGTCGTTCGTCCACTCGGTAAACTCGATTTCGGCGACGAGCTCCGGCTTCACCCAGTGTGCGCCTTTTGCTTCATAGCCCCGCGGCGGGTTGCTGAACGGCGGGTCGTTCACTTCCAGCGCGCGGAGCTTCTTGTGCATCGTGCGCAGCGTCGTCTCGTTGAAACCGGTGCCCACTTTGCCCGAATAGCGCAATGTTCCGTCTTTCTCGTAGACACCCAGCAACAGCGCACCGAAGCCGCTGCGCGTGCCTTCGGGATCCGTATAACCTCCGATCACCATTTCCTGCCGCAGGCTGCACTTTACTTTGAGCCAGTCGCGGCAACGCCCCGACTGGTAGATCGACTGCGAGCGCTTCGAGATCATCCCTTCGAGCTTCAGGCTGCACGCCTGCTTGAAAAACTCTTCGCCGGAACCTTCGATGTGGCTGCTGTAGCGCAGCGTCGCGGGCGCGGATTCGAGCAGCGATTCGAGTAGGCGCTTGCGTTCTACGAGAGGCACGCCGCGCAGATCGTACCCGTTGAGGTACGGGAGGTCGAAGACGAAATAATGGAGCTTGGAGGAATGGTCGGTCGTAAGCGCGTTCTGCAGCGCCTGGAAGCTGGTGCGGCCGTCCGCTTCGACGACCACAACCTCGCCATCAAACCATGCCGACTCTACCGGCAAGCGCGCCGCGCACCGTTCGACCGCGACGAAATTCCCCGTCCAGTCCTTCGCATTGCGCGACACCATCTGCGCTTCGCCGTTCTCGACGCGGCACAGCATGCGATATCCGTCGAGCTTCATTTCGTGAAACCAGTCTTTTCCGGCTGGAGCCTCCTTCACCAGCGTAGCGAGCTCCGGAGCGATGAACTCGGGCATCTGCCGTTTTACCGCGCCCTTTATCGCCGCGAGGTCGAGCGCTGGCTTTTTTTTTCGTACCGCTCCGCTTTTCACGTTCTCAGCCACTGATTTTTTCGACTCCCATACGCGGTCCGGGTCTTCGGCAATCTCTTCGAGCGTGCGCCCGCTGGCGACGCTATCGGGTTTTTCGTCGACGATCAGCGGCTTACCGGGACACGCATGTTCGTCCTTCTCCTTGATCAAAAGCCACGACTTCTCGCCGCCGTATTTGCCGCCGTGGCTGCGTACGAGCATCCAGCCGCCTTTCAGCTTCTCGCCCTCGAGCTCGAATTTGAGCCGCCCTTTCTTGTAACCTGCCACGGGGTCTTCCCTGGGAATCCAGATACCACGGTCCCACAGGAGCACCGTGCCCGCACCGTACTGCTTCGGCGGGATGATGCCTTCGAAGCTGCCGTATTCCAGGGGATGGTCTTCGACGTGCATGGCAAGCCGTTTGTGCGACGGGTCGCAGCTCGGCCCTTTGGGGACAGCCCAGCTGAGCAGCACGCCGTTTAACTCCAGGCGAAAGTCGTAATGCATGTGGCTCGCCCGGTGTTTCTGGATGATGAAACCGAGGCCTTTCGCCTTGCGTTTCAGTACGCGCCCTTTGGGCTCCGGGGTGATTGCGAAATTGCGCTTCTTGTTGTACAGCTCGAGTGCCATGGCTTTAAGAAGAGTAATTGACGGTTATTGCCGATGAATGCAAGAAACGCGCGCAGCGCGCCCATGCGACACAGGCAGCAAAAATGCAGGGCATGATCCAATACAACCGAGGATGGCAATGAAACCGAGAAAATCGCATTACGTATGGGTTGCGGCCGCAGCTGCCGGTCTTTCGACTTTCGGCGCTCATGGCGGCGAGGCAGCCTTTCCTGCCAAGCCGGTCACGATCATCATGCCTTATGCTGCCGGCGGATCATCGGACATCATGACCCGAACACTCGCCAAATCACTCACCGAGATATGGGGACGCAACGCGATCGTGGAGAACCGTCCCGGCGCGAGCGGCATGATCGGCGCCGAAGTCGTGGCGAAAGCGGCGCCGGACGGCTACACGCTGCTCAGCACGACGTCTTCCTATCCCGGCACAGTAGCCGTGCGCGCGAAGCTTCCCTTCGATCCCGAGAAAGCGTTCATTCCCGTGGCGATGATCGCGCGGGCACCGATCGTGCTCGCCGTGCATCCCTCGATGCCGGCGAAGACGGTGAAAGAGTTCATCGCGCTTGCAAAAAAACGACCGCTCAACTATTCGTCTTCCGGCACCGGCGGTAACAATCACATCGCGATGGAGCTCTTCAGCCAGGCCGCCGGGATAAAGATGACGCACATTCCTTACAAAGGCATCGCACCCGGTGTCGTCGCGCTGATCGCAGGCGAAGTCGATGCAATCATCGCTAGCTCTCCTGCGGTAATGTCGCAGGTCAAAGCAGGGAAAGCGCGCGCGATCGCGGTAAGCAGCCCCAAGCCCACACCGCTCGTTCCCGGCCTCCCCGCGATAGCCGAGTCCGGCGTCCCGGGTTTCACCTATGAGAACTGGTGGGGCGTGTTCGCGCCCGCGGGAACGCCGGCGAACGTCGTCAACACCATCAACTCAAGCATCAATAAGGCGCTCGTCGGCGCCGAGATGAGGACGATGTTCGAACGCGAAGGCGCGGAAGGTGCGCCGATGTCCGTGGCACAACTCGCAGACTTGCTCCCGAAAGAGATCGCGCGCTACAGGAAAGCCGCACAGGCGGCCGGGCTCAAGCCGGAATAGTCAGGAATGCCAAACACGAGTGACGAGAAACTCGCTGCAGCAGCCGGGCAAATCCCGGTCGGCGACCTCACAGTCAATCGGCTCGGATTCGGAGCGATGCGCGTGTGCGGACCGCAGATCTGGGGCGAGCCCAAAGACCGTGCCGCGGCGCTGAAGGTTCTGCGCCGCGCGTACGATCTCGGCCACACGTTCTTCGATACCGCGGACAGCTACGGTCCGAACGTTTCCGAAAACCTGATCGCCGAGGCGCTTCATCCGTATCCGAAGGATCTCGTCATCGCGACCAAAGGCGGGCTCGTGCGCCCGCGTGCGTCAGCGTGGGATACATGCGGCACACCCGAGCATTTGAAGCGGGCTCTCGACGGAAGCCTGAAAAGACTCAGGCTCGAGCGTATCGACCTTTACCAGTTCCATGCACCCGACCCGAAAGTGCCTTTTGCGAAATCGATGGAGACGCTCGCCGGGCTTCAGCGCGCCGGAAAGATCCGCCATCTCGGTGTGTCCAACGTGACGGTGAAACAACTGGAAGAAGCGCGGCGCATCGCGCCTATCGTGTCGGTCCAGAACGAATACAACATCGGCGATCGCAGCGACGAAGACGTGCTGCTCGCCTGCGAGCAGGCGGGCATTGCGTTCATCCCCTGGTACCCGCTCGGGGCCGGCAGCGCGCTGAAAGCACCGAAGGTGCAGCGGATCGCCGCACGGCTGGGTGCGACGCCGTCACAGGTCGTGCTGGCTTGGCTGCTCGCGCATTCGCCGGTGATATTGCCGATTCCCGGCACCAGCTCGCTCCAACATCTGGAAGAGAATGCAGCTGCAGCGAAAGTACGGCTGCTCGAAAGCGACCTCGCCGACCTCTCTTAATGTTCCTGTAGCGCCGCGAGGCGCCTAAGCGATTTTCTGCGCCGAAGGCGCGTTGTAGCTTCTTCTGCGCAGAAGGCGCGTCGTTGTTCTTACTGCGCTTTCACACCGGCGGCTTTCACGACTTTCGCCCAGCGCTCGGTCTCCACCCGAATTTTCGCGGCAAGCTGCTCCGGCGTGATCGGCTCGGGATCGACCCCCGAGGCGATGAGCTTTGCGTTCACGTCGGGACTCTTGATGGCGATCACCGCTTCGCGATTCAAACGTTCGATGATGGCGCGGGGTGTTCCTGCGCGCGTGAGGAAGGCATACCACGAGCCCGCCTCGTAACCCGGCACCGTATCCGACACGGGAGGCACATCCGGAAGATGCGGGAGTCGCCTGGGGCTCGTCACTGCGATCGCGCGCACCTGGCGCTGCTTGATGTAAGGCAGGCCGGAAGCAAGCCCGGAAATCATCAGCTCGATTTCCTTGCCGACCAGACCGATGAGCGCAGGGCCGGCACCCTTGTAGGGGACGTGTGTCATGCGCACCCCGGTCATCATTACCAGGAGCTCGGTCGCGAGGTGGCCAGTCCCGCCCTGCCCGGACGACCCGTAATTGATGCCGCCCGGCTTCGATTTGGCCAGCGCGAGCAGCTCTTTGACCGAATTCGCGGGCACGCCCGGATGCACCATGACTGCGAACGGACTGTTGCCTACGAGTGCTACGGGCGTGAAATCCTTTGCCACGCTGAAGGGCAGCTTCGTGAAAAGGCTGGGCGCAATCGCGATCGTGCCGTTAGCCCCGGCGAACAGCGTGTAGCCGTCCGCGGGGGCATTCGCGACGATCTCGCCCGCCACGCTTCCGCCCGCTGCCGCGCGATTGTCGATCACCAGCTGCTGGCCGAGCTGCTCGGTCATTTTCGCAGCGACGATACGGATCACGATGTCGGTAGGCCCACCTGCGGCAAGCGCAACCACCACGCGAATCGGGCGCGTCGGGTAGCTCTGCGCCGTGGCCAGAGCCGCGTGAGCCGCGGCAACCGTGGACAGGATGATCGTAAGCGCACGTCCTTTGTTCATATGTCCGCCTGCGTGAGAAGATGCAATCCCATGATGGCATTATCGTGAAACACCCGCTGAACGTCACTGCGCTGCTGCTAACCGCAATGAGAGCGGCTCGGCTTCGTTGGATTCGGATAATTTGTTTCGGGGGACCCCATGCCGCCACGTAAAAAACCTGCGCAGCCGCCTAAGCTTCAAAAACTCGACGCGGAATGGAAAGCGTTCATCAAGAACGCGCAGAAGCTCGAACCACCCGCGGCACCATGGCCCGATCCGTCGGGCGCCCCGCTGAAAGCCTCGAAAAAGAATATCGAGAAGGCGTCGGCAAAAAAGCCATCCCGGAAGCGGACGACGAAGAAACGACCCGCTCACAGAAAATAACCATGCGGCCGGCGAAGCTCTCGCACGACTTATCGCACGAACTTTTCAAAAAAACGTCGCTCCAAAGCGACACGCGGCATGTAAACTCGGTGTTGCGCGGCACCATCCATGCAAGGATTTCGTTTGTTGCTCCAGCTCATCCGCAACACCGTGGCGCTCCTGATCTTGACCACCAGCCTGGCCGCGCGTGGAGAAGTACCGGAAATCAAAGGCGAGGCACCCGCGCAGTCCAAGCCTCTCGACCAGGTCCTTTACAAAGGCGTGGTCGGCAATCTCCTCGACGCGGCACCAATCGACCCTGATCGCCGCGTCGAACTGCAGCGCACGAACGCCGTAGTGAGCAGCGTCTTTTCAGGACGTTCACTGGCGGTTCTGCTTGGCGTCGCGAATCCTGTGCTCATGGTCGGCGGGCTGGTGTGGGGAATCTGGTCGGCTTCCAAGATCAAGCCCGTGACACCGGTGGCGCAAGCTTCGGTCCCCAAGCCCAGTTTGCCGGTCGTACCTCTGCTCTCCGAATTCCCGCCAAAGCCCGCGGTCACGGATTCGGGTGCCACGCATGGCGGGACGGCCCGCCCCGCGATCGAACCGCTTGCCGATGCCAGCGCCGCTCAAGCTTCAGCCGACTAGGGGGGCGACGCTCGCCTGAAGGCTCGGGCTGCCATTCGGCAGCCCTCAGGCCGGCGAACGATTCAGAGGAAAACCAAGGTCTTCCTCCAAAACCTCCTTTCCCCCACTGCGGCTTGACGCCCGAATCTTCACGACTTTCGCCCAGCGCGACAATAAAAGCCACCATGCGGCGAAGGCGCGTCGTGGCTTTTATAACATTGCGAGCGGTGTCGCGCGCTTCGGAGGCGGAAAGAGCTGTTCCAGCTCTGCTAGCTGTGCAGCGCTGAGCCGAATCTCGCAGGCAGCGATGTTCTCCTTGAGCCGCGTGCGCTGTGCTGATTTCGGAATCACGATCACGTCGTCGTTTCGCAGTAGCCATGCAAGTGCAGCCTGCGCCGCAGTCATGCCGTAGCGCCGCCCGAAATCGATGAGCAGTGGATTGCGCGTGAGCCTGCCCTGCTCGATCGGCGAATAAGCCATGATCGGAATTCCGCCGTCGCGCAGCCAAGGCACGAGGTCCCATTCGATGCCTCGACGATCGAGGTTGTAGAGCACCTGATTGATCGCCGTACTGCGCCCGGCTTGCAGCGACCACAACTCCTGCATGTCGGCATGGTCGAGGTTGCTCACACCATAATGCCGGATCTTGCCCGCTTTCTGGAGCGCGACAAAGGCGTCCATGGTCTCGGCGAGCGGCACGCTGCCTCTCCAGTGCAGGAGGTAAAGATCGATGCGATCCGTTTCGAGCCGCCGCAAGCTCCGCTCGCATGCGCTGACGGCACCTCGGCGCGTCGCATTGTGCGGATACACTTTGCTCACGATAAAGACTTCATCGCGTCTGCCGGCGATCGCCTCGCCGACGAGAATTTCGGCTTGGCCTTCTCCGTACATCTCAGCGGTGTCGATGAGCGTCGCGCCAAGATCGATTCCGAGGCGCAGCGTTGCGATCTCCTCATTCCGGATCTTCGCATTGTCTCCCATGTGCCAGGTACCAAGGCCATAGGCCGGCACGCGCTCGCCTGAAGGAAGCCGGACGGTCTTCATCGCCGTGGATTACACCAGCAAGTCCTGCGCGGGCGCAAGCCAGCGAGCATAATGACGTCTGTTCATGCGGAACCGTATCGTCTTACTGCTGGTCCTGCTTGCTGCCGCGCTTACGGCGGCCGGCGCCGAGATTCGGGTCGTCGATACGCGAATTCTCACGCAACAGGATTTGCCGCCGGTCGAACGCGCAACGCATGAGCTTTCGGTGCATCTCTACCGCTTTCAGAAGACACGCTGGACCGAGGCTCAAATCGTGTCCGCGACGATGCAGGTCTCGCAGCTGCTGGCGCCCTGTGCTGTCGCACTCGCCCAAGCCGAGCTGCGCGTACTCGATACGGACCGCGGCTTCCATTTCTATTGGACGCCGGTATCGCGCGAGCTCCTGCGCGCGTTGAAGCCGGCCAAGCCCGCTGTATTCTTCGTCGAGGACACGCGCAATAGGCCCGCATTCGATGCAGAAGCCATCGGACGCGCGAATGCCGCGACGCGGCCCGAGCTCGCCGACACGATATGGGTGGCTTACGGCGCGCGCGATCTGCCCTATGCGCTCGCCCATGAGCTCGTGCACGTGTTGACCGACAGCGGCGAGCACAGCGATCAGCCCGGGAACCTCATGCGCACCGAGACCTCCCCACAGAACGCGACGCTCACGGCCTTTCAATGCGAGCGCCTCCGCACCCGCGGGCAAGCGCACGGCTTACTCGCACCACGTCCCTGAGAGTTTCAAGCCCATGCCACTATGCGTCTCGCAATAATTGCTCTCCTCATGGCGTGCGTGTGGCTCGCCGGCTGCGCCGCACCCAAGCCGGCGTCCGACGGCTCGCGACATACCCACCGCACGCAGCTCTCACCGCAGGACGCGGCGGCGTGCTTCGCACGCAATGCCGAAGAGCACAGCGGGGCCCTGATCGCTGAAGTGCGCTCCGAGCGCGACTGGGCGCAGGCTATCGTGAATGTGCGCAATGGTGTGTTCTATGCAAGTGCGGAATATCGCCGCAGCGCGACGGGTGGGACGGGAGCCATAACGCTGAACGTCAGGACGAGCGGGCGGCGCGAGGATCTCTTTCTTGCGCTCGTGGAAGGCTGCTAGTGCATGGCGATCGCATCCAGGATTCGTCGGCGAGCCGTCTGGCACGCGGGCAGCGATAACCGTACGGCACACGATGTACGCTATCTTCTGCAGGAGCAACTAAGCAGCACGGCGATTTCTAAACGTTCATAAAAAGGATCTCCGATGTCAGGACCGATGGTCGTCACACCTTTATACGCGGCCCTACTCGCCATCTGGTTGGTGGTGCTCGGATTGCGCGTCACACATTATCGGCGTCTGGCAAGAGTCAGCCTCGGTGACGGCGGCAACACGGCCTTACAGCGCGCGATACGCGGTCAGGCTAATTTCGCCGAGTACGTGCCGGTCGCTCTCATTCTTCTGCTCATCCTGGAGCTCAGCCGCTTCTCGCTTTACCTCGTCCATGCGCTTGGCATCCTTCTCATCGTAGCGCGTCTGCTGCATGGGTACGCTTTGTCGTTCACAGCCGAGTTTAGATTGGGCCGCTTCTGGGGCACAGTGCTCACCTTCGTCGTGCTGCTCATCGAAGCGGTGCTTTGTCTTTATCAGGCCTATCGCGCGCATACGGTATGGCTCGGAGCATGAGAAGCGAACGCGCGAAGCTCGGCGGCCGCCTCTTGTCAAAGGCACACGGCAGGGACAGAATGCCGTGATCGATACGGGCAACCAAGAATGCGGCGCGCAAGCGAAGCGGAATCGCAGCGTGCGGCCAATCGGGGGAACACAATGGATGTAACTGAGCGGCGTGTCGGAAAGGTGATCGTACTTGCGCCTGCGGGACGCATCGATATGACGAGCGCCGACAATTTCCGCGAGCGCCTGGTCCCACTCATCACGTCGGCGGCTGCCGATGGCGAATCGGTCGTGCTCGATTTTTCGGGCGTCGATTATATTTCCAGCGCAGGTTTGCGCGTGCTCATGCTCGCCGCAAAGCAGGCAAAATCAGCCGGCAACAAAGTCGCCGTCGCAGCAATGCAGCCGCTCGTTGCGGAGATCTTTCAGATCAGCCGCTTCGACAAGGTGCTTCCCTGCCACGCGGGCGTAGACGAAGCGCTGGCCGCCGTCGCACCGGGATCGAACGCTGCATGAAAGTTCGCTTCTGGGGCACGCGGGGTTCCATACCCGCTGCGCTCACCGCCAAAGGCGTGAGAGAGAAGCTCGTTCAGGCGCTCGTCGCGGCGTCCGGCCGCGAGCTCGATACGACCGAAAAGGCGAATGCATTCGTAGACAGCCTGCCTTTCGCAGTCTCGCATACGTTCGGCGGCAACTCGTCGTGCATCGAGCTGCGCGATGAAGGCGCCGGTCGCGTGCTGCTCGACATGGGCTCGGGGGCGCGTGCTGCGGCAGGCGACGCGCTGCGCGAGTTGAAAGGCGCACCCGGCGAGTTCCACGTGTTCCAGTCGCACCTGCACTGGGATCACATCATGGGGTTTCCTTTCTTCACGCCCGCGTATATTCCCGGTCACAAGATCACGATATATGGCTGCCACGACGAGCTCGAGTTCGCATTTCGCCGCCAGCAGGATGCACCTTCTTTTCCCGTGGGCTTTGCGCTGATGGGCGCCAAGATCTCGTTCGTGCAACTCGAGCCCGGCAAGCCGTACGACATTGCCGGTTACCGCGTCGTGGCGAAACCTCAGCTGCACGGCGGCGACTCTTTCGGCTATCGTTTCGAGCGTGGCGGTCACGCCATCGTCTACTCGACCGATTCGGAGCACAAGCTCGAGGATGCGGAGGAATCGCAGGGCTTCGTCGATTTCTTCAGCAATGCGGACGTCGTGATTTTCGACGCGATGTATTCGCTCGCCGATACCGTATCGGTCAAGGAGGACTGGGGACATTCGAGCAACGTCGTGGGCGTCGAGCTCTGCCAGCTCGCAAAAGCGAAACAGCTCGTGCTGTTCCATCACGAGCCTGCGTTCGATGACGCCACGATCGAGCGTGTCTGGCGCGAAACCCAGCGTCTCGAGCAAATCACGCGCAACGAAAACGCGCTGACGGTCACCGCAGCGTACGACGGATTGGAAATCACGATCTGACCGAGCGGAGTCCAGCGCAGGCGGACCGGACGCCGCGCACTGCCGGCTCCTGGCGCCGCTGGCTCGCAGCAGGACGTGGGCGCTGGCTCGGCATCGCGCTGACGGTGGCATTCGCCGCCGCGATGCTGCTTCCCGATCCCGGGCCGCTGCCTCCGCTGCGTCTCCTCGCTTTCGATTCGTATCAGGTACGGCTGCCGCGCGTTCAGCGCTCCGCCCCGACCGTGATCGTCGCAGTCGACGATGAAAGCCTTGCGCGCATCGGTCAATGGCCGTGGCCGCGCGACACGATCGCGCGCCTCGTTGACCGCATCGCTGCGCGGCAGCCGGCGGCCATCGGCATCGATCTCCTGTTTACCGAACCGGACCGCTCTTCGCCCGAGCGCGTCGCCGAAGCGTTGCGCGAGCGCGAGCCGGCCCTCGCGGAGCAGCTCTCGAAGCTGCGTTCCAACGACACGATCCTGATCAATGCCCTGAAGCGGTCTCCGGCGGTCTTGGGCGTTGCAGGTATCGAGCGGGCGCGCGACACGCGCCCGGTACGTCCGCTGGCGCCACGTCCCGAGGCGGCTACGCCGCTGCAGCGGTATGCCGGCGTGCTGCAGAGCCTTCCCGAGATCCACGGTGCCGCACGCGGACACGGCCTGCTCAATGCCGAGCCTGAGCGCGGTATCGTACGCCGTGTCCCGCTGGTGGCGCAGGTCGCGGGCGAATCCCTGCTGACTCTCGCCCTCGAGTGTTTCAGGGTCGCTGCCGGCGTTCCCCCTTTCACCGTGTCGCACAAGGACGGCCTCGCGCGCGTGCAGTTCGGCGACCTTATCGTGCCCGCGCCAGCGGACGGGAAAGTATGGATGCATTTCGCGCGCCACGATCCTTCGCGATACGTCTCTGCAGCCGATGTGCTCCAGGGGCTCGACCATCCGCTGCAGATTGAAGGCAAGATCGCTCTCCTAGGGGTTGCGGCGCAAGCTTTATTCGACCAATACACGACGCCGATCGGCGAACGCATGCCCGGCATCGAGATACACGCGCAGCTCGTCGAGAACATTTTCGATGGAGCGCTGCTCACCCGCGCGCCGTGGGCCATACCGGTCGAGGCGTGTGCATTTCTGCTCGGCGCGGCCTTGCTGGTATCGCGCGTGCCGCGCCTGCGTCCGAGCCGGTCCTTCGCACTGCTCCTTGCATGCAGCGCCGTTTTGCTTGCCGCCGGATTCGCGGCATACGCCTGGGGACGCATGCTCTTCGATCCGACGGTCCCGATCGTCGGCCTCACCGTCGTTTTCGGTTTCATGCTCCTGGCCACACTCGTCGCAACCGATCTCCAGCGCCGCGAGTTGAGCACTCGGCTTGCCGCCGAGCGCGAAGCCGCTGCGCGTGTCACCGGTGAGCTCGAAGCGGCGCGCCGCATTCAGATGGGCATGCTGCCCACTCGCGACGCGGCGCTGAAAGACGAACGCCGCATCGAGCTCTTCGGGTACATGCGGCCGGCTCGCGAAGTCGGAGGCGACCTCTATGACTTCTTTGCGTTGCCGAACGACCGGTTTTTCGTGCTCATCGGCGACGTTTCAGGCAAGGGGTTGCCTGCCGCGATGTTCATGGCGGTGAGCAAAGCGCTCGCAAAAAGCTCCGCGCTGCGCTCGAATACGAGCGCAGCCGCGATCGTGACGGCGATCGACCGCGAAATTGCGCGTGAGAATCCCGAGCAGAATTTCGTCACCGTGGTTGCGCTGATCCTCGATCTGAAGACGGGCGAGCTCGAATACTGCAACGCCGGACACGAACCCCCGCTTCTTTCCCGGCGCGCGGGTGAGACCGTTGCGCTCTCGCACGCCGGCGGGCCTCCGCTCTGCGTAATCGAGGATTACGAGTTCGAGCAGGCGCGCGTGCGACTCGGGCCCGGTGACATTCTGACGCTCTCTTCGGATGGCCTCACCGAGGCCATGAACCGCGAAGGCGCGCTTTACGGCCGTGCGCGATTGAAGGCGCTGCTCGATTCGCCTGCCAGACAAGCCGCAAATCCGGCGGCATTGGGTAACTTCATACTTGCAGCCGTCAAGGAATACGAAGGGGGTGCCGAGCCCGCGGACGATCAGACGCTGGTCCTGCTGTCGTGGGGTGGCCCGACGTGATGGCCGCGCGTCCGGCGCTACGTGCGTTTACACTAGCTGCAACACAGGAGGCTGCCACTCGTGGATAGTCCAGACAGACGCCGCTTCAATGCGAGCGAAGCCGAATTTCCCGTGCTGTGCGAGTTCGTCGAGGAGCGTTGCGCCGCCCTGCGCAACGACGAGCGCCAGCGCGTCCTGCTGCTCGTCGAGGAGCTTTTCACCAACAGCATCAATCACGGATACGGCGGTGACTCGAACGACCCGGTCTGGCTCACGCTGACGCTCACCGACACGGCGTGCCAGATCGTCTTCGAGGATTGCGCACCGGCGCACAACCCGTTCGACACACCGGACCTGGAGCTGGACGAAATGAAACTCGACGACCGCCGCATCGGAGGACTCGGCATCGTCCTTCTCAGCGAGTTCTCCTTCGAGCGCGGCTACGAGCGCCAGGACGACCGCAACGTGATCAAGCTGCAGGTCCGCCGTGCATTCGGAAAAAGGCTGGAGCGCGCGGAGCGCGCGAGCAAAGGATCGCCTGCAGGGGGGAAGTCTCCCCAATAGCCGCGGGCGGCGCACGACAACTTCGTCCGCCTGACAGCGCTCTAAAACTGGAACACGAGTGACACGTGCACGCGGCGGTCCCCGCGTTCGCTGCGAACCGTGCCGTCCAGCACCTGCGCTGCGTCGATGGCCATCGAAAACCGGCGTGCGACGCTCCAGCGCACGCCCACGCCGATGCTCGCGGCGCCGTCGCGCGCAACCTGTCCCGGCTGCGCATTGCGCGATCTCACTTCGCCGCCGTCCACGAAGGCGAGCGCGCTGAAGCCTTCCCACGGCAGCGGCACTACGCCTTCCACTGTGAGTGTCACGCCGCTGTCGCCCGTGACCTCGCGTTCCCGCAGGCCGCGCACGCTCAATGCGCCACCCATGCCGAACTGCTCGCCTGGAATGAGCGGCTCATCCGCATATTGTCCGCGGAGCCGCACGTTGAGGGTGACCGGCGCGATGCGCCACGCGCCGTCGACGTTGTAACGCCACGCGTCCCACGCGCTCGAAGCGCCGGCGCGGTTGGCGAGGTACGCAGCGTCGGTGTTGTCGCTGCCGCTGCTGATATTGCGCGCGTATTGCACGCCCGCCGCGATGACTGAGGCCGCACGATCGAAGCGCCCGCTATATGCGATCGAGACAGGCCTGCTGCGGACATCGACTCCAAGCTGCGCCGCACCGAACTGAACGTCGTTCATGAAAAGACGGTCGTCGATTCCAGCCTCGATCGCGTGCGAGTACGCCCCTATCGGCACGAGATGCTGCTTCCAGTGTGCCCCCGCGAAGGTGCCGCGGCCGCTCACCTGGAAAGCATTCGCGATCGTTCCCGAATTCACGTCCGAGTGCGCATAGAACAGCGTGAGCGCACCCCCCACCGAATAGACAGGTATGCGGTAATACAGGCCGTACTGCTTCACTTCGCTCACGTGATCCGGTGACGTGGTGTAGCTCGCGGTCACCGAGTGATCGCGATTCCAGAGATTCGAATGCTGGTAGCCGATCGTTGCACGCCAGTTGCCCGTGCGCCGCTCTCCGGTGTTGTTGAGACTCGCGAAAACAGCCTGCGGCGGCGAATCCTGAACGGCCACGTCCGCTTCGACTGCGTCGGCGACTTCACTCTGGCGAAACGTTACTTCCACATGTTTGGACGCGCGGTCGTTAGCGGCCGCCCGGTTACGCGCCACCGCAAATACGTTGGGTGATTCGCCTTCCCTCAGCGCGGGGAGACTCGCGAGCACGTTCTGCGTCGAAAAAAATTTATTGCCGGAAACCGAGACCTTCGCGAGTCGAAACGGCAACACGCGCACGACTGCGGAACCTTGCAGCGCTTGCGGCGGCAGGACTACGCGGTAAAACGAGTAACCGCGAGTCAGGAGCTCGGCTTCGAGCGCCGCGGCGGCACTCTGCAATTGAGCGAGATCCACAGCATCGCCGGCGAACGGGGCGAGCACCGCAAGCGCACGCTCGCGCGGGATCGGAAGCTCGCCTTCGATGTCGAAGGTCCGGACCGCGAAGCGCGGACCGTCGGTCGACTGCGCCTGCGCAACAGCACCAAGCGTGCAGCAGACCAAACCGGCGAAGAGGCGCCTGCGCGCCCTCACGGTCCGGTGCACGTATTCAGGATCGAGCCGTCAGGCGCCCGGAAAAACGGCAGCAGGAACCCGCGAGGCGTATTTCGCGGCTCGGGCGCGGAATCGAAGCGCATGAAATTGGGGACTGCATCGAGCAGCACGACGCCGCTGCGTGTCAGGCGCGCCGCGTTGCCTGCCGTGACTTCCAGATTGTCGAGGACCACAACCCCGTCGCGTACCCACACATACAGGCCTTCTTCGATTTGCGCGCTCTGCCGCCCAAAAGTCGCCGGATCGACGTTGACGCGGTCGGGACGCGGCATGATCGTGTCAAAAATGGCGCTCGGCCCTGGCGTCACCGTCAGCTTCCCGTCGACGAGCGATACCGCGACAGCGTTGCTTTGTCTGACCTCGACGCGCTCGGTTGCCGTCTGCAGGATGACCGTCCCATCCCACGTGTAGATCACTAGCACTTCATCGCCGCCGACGCCAAAGCCGGTGCCGTGAGGTTGTATCGTCCCAGCGCGCGTTTCGAACTGAAATTGATCGCCACCCGTCTTCGCAAGCTGACCTGTCCACACCTGCGCTTTGCCTGACACGAGCTTCATGCGCGCGACACCCTGGCGTGGAGAGTCGGGATCGAACTCGAAGCGCGAAATCGCGAGCACGCTTTGCTCGGGAAGCGTGATTCGTGTCCCGTCGGCGAAAGCCAGCACGGCATTCGCCCCCGGTCCGGTCGCAACGCTTTCCTGCGCGTACACTGCGGCCCCCGCAACGAGCGCACGCGATGCGGTCTCTCGCTGCAGTGCGCTCACCGATCCCGAAAGCGAGATCACGCGCGCGACGACAGTTGGAGCATTGCGCGGTGCCGCTTTGGGCGCCTGTTCGGCCGCGCAGTCTGCATCGCAGATACGCGCGTCGAACTCGGTCCCGCGCACGCCGAGGATCGCCGTATTGGTTTGTATGCGCATCGCGGTGGGTCCCTGCTTGGCGATATCGCCGCTCACGGCACGCAAGCCGCCTTTGACGAGGCCCAGAACCATGCTCTTCGGTGCCGTATCCGCGTCGGCGAACGAATCGACGCGGAAGATGGTGTTCGGCCTGAGTGTCACGCGCGTGCGGTCCCTGAACTCGAGCACGCTGTTGCTGTTCTGTGCAACGCTGATCACGTCCTTCTGCTCGAGCGTGTCGTTCGCGCCCAGAATGCGTGCGGCCTGGCCTGGGCGCTCGAGAACGGCCGTGCCTTGAATGCCCACCACGCGCCCCACCTGCGCGAGCGCCGCTGCGGGCAGCGCCAGCATGAGGGCTACAAAAGCGATCCGGGTGCGCATCAGCGACATTGCTGCTTCGTCCAGTTCCGGTCGTCCTGGATCGTTTCCTGCGGCACGAGCGCGGCCAGCGACCGGTCGCTCAGCACGAGCAGTGCCCGCACGTTCGTGTCAGTGAAGACAGTGCTATCTGGTGGATTGACGCTTGTTGCAGTCGTTGCAGTCGTTGCAGTCGCGCGGTACGACGTGGCCAACGGCGCGAGTTGAAGTGCCGCCGCAGCAGGTGTCCGCACGATCCCGAAGTCACCGATGTTCGCCGCATACGTCATGAAATCGAAAGTGCCTCCCGCAGCCGGAACGAAACCCGGGGCGAGCGTGACGTCGACGATTCCGCCGAGACTCGCAATTCCCGTGACGCGCAGCAAATCGTACGTGACGCCCTGCGCCGTGCCGTCGATATCGATCTTGAGATTTCCCGCTGCCGTTTGCGTGAAGTTGCCGGCAATCGTGAGGGTGCCCGGCGTATCGCCGGGCGCGACGGTGCCGCTGTTGGTCAAGGTCGCGGCGCCGACATCGAGCGTACCGTTCCCCTGCAGTGTGCTCCCTGCCGCGTTGGCGAGCGCGGTGCCGCCTGTTGCGAGCGTGGCGCCTGCGCCGATGATGACCTTGCCGTCGTTTATCGGAAAAGCGCTCGCCAGCAGCGTCCCGCTTTGCACATCGAGCGTGCCCGAATTGGTGAGCGGAACATCCAGCGTTTGCGAAGCCGCGGAGCCTGCAAGTTTATTGAACGTGCCGGCATTCACGAAGCTCTTGTTGAGTCGAGTAGTCGCTCCGGTCGTAACGGGCGCGACACTCGCGGAGCTGTCATTGATGATGCCACCGGCCGCATTGCGTAACGTCGTCGCAACGCCGCCACCGCCGCTCAGCACCACACTCCCTGATCCTGAGAGGTCGATCGTGCCGGCATTATTCCACGTCGTATCGGCGAGATTCACGGCGCCGGTGACGGCCGTGTTGGAGCCGGCTGCGGTGGTGAGCGTGCCCGTGCCGGTGACCGTGCCGCCCGACCATGCGAAGGACCCGTTCACCGCGAGACCCGAAGTGTTGTTGAGTACCCCGCCCGTGACTTGCAGCGCAGGTCCGCCCGCCGCTTGAACGAGCGGCGTATTGGCGTTGAGCGTTCCGCCGGAAAGCCGGACCGTGCCGCCGCCGGAGAGTGCGATACCGGCGTCGAAATTGCGCGTGCCGCCGGTCACTTCGAGCGTGGTGCCGGCGGTCGTTGCAAAACTGCCCGTGTCCGTTCCGTTGCCGGCCAGCGTGAGCGTTCCCGCATTCACGTTGACCGTGCCCGCGTTGCTGAAGGGCGCGTCTATCGCTTGCGCCGTCCCGACGTTGATCGTGCCATTGTTGGTGAGGAAGGCGCTGGCCGGGTCGAACGTCTTGGCCGCTCCGCGCGCGATATCCAGCGTCGCACCCGGGTTGATGGTGAACGTACCGGTCATCCGGCCGCCAGTCCACGTCTGTGCGCCGGAAAAATTCGCCGCGCCGCCGAAATCTCCCGACTGCAGAATCAAATTGGTCGAGGTGATCGCGCCATTGAAGAGGCTGTTGCCGGTAACCGCATGAGCCCCCGCGCCGCTGAATACGGTTCCGCTATTGAAGACGTTGTTGCCCGCGTACGTGAGCCGACCCACCTGCGCGTCCAAAGT
Source organism: Burkholderiales bacterium (assembly GCA_035525455.1). GTDB lineage: Bacteria > Pseudomonadota > Gammaproteobacteria > Burkholderiales > SG8-41 > JAQGMV01. Next base: position 18,204 of record DATLEF010000083.1, read on the forward strand.
GCCGCTGTTGGTGAACGCGCCCGGCGCTGCTATGGCGATCGCGCTTTCTACGCCTGCGGTTTTCAAGACCGTGCCGGAGTTCGTCAGACTCACCGCCGCGCCCGCCGCGGATTGAATTCCAGCATCCGAAGCGAGTACGAACGTGCCGGTGTTCGTGACCTGTGCACCGTTGCCCAACACGAGATTGGCGGTGCCGCCAACCGTGGCCGTGCCCGCATTCGTCAACACGGCGCTGCCGATGGTCTTGGCGCCAGCGCCTTCCAGCGTCAGCACGCCGCCGGATGAGACGGCGAGCGAGCCGCTGGCCACGTTGAGCCCTACCGTCGACAGCTTGCCTGAGATCTGGGATGCGGCGGTGTCGACAGTCGTCGTGCCGCTCACGGTGATTCCGCCAGTGCTCGCGATCGTGCCGCCGGTAAGCGACAGCGCTCCGTTGACGGTCACCGCACCCGCGCCTTGGACAGTCCCGGTGACGCCGAGCGCGGCGTTGATCGTCGACGCGTTTCCAACACCCAGCGTGCCGGCCACGTTGATGGTCTCGTTACTGGTGACCGAACCGACGCTGACCGCTGCGCCTGCAGGAACCGTTAGAGTGAACAACCCCGCGGGCCGGTCGATCACCACCTGCTCGGTCGCCAGTGGGACATGACCCTGGCTCCACGCCGCGGGATTCGTCCAGAGGTCGCCCGCGTCGAGTATCCAGGTGTTGCCGGTGACCGAGCCCGCGAGCAGCGACAGGTTCGTCGGGCCGTAGGTCGGAATGATTTCATTCGCAAACGTCTTGTTCGTCAGCGCGAAAATCCCGCTCCGCGATCCCGCCGTCAGCACGTCGAACGTGTCACCGATAGCCGGTGTATACCCGCCTATCGTCGACAAATTGAGCGTACCCGCGAGCGCCGCATTGCCGCTGACCGAGAGCGCGCTGAACGTTCCAGGCGCAGTGCCCGCAAGCTGCACATCGACAACGCCTGTGGGACCCTGCACCAGGTTGCCGACGATTGAAAGTGTGCCGGTACCCGCCGTGTTGGTCGCAGTGCCTCCAGGTTGCAGTGCGCCCGCATTCGTAAGCGTTGCCGCACCGAGGTCAATCGTGCCCGATCCGCCGATCCTCGCGCCCGCGAGATTCGTGAGCGCGTTGCCACCCGTCGACAACGTCGCCCCCGAATTGATACGGATCGTGCCGCTTTGCGTGACGCTGAGCGGCAGCGTGAGCTTGTCGACGTTGACGTTGAGCGTGCCGGACGCAAGGTTGGTGAACGCGTTCGAGAAGTCGGATGCAACGGGCGCATTCTTGTTGATGACGCCGCTGTTGACGATCTGCGAGCCCGTCGGATCGCTGAACGGCTTTGCATCGGGCGTGTTGAGATTGAGCGTCCCCTGATTGGTCAACACAAAGCCGCTGCCCGGGCTCGGGCTGATCTGACCCGCATTCAAGTCGATCGTACCCGTGTTGCGCCAGCTGCTGATTGGGTTGACCGTATTCGTGACGGTTGTCGTACCCGTCGTCACCAGCTCGGCGAGTGGGGTCAGGAAAATGGCGCCGCCGCTCACGTTGAACGCGCCGTCGATCACGACGTCGCCGGGAGTCGTGCGCGAGAGCACACCGCCTGCCATATCAAGCCGCGGCAGATTTCCGCTTTGCACATCGAGTGCGCCGCCAGAGAGCCGTATCGTGCCCGGTCCTGTAAACGCAATGCCGGAACTGACGATGCGCGTGCCGCCGCTCATGTCGAGCATACTGCCTGCAGGCAGTGCGTACACGCCCGTATCCGTTCCCCCACGCGACAAGTTAAGCGTTCCGGTACTGACGTTCACCAGGCCGGTATTGTTGAAGGGCGCATCGATCGTCTGTGTCGCGGCCGAGCCCGCGCCCTTATTGAACGTACCTGCGTTGTCGAAGACAGCCGCGGTCACCGCCGGAGCCGAGACCGGCGTCGTGTTTGACGATAGATCGTTGAGCGTGCCTGATGCGCGGTTGGCGAGCCTCGAGGGGCCTCCGTCGAGAATGATATGGCCCGGTCCGGAAAGGTTCAGGCTGCCGAAGTTCTCCAGGAGCGCACCGCCGCTCACGAGTACATCGCCGCTTCCGGCAATGTCGAAAGTGCCGCTATTGCTATTGCTCAGCACTGCGCCGCTGTTAAGGAATAGATTTGCGGAGGCCGCCATGCGCAGCGTGCCCGCGTTGGTGAGCGTTGCCGCACCGATGGTGCTCACCCCAGGTCCGGCGAGCGTCAAGGCACCGCCAGGAGCGACGTTCAGCGAGCCGCTCGGCATCGTGAGCATATTGGTAATTAACGTTCCTGCGAGCTGCGATGCACCAGTGTCGACCGCGGTATTTCCATTCACCGTCACAGCGCCGGGCCCGGCGAGGGTGCCGGCATTCAGGGATAGTGCGCCGTTGACGGCCACCGGTCCCGATCCCTGCACCGTTCCGCTATTGACGGCGAGCGCGCCGTTGATCGTCAGAGCGCCGTTCGCCGTCACGGTCCCGCCGTTCACGGCAAGCGCTGCGTCGACCGTCGAAGCCGTACTGAGCGTGAGTGCACCGGCGACGGTGAGGTTCTCGTTGCTCTTCAGACTACTCACTGTAAAGTCGCCGCCGGCAGGTACGGTTATCGTCGGCGTGCCGGGTCGATTGATGACGACCTGCTCCCCTGACGTAGGAATATGCCCAAGACTCCAGTTGGCATCGCTGTTCCAGAGGCCGTCAAGATCGAATAGCCATACGTTCAGCGTTGGCGGGCCCAGCGACAGCAGTAAGTTCGTCGCGCCGTAAACCGCGTTGAGTCCTGTTGAAAACGTCTTGTTGATCGTATCGAATTGGCCCACACGGGCTGCCGCGGTCAATACGTTGAAGGTGTCTCCATCGGCAGGCGCGAATCCCGGCATTGCAGTAACGTTCAGCGTGCCGGCGAGTGTCGCCGTGTTGGTTATGCTGAGCGTATCGAACGCACCCGGCGTCGTGCCGCCGAGGCGTAGATCGACTGCACCCGTGGCATCGTTCGTGAAACTGCCGGCGATCGTCAATGTACCCGGCGCGGACGCAGACCCGGCGCGCACGAGTCCGAAGTTGGTCAAGGTGCCGCCAAAAAGCTGCAGCGTGCCGGCCCCGCCTATGACCGAGTTTGGTGCATTGGCCATCGCGCCGTCGGTGTTGAGCGTCGCACCTGACTCGATCTGCGTCGCACCGCTGTGCGTCCCGCCGAAAGCCGCGCTCAACGTGCCTGCATTCACGTTGATGCGGCTCGTCGGCTGCGTTTGCAGGGGATGCACCAGGTTGACCAGGCCGCCGCCGTTCTTGTTGATCGTGCCGGAATTGATGATCGGACCGCCAGGAGCCGCGCCGAAAGGCGCTTCGTTGGCGAGCGCCGTGTCCAGCGTGAGCATGCCCGCGTTGGCGAGTATTGCGCCTGCGAGATCCATGCGGCCGGCGCCGGTGACATTCAGCGTGCCAGGCTGCTGATTCGTGAAGTTCGCGCCGCTCAACACGATCTCACCGTTCAGATTCAGAATGCCCGCATTTGCCCAGTGGCGCGAAGTCGTAACCGTCCTCGACGCGACCACGGTCGTCGGACCCAGTGTTACGAGATCGCCAACGGCAGCAGACGGCGCAATGAAACCGCCTTCGATATTGAACGGACCGCCGACGACGAGATCACCCGGCGCCGAGCGCGTGAGCACGCCGCCTGTCATATTGAGCCGCGGCAGAAATCCGGTCGCCACGTCCAGAACGCCACCGGACAAGTTGATCTGGCCCGCGCTGACAGGCCCGTTCAGCGTCAGGTTTCCGGCGGTGACATTGAGCGCGCCGACGGTTCCACCGGCGAGAGCGATGTTGGACGCGACGTTGGTTGCTCCGGCGCTGTTCACGAATACGGCGAGAGCGCCAGGCAGCGCGCTCGCGATCGAATTGTTGAAATCGATGTTCCGATTAGCGTTCAGCGTCAGCGTCCTGCTGTTGCCACCGTCATAGTTGAAAGGCGTGTTCCAGCGTATGTCGCCCGGCGCAGCTGCTGTCGACTCGGTACTGATCACGACATCCGTGCCAGAGAGCGCAGCGCTCAGCGCGCCGGGGGTGATCTGCGATAGCAGGGGCGGCGTAACGCCTGTTTCCTGAAAAATGCCGCCATTGAGCTGGGTCGGGGGCACGCCGCCGAGCGCCTCCACGAACTCGATATCGGTTGGATCCAGCAGCAGCGTGCCGGTCCTGCCGTGCGGCGCACGCGTATCGACCCGGCCTCTGAAGTCGAGGAAGGCTTTGCCCGAAACCTCCGCGAAACCGCCATCGCCCGCCGCGGCGCCGCCGCGTGCGCTGATCGAGCCTTCGAAGCGCGCAATATCATTGGCCCAGACGATGACCTTGCCGCCGTTTCCGGCGCCTATCGCATCCGCCCGCAGCGTCGCGTCTGCTTGAACCACCGTTTGCGATGCATTCGCAATGGACGCGTTCCGGCCCTGATAGTCGCCGCCCACCAGGATCGTGCCGCCGCCGGTCTCGCCCGAGGCGTTGATGTTTGCGCCACTCAGAATGCCGACTTTATCGCCGAGGACGTGGACGGCGCCGCCCTGCTCCGCGCTGCCCGTCGCCTCGATGCGACCCGCAACGAGTGTCGTATCGCCCGACTGGATCGTGACGCTGCCGCCGCTCAACCCGGATGCTGAGATCGTGGCGTCCTTGTCGATCGTCGCGTCCTTTTGTGCAACCAGCGCCACACGTCCGCCCGCGCCTGTCGCGGTAGTCACACTGATGTCGCCCGAATGACGCAGTGTCCCGGCGAACATGCCGACGGCGTTGTGCGCCTGGATTGCGCCGACGTTTAAAGCGGAGTCGGACGGGGCCTGCAGCTCGAACTTGACGCCCTGTGCGTCTGGACTCGTGATCGTCAGTTTCTGTCCGGCCGCCAGCAGCACACTGCCGTTCCCGCTGCGTATCAGTCCCGCGTTCTCGATCCGAGGCCCGACGAGCATGATGTCGCCGCTCGCCCGTATCGTGCCTTCGTTACGCAGCACTCCGTTGCCGCCGCCTTCGAACTTGAGCCGCCCCTGGAGAAAATCGCTGTCGGCGATATTGAGCGTCGACGCGATGAATGCCGCCGTATCGATTCGCGCGCCGGGTCCGAATATCACCCCGTTCGGATTGACTAGAAATACGCGGCCGTTCGACGAAAGCGTGCCGAGGATGCTGGAGCCGTCGGATCCGACGACTCGATTCAACACCGCGCTCGATGCAG
>DATLEF010000108.1:0-2063 GCA_035525455.1 Burkholderiales bacterium
CCCTGCTCATGATCGCGAACGCGATGGCTATCGCGAGCCGCGAGCTTGCAATGGGCGACACGGCCGAGGTCGCCGCGCTTGCACGGCTGGACAAAATGTACGGCACGCCTTCGCGCGAAATTACCGGTTCAGCCCTGCGCGATGCGATCGCCCAGTATGAGCGTCGACTGGCGCAACATATTCGCGCCGGACGCTTCGATGCCGATGATGAAAGGCAACGCGCTTTGCTCGAGCATTTGCAGGAGAACGTGGCGGTCCGCCTGCGAATTTCGAATCCCAGGAGCTTGAGCCGTTGAACACGAAGGCGGTCCCCTGCGCTGGCCCTGTGCCGATGCTCGCATCGAAGGAAATGGCCTTCGAGCCTTTGACGCCGACGGCATTCCTCATCCGCGCGGGGCGTACGTTCGCTGACCGCATCGCAGTCATAGACGAAGACCGGCGCTACACCTACGCACAATTCCTCGATCGCGCCCTGCGGCTTGCGGGCGCATTGCGCGCGCTGGGCGTGAGCTGCGGCGACCGCATCGCGGTGCTTGCACCCAACACGCACGTGCTCCTGGAGACACACTACGGCGTGCCGTTCGCCGGCGCAGTACTCGTCGCTCTCAATCCGCGGCTCACGCCGAATGATCTCGCCCGGATCGTCGCGCACGCGGGCGCATCCCTGCTGATCTATGACTGCGACTTCGAGGCCGCAGCGGCGGAAATAGCGCGGAAAGTCGGTGCAGCCTTGAAACTGGTACGTGCCGGCGGCGCGGACGAGTACGAGGGGATGCTGAGCAAGGCAACCCCTTATTCGTGTGAGCTCGCCGACGAGCGCAGTCTCCTGTCGATCAATTACACGAGCGGAACGACAGGCACGCCGAAAGGCGTCATGTACCACCACCGCGGTGCCTACCTGCAGGCGCTCGCCATGGCGCTGCACATGCAGCTCGATGCCGGCAGTGTCTTCCTGTGGACGCTGCCGATGTTTCATTGCAATGGCTGGTGCTTCACCTGGGCCGTGACGGCCGCGGGCGCAACGCATCTTTGCCTTCACAAGCTCGACCCCGCAATCGTGTGGACGCATCTCGATGCATCAGGCGTGACGCATTTCAATGCTGCGCCGACGGTGCTCGTCATGCTGGCATGGCATTCAGCCGCGCCGCACGAACGGCGCGCGCGCAGCGTCCGCATTGCGACCGGGGGCGCGCCACCGACACCTGCGCTGCTCGCGCGTATGGCCGAGCTCGGCATGGACGTGACCCATCTGTATGGACTGACTGAGACGTTCGGCCCCGCCGTGATCTGCGACTGGCGTCCCGAGTGGCGAACCCTGCCCGCAAACGAGCAAGCGCAGCTCAAAGCGCGGCAAGGTGTTGGCAACGTGATCTCGCAGGCGCTGCGTGTCGTCGATTCGCACGGCAGCGACGTCGCCGCGGACGGCCGCACGCTAGGGGAAATCGCGCTGCGCGGCAACAACGTCATGCTGGGCTATTATCGCGACGCCGACGCAACGCGCCACGCCGCGCCCGACGGATGGTTTCGCACCGGCGATATCGCCGTTATGCATGCGGATGGATACATCGAGATCAAGGACCGCTCCAAAGACATCATTATCTCAGGCGGCGAGAACATCCCATCGATCGAAGTCGAGCGCATCTTTTCGGCACATCCGGCGGTGCTCGAAGCCGCTGTGGTGGCAGGTCCGGACGCGAAATGGGGAGAGGTCCCCGTCGCATTCGTGACGCTGAAACCGGGAGCGCACGTGGGCAGCGACGAGCTGATCGCCCATGCACGCGCGAGCCTTGCGCATTTCAAGGCGCCGAAGACCATCGTTTTCGGAGAATTGCCCAAAAACGCGACCGGCAAGATCCAGAAGTTCATCCTGCGTGAGCGTGCAAGCTTGTTAGAGCACTGAAGGAGCGGCGTAGACTTTATGGATTTCCTGCTCGACGCGGAAATAGAGGGCTACCGTAAGCGTTACCGCGAATTCGTGCACGAGCGCGTGCTGCCCCTCGAGGATGATCCCGCATCATTCGACGAGCACGAGAACATCGGCCTCGATCTGCTGGAGCGTTTGC
>DATLEF010000115.1:0-4102 GCA_035525455.1 Burkholderiales bacterium
CTGCAGGTTATTCCGCGACTTCCTTGTACAAATGGGGCGATCCCGTGGGTCTCGCCTCGGCGATGCCCGCTTTCAAGCCGGACGCGACGAACAGTGCCGACGAGCAGGCGCTGCAGGCGGGCATGCACCACGACGGCATCCTTTACTTTCCGCTGCCTTACGGCTCGCGCAGCTCCACGCGCGGCCTGCTGGCCATGAACCACGAGTACACCGACGACGGGCTGCTGCATCGCGACGGCTATGCGAACTGGAGCGCCGAGAAAGTTCGCAAAGCCCAGAACGCACACGGCTGCAGCGTGATCGAGGTCGCTCAGCGAAACGGCCGCTGGGAAGTCGTGCGCCCATCCCGCTACGCGCGCCGCATCACGGCAGCGACGCCGATGCGCATCAGCGGCCCCGCGGCAGGCTCGGCTGCGATGCAGACGGCGGCCGACCCGAGCGGGCGCACGGTGTTGGGAACGTTCAATAACTGCGCTGACGGCAAGACACCGTGGGGGAGTTATCTCACGTGCGAAGAAAACTACGATAGCTATTTCGCCAACACCGGCACGATGACGGCCGAGCACCGCCGTGCCGGCATCACACCCGAAGGACGCGGATACCGGTGGCACGAATTCGATGAGCGCTTCGATGCCGGCAAACATCCGAACGAGCCGCATCGTCATGGGTGGGTCGTCGAGTTCGACCCCTACGATCCGGCTTCGGTCCCGGTGAAACGCACCGCGCTTGGGCGTTTCAGTCACGAAGGTGCGGTGACGACGCTCGCTGCGGATGGGCGGCTGGTCGTGTACATGGGAGACGACCGCGCGTTCGAATACATCTACAAGTTCGTCTCGAGCGCGCGTGTGAATCCGGCCAGCCGCGACGCCAATCGCGATCTGCTCGACCGCGGGACGCTCTACGTGGCGCGCTTCAATGCGGACGGAACGGGTGCGTGGCTGCCGCTCGTGCACGGCGGCGGTAACCTCACGCGCGACCGCGGCTTCGCCGATCAGGCCGACGTGCTCATACGCGCCCGCGCAGCGGGAGACGCGGTCGGCGCGACCAAAATGGACCGCCCCGAATGGATCGCGGTCGATGAAAATACGAAAGAGGTTTACTGCACGCTCACGAACAACGTGAACCGCGGTGCGACCGATGCCGCGCCGGCCGACGCGGCGAATCCGCGACCGAACAATGTTTTCGGGCATATCGTGCGATGGGCGGAGCAGGGCGGCGATCCGGCGAGCGCTGGGTTCACCTGGGATATCTTCGCGCTCGCGGGCGATCCCCGGCATCCCGAAGCCGAGAAGCGAGGCAACATCCGGGGCGCGGCTTTCGGCAGCCCCGACGGAATCTGGGTCGACGATCGCGGCTTGTTGTGGATACAGACCGACATTTCGGCGAGCACGCTCAATAAAGCGCACTACGAACCCCTCGGCAACAACCAGATGCTGTGTGCCGATACCCGCAGCGGCGAGGTTCGGCGCTTCCTCACCGGCCCGCGCGGCTGCGAAATCACCGGCATCACGATGACACCTGACGGCGGCACGATGTTCATCAACATCCAGCATCCCGGCGAAAGCGCGAGCGAGCGCACTGATCCCACCGCGCCGCAGGCGGTGAGCACGTGGCCCGATGGGCCCGCGGGCGGACGGCCGCGATCGGCGACAGTGGTGATACGCAAAGACGACGGCGGCGTGATCGGTGTTTGATACGCGGCGCCAAGGCAACGCATAGCCGCAGGCGCGGTGTTTGCCTATACTGCGGCATGCGCAAACCACTGCCCTGCCGCCATGGAATTTGATGGCTGAGCACTCGACGCTCGCCGCTGTCGATCTCGGAAGCAACTCCTTCCACTGTCAGGTTGCCCGCGTGGTGGGCGACCAGATCTATCCTCTGGATTCCCTGCGCGAGCCGGTCCGACTGGGTGAGGGCCTTTCCGAAGACAAAGTACTGGATGCGGTCTCGCAGGAGCGCGCGCTCGCCGCTCTGCACATTTTCGGCGAACGTCTGCGCGGCTTCGACCGGCGTGCGGTCAGGGCCGTCGGCACCAACACGCTGCGCGTCGCGAAGAATGCCCGGGCTTTCCTGAAGCTCGCTAAGGCCGCGCTCGGTTTTCCCATCGAAGTGATCGCCGGCCGCGAAGAAGCGCGACTCATCTTCACCGGGGTTCAACAAAGCCTCCCGCCTTCGAAGGAGCGCCGTCTCGTGATCGACATCGGCGGCGGCTCGACCGAGCTCATCATCGGCAGCGGCATCAAGCCGCAGAAGCTGGCGAGTCTCTTCATGGGGTGTGTGAGCTACAGCCGCCAATACTTCCGCGACGGTGTCGTAACGCGTTCCGCGATGAAAGAGGCCGAGCTGGCCGCCCGCAACGAGCTGCAGCCGATCGCAGGCGCGTTCAGTAAGAAGCAATGGCAGCAGGCGATCGGATCCTCAGGAACGGTGCGCGCGTTGGCGGAGCTCGTGCAGGACGGCGAGGGCGCGGCCGGCGTCATCACGCGCAGCGGCATGGAAAAGCTCCGCAGCGCCCTCATCAAGGCGGGCAGCGTGGAACGCCTGCAGTCCGCCGCGGTGAAAGCGGACCGTATCCCGGTGATCCCGGGCGGGCTGGCGATTCTGAACGCCATCCTCTCGGAGCTCTCGATCGACGAGCTGACGCCGGCCACCGGCGCCATGCGCGAAGGATTGCTCTACGACCTGCTGGGCCGCGTGCATCACAAGGACTTGCGCGATGTGACCGTCGCCCAGTTCATGCAGCGTTACCACGTCGATGCCGCTCAGGCGCGACGCGTCGGCGCGCTTGCGCAGTCGCTTTACAAAAAGCTCACGGCGGATGCCCGGGACGCGGACGAAAACGACCCGACCTACATCGGATGGGCTGCGAAGCTGCACGAGATCGGCATTTCGGTCGCGTACAGCGGCTATCACAAGCACAGCGCTTACATACTCGAGAACGCCGACATGCCCGGCTGCTCGCGCGATGAGCAGACCCAGGTTGCGCTGCTCGTCCTCGCGCATCGCCGCTCGCTCCGGAAAGTGCAGGCGCGAATCGAAGGGGCAGTCGACCTGCGTGCCGTGCTGGCGCTGCGCCTCGCGGTGCTCTTCTATCGCGGACGCGTGGACATCGCGTTGCCGGTCATTCAGGCCAAATACGGCAATGCGCGTTTTCGTGTCGGTCTCGACGCCGAATGGCTTTCGCGCAATCCGCTGACTGCGACCGCGCTGCGCGACGAAATCCGCGAGTGGCAGAGAATCGGCTTCGAGCTGAAAGTACCCGAGCTCGACGAAGCCATCGTGACCCCGGAACCTGCAATCGCGATTCAGTAGTCGCAGTAGTCGTCATTCCAGCGCCAGGCTGGAATCCAGAACAAGCGCGGTGCGCGTAAGGCGCCTGGATTCCAGCGTTGCGCTGAATGACGATATCAGCGCGAATTTCTGAGTCGAGATGCTAGACGAGGTCAGGCGTAATGGCTGCGACCACGCGCGCGGTTTGCTCGCCTTCGTCGGTTGCAATCCACCAGATGCCGCCTTTCTTGATGCGCCAATGCGCGGCTTTTCCCGTGAGCACTGCAGCCGCGGCGGCTCCCAGTGTAGGCTGGTGACCGACGATCACGACCGTGCCTTTACCGTCGGGCCAGCCGGCGGCTTTCAATATCGCAGCCGCCTGCGCGCCCGGCGCGACGTCTTCGCTCGTCGTGGCGTCACGCGCGAGCGGCTCCGCAGTCTGCTGCGCGCGCACCGCGGGGCTTACGATGAGGCGTGCATTCTTCGGGAGACGAGCATCGAGCCACGCAGCCATGCGCCCGGCCTGTTTATGCCCTTTCGCCGTGAGAGGCCGCGCGCGATCGTCCGCGCCGTCTTCGGCATCGGCGTGCCGCCAGAGAATCAGATCCATGTTCTGGACGCTATCACGCGCTCATGTTTGCGGGAACGAAGCGCCCGCCGCACCGCTCGTTGAGCTTCCCGCACTAGGCGCCCTGCTGTCCGGCCAGGCGCTCGAGGAGCGAGAGCTGGGCGCTGAGCGGATTTTCGGCGACGCCCGTGGGCAGAACGTATGTGCCATCGGGCTGCATGAGCCACGCCTGCGTATTGTCCTCGAGATACGGCATGAGGCCTT
>DATLEF010000140.1:0-6647 GCA_035525455.1 Burkholderiales bacterium
GAGGAGCCGCAGCCAGCTCTGCTGGCCCATCGTGAGCGCGATGAAGCAGCCCATCTCGACCAACTCGGGCTCGCTAAAGTGCCGGTGGAGCCGTTCCCAGAACGCGTCGTCCGTCTCGAGCCGCCAAGTGATTGCTTCCGCGTAGGCCAGAGCGGCTTTCTGCCTGTCGGTATATTTCGTCGATTTTTCGAAATTGACGAGGTCGTCGGTCTGCGCCTCATCGAGGTTCTGGGTGAACGCCTTGATCGAGCGCTGGTTGCCGCAGAACTCGCACTTCACCGAGCGCGATACGTAGAGTCGGCAGAGCTCCTTGATGGCGTGGTCGCACACGCCGGTGTGGAAGATGTCGCGCCACGAATTTGCAAACGACCAGAAGGCGCCGGGGACGTGCGCCCGCACCGCGGAGCTCTCCGGGCGCGGTGTGCCTTCACGCGCGCATCGCTGCATTTCGGCGCGCATCGCGTCGTCCATTTTTTCGAGAGGGAAATAACTGATCCGTTGTTTGCCCATGAGGCCTCCTGAATCCGTAAGGCGTAAGTTTAGATGCTGACCGGTTTAGCTGCACCGATCGCCGGGCGCAGCATCGCGGTGAGCGGCAGCGTCATGAGGACTGCGATGCCGACTACCGCAATGGCAGTCTCGACACCCGCGATGTCTCCGAGGAGGCCGTAGCCGAGCGGCGCCGCGATGCCGCAGAGCGACCCGAGCGTATAGAACAGGCCGAAGGTGCGCGAGAGCCGGTCCTTATCGACGAGATCGCCGATCGTCGCATAGAGCACCGAGGACGTGCCCTGAAGTGCGACGCCCAGGAGCGGCAGCAGTATCATCGCACCGACACCCGGGAGTGCCAGCGTCGCGAGTATGCCGAGACCTGTTGCGACCTCGGTCATGACGATCGTGCGTATGATGCCCAGCCGCTCGGCGAGAAATCCGCACGCAAGCTTGCCTGCCATGCCGCCGGTCAGAATGAGCGGAACGGCGAGCGCAGCCCACCCTTCCGGTATGCCTTTGTGTATCAGCAGGAACGCGATGAACGTTAGAAAGCCCGTGCGCGTGCTCGAATCGAGTATCTCGATCAGGCACAGGGCCGTGAAACCCTGTGGATTGCGTATGCCCCAGCCCTGCGCCTCGCCTTGGCGCGGAGCTTCCGCGCTGCTGCTTTTCGCAGGCCGCGTATTGGACACGTAGAGAAAGATGAGCCCGGCTGTGAGGATCCCGATCACGCCGAATCCGATGACAGGCAGCTGCCACGTCAATCCGACCAGCAGAAAAAGGCTCACTGCGCCGCCGAACGCGAACTTGCCGACGTCGCCGAAAAAGTTATACGTGCCGAGCGCTGCGCGCCGGCCTTCATCCGGATAAGCGTGCGAGATGATGGTCGAGGAGAGCGGGTGCTGCACCGCCGATCCCATTCCGGCGAAGAACAGCGCGATCAGGATCATCCAGAAACCGCTCGCGTAGCCCAGCGCGACGAACGCGAGTCCAGCGATCAGTGTCCCGAATGCGAGCAGATTGCGCTCGCCGAAGCGCTCCGCAAAAAGACCGGCCGGTATCTGGAACGCGGCCATGGCTGTGCGATGCGCCGAGCGGATGAGGCCGACTTGCGCAAGCGTGAGCCCGAACGTCTGCGCGAGCAGAGGCAGCAGGACGTAAGTGACGTCCGACAATCCGTCGTGTAGCGTGTGAGCGGCGCAGCACGAAGCGAGCGCACGGCGTGGTTTACTCAGTGCCAATGAATTCCCGAGGCGGCAATCGTAATCTGCAGAATCTTAGCAGAAGGACGACGGCATACCGCTTGCGTGGCCGCTGGAATTCCTGGTGCAGTGCGAATCCTGGAGGGTTCTTCGAGTATGCCTTCGTATGATGCCGATCGCCGCCGTCTCGCACACATCGCGTGGCTGCTGGATAACTCGATTCCGCTGCCCGGCGTCAACTTTCGTATCGGGCTCGATGCAGTCCTCGGTCTCGTTCCGGGGATTGGAGACCTGCTCGGTGTCCTGCTTTCGACTTACATCGTGCGCGAGGCCGCGCGGCTGGGAGCGCCTTCGAGTCTGCTCACGCGCATGGCTTTCAACGTTGCGCTGGAGGGTATCGTCGGACTGGTGCCATTCCTGGGGGACGTGTTCGATGCCGCATGGAAAGCCAATCAGCGCAACTTCGAGTTGCTCGAGGCTCATCTCGATAACCCGCTCAAAACAGCGAGGGCAAGTCGCGCATTCGTGGCAATGCTGATCTCGGCACTGGTGGCATTCGTGACGCTGCTGGCGATCGGGTTGGCGTTGGTCGTGCGCGCGCTGGCAAGCGCTCTGGCGTGAGAGCTGAGCTACTTTCGCGTCACTGCATGAGGCAGGCGCGGAGTTAGGCGTTCATTTTTCAGAGCCGACCCGGACAGGGATATAAAGCGCTGCGTCGCCTCGGCGCACCAGCAGCGCGACGACGCTGCCGGGCGGCTGTTTCTGTACGATCGCGTTGAATTCATCGAGGCTTTTGAAATTCGCGTTGTTGATCGCCATGACGATGTCGCCGCGCTGCACCTGGGTGTTTGGTCCCGTGTTCGCAACGCCTTCTACGATGAGCCCGTACTCGATACCGAGGCTCTTGCGCTGAGCGGGAGCGAGCTCGCGCAAGTTCAGTCCGAGACGGTTGAAGCTTTTCCGCACTTCGGGTGCGCTCTGCTGCGCGAGGCTCTCGCTCGCGAATTCAGCCAGTGTCGCCTTGATCTGACGGCGTGAGCCGTTACGCCAGACGTCGAGCGTGACTGTCGTGCCGGGCTTGGTGGCTGCAACGACGCGCGGCAGCTCGTTCGCGATCTGAACGGGTTTGCCCTCGAAGCTCAATATGACGTCGCCTGTCAGCAACCCGGCTTTTTCGGCGGGACTGCGCGGTTCGACCGCGGCGACCAGCACGCCTTTCGTGTCCGGCAACTTGAACGACTTCGCGAGCTCCGGCGTAAGCGCCTGGATCTGCACGCCGAGCCGGCCGCGCGTCACTTTACCGGTTGCCTGCAGCTGCCTGCTCACGTCGAGCGCGACTTCGATCGGAATCGCGAACGACACCCCCATGTAGCCGCCGGTGCGGCTGTAAATCGCCGAGTTGATACCCACGACTTCGCCGCGCAGATTGAGCAGCGGTCCGCCGGAGTTTCCCGGATTGACGGCGACATCGGTCTGTATGAAGGGGACGAACGATTCGTCGGGGAGCGAGCGTCCTTTCGCGCTGACGATGCCGGCTGTGATCGTATTGACGAAACCGAAAGGGGAGCCGATCGCCGCCACCCATTCCCCAACCTTCAATTGCTCGGAATTGCCGAGCGTGACGGTCGGAAGGCCGGTTGCGTTGACTTTGAGCAGCGCGACATCGGTGCGCAGATCCACTCCGATGATCTTGCCTTTGAATTCGCGCGCATCCGCGAGGCGCACTGTGACGTCGTCCGCTTCGGCGACGACGTGCGCGTTCGTCAGTACGTATCCGTCGGCGCTAATGATGAAACCGGAGCCGATGCCCTGCGCGCGGCTCTCGGGCCCCGGGTCCGGCTGATTCGGCATGAAGCGGCGGAAGAATTCCAACAGCGGATCGTCGCTCGGCTCGCCTGCACCGCCGCGCGCGCTGCGTGCAGTGACGACATTGACGACCGCGGGCCCCTGGCGCTCGACCAGGACGGTGAAATCAGGCAGGCCGCTCGCCTGTGCGCGCGCGGTTGCGGTCGCGTCCGGCTGCGACTGCGGTCCCGGCGGCGGTATCTGTATCGGTTGACCCGGCGTTGCAGCGGGCGCGGCGACGGTCGCCGTGCGTTCTTCGCACGCAGCGAGCGCCAACACTGCAAGCAGTGCTGCACCGTATGGTTTTAAGGAAGCAAAACGCGAAAACATCAGCGGAAAAGCATTTTCATGGGAGTTCGTGTGAGCGCCTTTGTGCAAGCGATGTGCCGCGGACACGCCCAAGCATAAACAAAAAGGGCCGGGGGAGCCGACCCTTTCTGCAAACACATGCGCCTCGGTGCGCTGCTATCTCGCGCTTCTATCTTGATTTCGCCGTGGAGCCGGAGCTCGAGCTTTGGCCTGAGAGACCGCCCGCGGTTCCGGCGACGCGTGTAGCGTTGCTCTCGCTATCGGATGCGGCGGCGCCGCTGCCGAAAGCGCTTCCGCTTGAGAGGCGCGTCGTGGAGCCGCCGTAACTTGCGCCGCTCGAGGCGCCCGTCGCGTTGCCAGGCTCCTGGCCGCCGCCCGTGTGGGAGCTCGCAATACCGGAGCCGGTGCCCCAGCTTCCGCTGCCGCCGCTGCTCGATCCGCCCCACGAGGAGGCTTGCGGCGCGCCGCCCTGCCATTCGCCATGTGACACGCGCACGCGATTTTCGACGTCTTTCACGCCGGGACATGCTTCGGCCATGTCCTCGATCGCGTGTTTCATACGGCGTTCAGGCACTGTTCCTTCGAGCTTTACCCTGCCGTCGCTTACATCGATTGTGACCTCGCTCGAGTCGATATGCGCGCTTCGAATCAGCTGTTCACACAGATCCTCCTTGATGCGCTCATCTGAACGCTGATAGCCCTTGGGTCCGCGGCGTTTCAGGCCTTGCTGACCGTAGGCACTGTGTCCCCAGCCGCCCTGGCCCGGCGCGCCATATGCGCCGTGGGCGCTGTAGCTCGACTGCGATCCGTATCCGCCGCTTTGCGAACCGTATCCGCCAAAGCCGGCGGGCGGTCCCATGCCGGCGCCGCCCTGCTGCTGCCCGCCATAACCGCCGTGCGGTTCGAATCCACTTTGTTGCCCGGCAGGTGCATAGTCCCCGCGCGCACCGTAGCCACCTTGCGATCCGCCGTAACCGCCTTGTGCCCCATGGCCTGGCGATCCACCGTATCCGCCTTGCGATCCGTAGCCGCCTCCGCCCTGGCTGCCCATTCGCTGCCAGCTCGAGCCTCCGCCGCCGCCGTATTCCATGCCGCCGCCATAACCCGATTGCGACGGGTTGCTGACGCTATGCTGGCCCCAGGCCCCTCGCGAGCCGTATCCCTGCTGATTCTGACCCGGCGAGCCGTATCCTCCGCCGCTGCCGTAACTTTGAGAGCCGTAGCCGCCGTGCTCCGACCCATAGCCGCTGCCATAACTGCCGCTTTGCACGCCGCCGCTCGTTTGCGTGCCGTAGCCCTGCGACCCATAGCCGCCTTGACTGCCGCCATAACCGCCAACCGGGTTGCCATAACTTTGCGAAGGTGACGGACCTGTCTGCGAGCCACCGCCGCTTTGCCAGCCGCCGCCCTGCGACCCTTGTCCGCTTTGCCAACCCGACTGATCGTGCCCCGCATGCGCGCCGCTTTCGCTGCGATCCGCTTGCCAGGATTCATCCTGCCGGCGCTGGTTGTCCTGTTCGCCGTAACCCCCTCGAGATTGATATCGATCGGCCATATGGAATCTCCTTGGAGTGGATTTTTCGAAGTCCACTGATGTCGACTGCTCGCGCGTGTTTGCGTGATGAGGCCGCAGGCGAGCCTATGCAACTTCAGCCTGCAAAGGCTATGCCCCTCCAGACCGGTGCTCCGCCGCGCATGGGCGGCACGGAGCCTGCAGGCCAAGCAGACATGGTGAAGACAACAGTCTTGTGCGTGAAGCCCGGAATCGGGCGCTGGCACGTGATGGAGCAGGGATTCGACAAATCGCTCGCATTTTTCCCAACGGAAGAGGAAGCGATCGCGTATGCCGTTTCATTCGGGAGAACCAAACCGGATGCGATCGTGCGCATCCTGGATGAGCGCGGCGAGATCGTGCGCGAGCTCGATGTCGAGATGAGGCCGCCCAAATAAAAGTGCACAGACACGGCGCATAGCCGCCGTTTTCGGCCCCATGAAAGTGCATGGCCGCTTCCGCCAAGTCACCGCGAGACTTCCGAGCGCGGCCGTCTCGGGGCGATTTATTCGCACCTTGACCGCCTGTGGAAAAGTTTACCGGCTGTTGGTTTGAGTTCGCTGCAGCGGGCGGCTCGTCGGCGTACATGTAGGCGCATTTTTCGCCCGCAATCGCATGAGAAACATTTGACGAGGGTTTTCGGCCTGTTATTGGCGCATCGGCACGGAGTTTGCTCCCCGCTTCGAGACGCTCAACAGAAGGAGGCGGTATGCAGACCGTCACGCCGCTCGTCGGATCGCAAAAAAGCGATCCACAAATCGTAAAGCAGTGGGCCGCCGAAGACTTTGCGATTGCCATCGGTCTTCTGCGCGAATGCCCCTATCACGGCCAGCCGTTCAAGGCCCGCAAGGCCGGACTAACCCGAAAAGCACTCGCGGCCGGCATCGTCGATCCGCTGGACCCGAATCTGCGCATTTTCAACGGCAATGCCCGCGAGCTTCTGGCAGCCGTAGAAAGTGTCGCCGGAGGTTACGGCGAGCGCTGCCCGCAGTGCGCGGCGTCCGAGCAGGAAGAGTTCGACTGAAATACGAGACCCGGCCCGCAACGGGCCGCGAGATAAGGGCCGCCTTCGCGCGGCCCTTATTTTTGGCGTTGCGCGCATCTAGAAGTCAAGCTGTAGTAGGAATTCGCCGGCGAGGCCGGTTTAGCCGGATTTGTTTTCGTGCGGTGACGCGGTAGGCTGCTCTTGCTGCTTACTGAGCGCACCGCATAGTGCCATCCGTCGCAAGGGCCATTTGATAACAAGG
>DATLEF010000152.1:0-5644 GCA_035525455.1 Burkholderiales bacterium
CGCCACGCTGGCCGCGAAAATCAGCTGATCGACCGGTTTCCAGCGGTCGAAGCCCGTGAGGATGGGCGAAGACTGCTCGCGCACCACGGTCCCATGGACGGTGCCGGCCTCGGCGGCTTCCGCTTCGCGATGGGCAGCGAAGTCTTCGAAATTCTGCGCAACGCCCGTCTGCGCGGCAAGCCGCACCATCGCGGCGAGCGAATCGAAATCCTTTGCCACACCCATGGTCGCAGCGCCGACGCTAGGCCTCGGATTGTCGCTCTGGCGTGCTTCCGGATATGACTTCGTGAGGAGCGGCGTTGCGGCGTAGGCGTCGATTTTTGGCATGGCGGGCTGCTTCGGCGTCGCCACGCCGACGAGCCGCGGAGACGGACGCAGCCCGTTGCTGCAATGCTTGAGATCGTCCGCAAATTCGCGCGCGGTGGCATAACGCTCGTCCGGTGTCTTGGCGAGCGCCTTGGCCACGATGAAATCGAGTATGGTCGGAATCGACGGATCGATCGTGCTCGGCGCGGGCGGCACCAGATTCACGATCTGGAACAGCACCGCGTTCAGGTCCCCGCCCGAAAAAGGCGCATTGCCGGTCAGCATTTCATAAAGCACCACGCCGAGCGAAAAAATATCGGAGCGATGGTCGGCGCGCCTGGCGAGCACCTGCTCGGGCGACATGTAGCGCGGAGAGCCCACCGGGTTCACTGCCTCGCCGTTCGCTTCGGCCAGGCGCATCCGTGCAATGCCGAAGTCTGCGATTTTCACGATGCCGTCGCGCACCAGCATGATGTTGGCGGGCTTGATGTCGCGGTGGACGACGCCATGCTCGTGCGCGTAGGCGAGTCCCTGCGCGACTTGAGCCGCGACGTCGATTGCTTTTTCCAACGGCAGCGGCTGTCCCCGGTCCGTGAGCGTCGCGAGCTCGCTGCCTTCGAGCAGCTCCATCGCGAGATACGGCATGTTGCCGCTCGAGCCGACGTCGTGAATGGTGACTATGTTCGGGTGGTTCAGCCCGCCGACCGCTTTCGCCTCTTGAAAGAAGCGCCCCTCGTACTCAGCCATTTCGCGTTCGCTGCCCGATACATTGATCGTCTTCAGCGCGACGGTCCGGTCGAGCATCGGATCGACCGCTTTATACACCGTGCCCATCGCGCCGTTGCCGATTTCATCGACGATCTGATAACGCCCAAGCTTGCGGCTGGTGGTGTTACGTGGTGCTTTGCGCTGCTTGTGCGTACCCATGACTATCGACGCCCTTTCACGCTGCGAAAAACGGGTCCCCAGATGGGATGACCGGCCTCGGCCGGCGCAAGCTCGAACGCAGGATTCAGCTCGAGCGCACGCCTGAAATAGGCGCGGCATTGGCGGTCCCGGCCCTGCACGCAGCTCACGAACGCGAGATACTTGTTGGCCGTGATCTCGTCATCATCGCTCAACCCGGCCGTGAGCGCGTTCTGGAAATTCGTCGTCGCCTGGTTGTAGCGTCCGTCTTCGTAGGACTTGATGCCGGCAGCGAGCTGCGGCTCGCCTTTGCTCGGTTTGAAAATGCGCTTGATGTCCTCGATCGGCCGCGAAGAGCAGGCGCCCAACGCGGTCAGTGCGAGCATCATGGCAACCAGGCATGTCGATGTGCGCATCGCGTCAGTTGAATTTGTGTTTGATCCTGAACCGGTCGCCCGCTTTCGCCTGAACGTTCACGACGTGGCTGCTGGCGCCCGCGTTGCGCACTTCGATGCGATGGTTGCCGGGCGCGAGCTCGAGCTCGAGCAGCGGCGGGCTCACGCCGCGCATCCTGCCGTCGACATGAATCTCGCCCCATGGCGCGATCGCGAGCGAGACGGTTGCGATCTCGGGTTCAGTCGGCGGCCCGGGTTGAGGCGCCGCGGCCGGCTTCTCCTCGGCTACCTGGATCGAGCTTGGATCGGTGGATTTCTTGAGCGCGAGCGTCGTGGGCGCGGAGGACTCGAATTTGCGCGCCACAGACGCCGGAGGCGTCGGCCTCGTCTCAGGTGCCGGCCTCGGCTCGGGCGCCACGGCGCGGGACGACCTCGGCGGCGGGGACCGTATCGGCTCGGCAACCGGAGCAGGCGCCTCGACGGTCGGAACACCTGCACCCGTCGCTTCGCGGGGCAGCTCAACCACCAGCGGCACCGGGGGGCCACGGTGCGAGCGCACGCTGAATGCGGTCGTGAGTATGGCCGCTACGGTCACTGCGCTCGCCAGGCGCGGCCTCATCATGAAATGGTCGACGGCCGCTCTGCCGCATTCCGCCGCGCTCGCCAGTGCCGCGCTCGGGGCGGCGGCGATGGGGCGCCGCACTTGCTGCGCAGGCGCGTCCTGACGCCGCTGCGCGGCAGGTATGGCGCCGACCGCATAGACTTCGTGCTCGCGTATGTGCTTGTCGGTACGCGAGCCTTCGTAACTGAAAACCGTGGAAGACGCGTCGGAGAGGCGGGAGACGACCTCATAGTACGAACGGGAGACGAGGACCTGCCCCGGCCGGGCAAAACTCATCACGCGCTGCGCGACGTTGATGCCGTCGCCGATGATGTTGGGCTGGCCGTTGATGTCCTTCACCAGGCGCACGGGACCGAGGTTGATGCCCATGCGTGTGGCAAGCTCGGCACCCACGCCCCTCATCTGATCCGCGATTACATCGCGAAATCCGGTCGCGACGAAAAGCGCGTCTTCCGGATCGCTTATGAAGCTGATCGCGGCACCGTCGCCGGTGTCGAGTATGATGCGATCGTTGACCGCTACGCCACGCAGGGCGTCGGAGAGCAGCGCATTGAACCGGTCTTTGAGCTCGATCTGCTCGATGACCGGTTTGCGCGAATATTCCGCGATATCTATGAACAGGACGCTGCAAATGAGCGTCCGATTCTGAAATTCGGCCATTGCGCGTGCATCATACCAACGAACCCGCGAAGGTACCAGTGGTTTGTTATGCTTCAACTTTCCGCAACGGCAGGGCGATACACATGAATGAATCTTTTGCGCAGGCGCTGAACGCGCGCACGCAGGACATATTGGATCGCTGTACGCGATGCGGCGGCTGCTTCGACGTGTGTCCGATGACCAAGCCGGCCGGGATTTCGGATCGCAACGCGGTCGATGTCGTGACCGGCGTGCTTGGGCTCATTCGGGGCGAGTCAGCAGATGCCGACGCCGAGCGCTGGGCGCGCGTGTGCTCGGGCAGCGGCACGTGCATCCCACGCTGCAACGACGGCGTCAATCCGCGTTTCATGCTCACGCTCGCGCGCCTGGCCATGCAGCGCCGAACGAGCGCGGAAGAGCAGCACACCAAAGGCAGCGCCGCATTTGCGGCGATGGGCCGGGGAGTACGCGTGCTCTCGCGCATGCAACTCGAGCCCGCCGTGCTCGCCCGCTTTCGCAGCGAAGCCGCGGGCAGTGAGAAGCCGGAAGTCGTCTTCTATACCGGTTGCAACGTGCTGAAGACTCCGCATATCGTGCTGCTCTGCCTCGACATACTCGACGCACTGGGCGTCTCGTACCACGTCATGGGCGGTCCCGGCAACTGCTGCGGCGTACTGCAATTTCGCAGCGGAGACCTCGACGCGTCCGGCCGCATCGGGTATCGCACGACCGACCGCTTCGCTGCCACCGGCGCGGACAAGGTGCTGTCGTGGTGTCCGACCTGCCAGGTTCAGATCGGAGAGAACGTGCTGCCCGGCCGCGCGGATGCAACTGTGCCGTACGAGCTGCAGGCTTTCGTCGTGTTTCTGGCGAGCCAGCTCGAGCGCCTCCGCCCCCTGATGCGCCACCGCGTTGAGAAGCGCGTCGGACTGCACGAGCACCCCGGCGTCGCGGGCGTCACCGAAGCCGCAGTCACTATCCTGCGGGCGATACCCGGGCTCGATTTCGTCGACCTGGAGCAGCCGCGCGTCGGCTGGATGTGCAACACCCTGCAGCCGCTTCCGGAATACAAGCGGGAAGTGCATCGCGGGGTTCTCGAAGCCGCAGCCCAGGCGGGCGTGACGACACTCGCAGGCGTTTACCATGCGTGCCACCGCGAGCTGTGCAGTCACGAGGCGCAATGGCCTTTCGAAGTCGTGAATTTCCTCGAGCTCGTCGGCGCCAGCATGGGCATCCGCCGTGAGGATCATTTCAAGCGCCTGAAGAAAATGCAGGATGCCGACGCCATATTGACCGACGTGATGGATCTGGTGGAAGCGCACGGCCTGAAGCTCGAAGAGGTGCGCGAAGTGATTGCGCGCGATCTCCTGGGCGAGCAGACACCGCTGCACCAAACGCCGGTCACGACCGAATAAAAAAAGGGCGCATGCGGCGCCCTTTTTCATGCCGGCACGCAGGGCCGGTTCCCGCCGAAGTGCTTACGTCGTCTCTTCGTCTTCGGTTTCCTCGGCTTCGACGCCCATTTCCGACATGAGCTCGGCTTTGCGCTCTGTCATCTGCTCGCCGAGCGCCCGGAAATCGATGTCCATTTGCTTGACCTTCGGAAACATCTCTTTTTCCTCTTCTTTCACGTGGTGCTTCACGTATTCCATCAGCACCGTGAAGTGCGCGTGCTTTTTCTCATCACTCGGGTCCATGCCTTCAAGCTTCTGAATGAGCTCGCGAACCGTGTCGTGCTCGACCTCGGCCTCATCGAGGAGGTCGGTCTCCTCTTCGCCGGCCTCGGCGCGGATCGCGGGATAAAAGATTTCGGTTTCCAGCTTGTCGTGAATCTTGAGCTCAATGCACGCGGTCTGTATCACCGGCTCTGTTGCGGCGTCCTCACCCTGCTCGTGCAGCTGCTCGAACTCCTTGAAGAGCATTTCAACTTCGCGGTGGTCCTGTTTCAGCAAATCGATCGCGCTCGGTCGTTTTTTACGTGCCTGTGCCATGGTTGCAGTCCTCTAGAGACGTCCCGGACGGGACAAGTGTCGACAGGGGTTGGGAGTGCAACGGGCGTGCCGCAAAAAAACAAACCCGGGAGCGGACAGCGTCCACACCCCGGGCTTTAAGTGCGCGCTCTGATTAAAGCGCTGCAGCTTTACCGATTGCCGCTTTGTCCGCCCTGGTTGCCCTGGTTGCCCTGGTTGCCCTGGTTGCCCTGCCCGCCTTGATTCCCTTGCTGGCCGCCCTGCTTGTCGCGTTGGCTTTGCTGATCTTTCTGGCCGGGTTGTTGGCTCTGCTGATTGCCTTGCTGACTGCCTTTGTCTTGGTTAAGAAAAAGAGAGATGAAAACTTGACGCGGCCAGACGACCGCGTCTGGCAAAGGTGCAACAAATGTACCTCTCAGCGCCGCCCGCCTTTATGGCCGGTATGTCGCGCGCGATAAAGGTACCCGTCGCCGTTCGTAAGGTAGAGGCTGGAGAGATCCGGGTCGCCGAAAGCGCATCGCATGGGAAGATCGTCCGGCGCCGGCTGCTGCCCAACGAGCTCCCCGGCAGGTGAAAACAGATAGACCATGGGGCCGGGCCCACTCTTCTTCCAGCCGCCGCACGCGAAGACGTTGCCCTCGCTACTCACGCAAAGTCCCTCGATACCGCGGTCGGCCGCGCCGAATTCGTGCAGGACTTTGTGCTTGCCAACGCTTCCATCGTTTTGAATTGGATACGCGCGCAGCTGGCGCGGTCCGGTGCGATCGGGATCGCCTTCAGCGACGTACAGCGACTTCCCGTCGGGC
>DATLEF010000154.1:0-61557 GCA_035525455.1 Burkholderiales bacterium
CGAGTCCTACAACATTAATGCCGACCTCGTCGCCGGCAAGGTCGCGGAGATCCTCAAAGCCGAAAAGCTGGTCGTGCTGACGAACACCGCCGGCGTGCTCGACAAAACCGGCAAGCTCCTGACCGGCCTCACGGCGAAAAAAGTCGACGATCTCTTTGCCGACGGCACGATCCACGGCGGCATGCTGCCCAAGATCAGCTCCGCGCTCGACGCCGTAAAAAATGGCGTCAATACCTGCCACATCATCGACGGGCGCGTCGAGCATGCGCTGTTGCTCGAGATCCTGACGAGCGAAGGCGTAGGCACGCTCATCCGTCGACGGTAGCGGCGGCGCTCGCCTCCGGCTCGGGCCTCGCCGCCGCATGAACAGAAGGAAACCATGGTTTCCCTCCGTAACCTCCTTTCCTTCGGCGGTGCCGCATGACTCGCGCTCGCGCGCTCTCGGCCCCAACGGCCTCACATGGACACGGTCGTGGATATTCGATCTGGACAACACGCTGCACAATGCATCGCCGCATATTTTCCCGCACATCAACCGCGCGATGACCGAGTATCTTCAGCACGAGCTGGGGCTGGAGCCCGCTGCAGCCGGCGAATTGAGAAGGCAGTACTGGATGCGCTACGGCGCGACGCTCCTCGGGCTCATGCGCCACCACGGGACCGACCCGCGCCATTTTCTCTGGCACACCCACCAACTGCCGCAGCTTGAGCGCATGCTCGTGCGCGAACCGCAGCTGCGCGCGACGCTGCGGCGTCTTCCCGGCAGGAAGTTCGTGTTCTCCAACGCCCCGGTGCATTATTCGCGCGCGGTGTTGAAAGCGCTCGCTATCACCGATTTGTTCGACGCGGTCTTCTCGATCGAGCGCACGCGCTATCGTCCCAAGCCGGACACTCACGGGTTCCTGCGTCTCATGCGCTTTAACCACTTGCGAGCACAGCGCTGTATCATGGTCGAAGACACGCTGGCGAACCTGCGGACGGCCAAGAAACTCGGTATGCAGACGGTCTGGGTGTCGCGCGAGAAGCATGCGCCGGGTTATGTCGATGTCAAGGTCACCAAGCTGAGCGAGCTGCGGCGCGCGCTGCCTCTGCTCGTTTGAAAACTGGGACAAGAATGGCCAAGACGGGAGAGAGGAAAACTCAGATACTGCAGATGCTCGCGCATATGCTGGAGAATCCCGCGTCGGAGAAGGTGACGACCGCAGCGCTCGCCGCAAAGCTCGAAATTTCGGAAGCGGCGCTCTACCGGCACTTCACGGGCAAGGCGCAGATGTTCGAAGGTCTGATCGAGTTCATCGAGCAGACGCTGTTTGCACTCGTGAACAAGATAACGAGTGAAGAAAAAAGCGGCACGCGGCAGATCGAGGCCATCGTCGGCGTCCTGCTCGGCTTTGCACAGAAGAATCGCGGCATGACGCGCGTCCTGATCGGGGATGCTCTCGTGCACGAGAACGAGCGGCTGCAGGCGCGCATCAACCAGTTGCACGACCGGCTCGAGGCCGCCCTCAAGCAGGCCATACGCTTCGGAGTGACGCAGCAGGAGATCGCCGCCGATATCGATGCCGCCGCCTGCGCCAATCTCATACTCGCTTTCGTGACAGGCCGCTGGCATCAGTTCGCAAAAAGCGGTTTTCGGCGCGATCCGGTCGAGTCGTGGAACCGTCAGTGGCGTCAGCTGCTGGAAGGCGCTGCCGCATAACCCATTACGATAGACACACTCAGGGAGTCAGGAGATGGCCGACATCACGACGCAACAGCTGGCGCAGCTACTGCTGGGGATCGCGCGTGCGCAGAACGCGATGGCCGACGCCATTGAGAACTTGAAAACCGGATTCAAAACGACGCACTTTCGTCCCGCTGTCGAGACGGCTGCGCGCATACGCGCCAATCGGCCGGAGACGCTCGCTGATTACCCTTCGCGGCTTCTGCTGCAGATGCTGGGGCGCACTCCCCCGGACGCGGACGCTGTGCTGCGTGACTTGCAAAATCTGTTGTCGCCGCCGCAACAACCCGTGACTGCAACGGGGCCGGGCGCTGGTGCAACGGCGAATGCCGGCACCAGTGCTTCTGCGCCGACACGCGGCCCGGCCGACGACGCAGCTTCACTCGATATGACGGGTAGTGGCCCCTGAGAGGTATCGAGAGCAACCTTAGTGACGGACGCTCGCTCTAGAGCGAGCCCCCCGCTCACGAAAAGAGTTCGGTTTCTAATTACGCCCCACGAGCCCACGCACGCTGCACACGGGACACGCCGGATCCTTCTTCAGGCGGATCGTGCGCAAATCCATGGTGAGCGCATCGATCAGCAGCAGCCGACCGTTCAGAAGCTCGCCTATCCCCAGCAGCAGCTTCAGCGCTTCCGCCGCCTGTACCGTGCCGATGATGCCGGTGATCGGCGCGAAAACCCCCATGATCGCGCAAGGCATGTCTTCGTTCTCGCCGGCTTCAGGAAAGAGGCACGCGTAACAGGGCGCGTCTTCCCGGCGCAAGTCAAACACGGCGACCTGGCCGTCGAAGCGGACTGCGGCACCCGATACCAAAGGCTTGTGATGTTCGACGCATGCGCGGTTGATCGCATGCCGCGTCGCGAAATTGTCGCTCGCATCGATCACGACGTCGGAGTCGGCCGCAAGCGCGCGAATTCTCTCTTCAGCCACACGCTCAGTGAGCGCAACCACTTCAACTTCAGGATTGATAGACGCGAGTGTCGCGCGAGCCGACTGCGTCTTGTCCATGCCGATCGATTCCGTGCGGTGCACGATCTGGCGCTGCAGGTTGGTCAGATCGACTTTGTCGCCGTCGCATAGGGTGATGCGCCCGACGCCTGCCGCAGCGAGATAGAGCGCGATGGGCGACCCGAGGCCGCCTGCTCCGATCACCACGGCGCGGGAGGCGCAGAGGCGCTGCTGGCCTTCGATGCCGATTTCCGGAAGCAGGATATGCCGGCTGTAGCGCAGAAGCTGGTTGTCGTCCATGAGCGTGCACGGTAACCGGTAAGCGGCGGGTCGTAAACCGTCAAGGCTGCAGTACGAAAAAAAACCCGGGCCGACCGGCCCGGGCTTCTGTCTCGCGGTGAAGCTTTAGTTCGCTTTCGCGGTAGTCGCAGTGCCGCGCGTCTTGAGGAATGCGAGCGCCTGGTTCAACTCGTAATCGTTTTTGGACACGATCTCGCCGGGCTCGGGTTTGAGCGTTTTCTCATCGACATCCTGCGGCCGTGTCTCCGGTTTGAAGTTGAACTTCTGCACCGCGACTGCCACTGCCTTTTCCTTATCTTTGTCCGTCACCGCGGCATCGATCAGGTGCTTCGTCAGATCGGCTTCGCGCAGCTTCAGTCCGCGATCGGATACGGCATCCTCGAGCGGGATGTCGGGCGTGATGCCTTTCGCCTGGATCGAGCGTCCGCCCGGCGTGTAGTAACGCGCGGTGGTGAGCTTGATCGCGGTGTTATTGCCGAGCGGGAGAATCGTCTGCACCGAGCCTTTTCCAAAAGTCTGCTGGCCCATCACAACCGCGCGATGATGGTCCTGCAACGCGCCGGCGACGATCTCGGAGGCCGATGCCGAACCGCCATTCACGAGCACCACCATCGGCACCGACTTCACTTCGGCTGGCAGTCGCTTGAGATAATCTTCCTTGAGCCGCCCGCGCAGATAATGCTCTGGGCTCGCGTTCAACTTCATGCGTGCGTCTTCGGTGCGGCCATCGGTATAGACCACGAGCGCGTTCTGCGGGAGGAAAGCGGCGGAAACCGCTACTGCGCCGTTCAGGAGACCGCCCGGATCGTTGCGCAGGTCGAGCACGATACCTTTCATCGGTCCCTGGTTCTGCTTGAAGAGCGTATCGATCGCGCGCGCGAGCGATTCGCCCGTCTGCTCCTGGAACTGGCTCACGCGGAAATACGCGTAGCCCGGCTCGATCAGCTTCGACTTGACGCTCTGAATCTTGATGATCGCGCGGGTGAGCGTAACGACGATCGGTTTCTGCTCGCCTTTGCGCACGATCGTCAGCGTGATCTGCGTGTTTGGTTTGCCGCGCATTTTCTTGACGGCATCGTTCAGCGTCATGCCTTTCACCGATGAATCGTCCAGCTTGACGATCAAGTCGGCTGGTTTCACCCCGGCGCGTGCGGCCGGCGAGTCGTCGATCGGCGCGACGACTTTGACGAACCCGTCTTCCATGCCGACTTCGATGCCGAGCCCGCCGAACTCGCCCTGCGTGCCGACCTGCAGCTCGCGGAATGCTTCCTGATCGAGATAAGCCGAATGGGGATCGAGCCCCGTCAACATGCCGTTGATCGCTTCGGTAATGAGCTTCTTGTCCTCGACCTGCTCGACGTAGTCGCTTTTCACCCGGCCGAAGACCTCGGTGAACGCGCGCAGCTCTTCGATCGGCAGGGGCAGAACGCCGCTGTCACGTTGCGCGACCGCGGAGAAATTGAGGCTGATGGCGACCCCGATCAGAATGCCGACGACGATCAGGCTGAACTGACTGAACTTGTTACGCATTACAAACCCCCTAATGGCGGCGAAAAACGATGACCGTTCCGGCATTTACCGAGACTCACCCGAGTTATGGGATTAAAACGGCCAGCTTCGTGCCGCACTTCAAAGTATAAACCCGAATCCGGGTCGCCGCCGCCGTTGGCGCGTCAGCGATTCTTCGACTGTGCTTTCCGTGGACTGTCCAACCGGTTCGCAAGTTCCCCTCGAGCGGGCAACGCGCGAACTCGCTGTGGCAAAACTGCCTGAATCAACCGAAAGAGACGAGCGGCGTGCCGGTCATTTCGGGCGGCTGGGGCAAGCCCATCATTGCCAGCAGTGTAGGCGCGACGTCCTGCAAGGCGCCGCCTTCGCGCGCCTGCGCCTTGCGCCCGATGTAGAGCAAGGGCACGACGTTCAGCGTGTGCGCTGTGTGCGCCTGGTGTGTCAGGAGATCCGCCATCATCTCGGCATTGCCGTGATCGGCCGTGATGAGCACTTCGCCGCCGCTTTCCCGCATGGCGGCCACGACCCGCCCGATGCATTCGTCGAGAACTTCGATGGCGCGCGTCGTCGCCTCCAGGTTGCCGGTGTGGCCGACCATGTCGCCGTTTGCATAGTTGCAGACGATAGCGTCGTATTTGCGGTTCCTGATCGCGTCGACGAGCTTGTCGGTGACTTCGCGCGCGCTCATCTCGGGCTTCAGGTCGTAAGTCGCGACCCTCGGCGAAGGCACCAGAACGCGCTCTTCACCCGGGTACGGCGTCTCGACTCCGCCATTGAAGAAATAAGTGACGTGCGCGTACTTCTCCGTTTCGGCGATCCGCAGTTGTTTCAGGCCCTGTTTGGACAAGTATTCACCGAAGCCGTTGGTTATCGACTGCGGCGCGAACGCAGCCGGGATGTGGCCGTAATCATCGCCATAGCGTGTGAGCGTGCAGTAGTAACCCAGCTGCGGGACGTGCCCGCGCTCGAAACCGCGAAAGCCGGGATCGGTGAGCGCCGTCGTGAGCTGTCTCGCGCGATCCGCCCGGAAATTCATGAATACCACCGCATCCTTGTCGTTCATCTGAACGGGCGCCTGATTTCCCGTCACGATCGCCGTCGCTTTCAAGAATTCGTCCGATTCGCCCCGCGCATAAGCCGCACGCAGCCCTTCCAGCGCGCTGGATGCGCGAAACTGTCCTTTCCCCTGTGTGATGACCGCGTACGCCTGCTCGATCCGGTCCCAGCGCTGGTCTCGGTCCATCGCGTAATAGCGCCCGCAGATGGACGCGGTGCAGCCCGTCTCGAGCTCCGTATATTTACGCTCCAGAGCTTCGAGTGAAGGCTGCGCGCTACGCGGGGGCGTATCGCGCCCATCGAGAAAGGCGTGCACGTACAGATTTTTCACCCCGGCATGCGCGGCGACCTCGAGTAAGGCGTGGATTTGCGATTCGTGGCTGTGCACGCCACCCGGCGAGATGAGGCCCAGCACGTGCAGCGCGTTTGCTTTGCCCACTTCGATGGCTTTCGCGAGAACGGGATTGCGGGCGAACTCTCCGGTTTCGATCGCGTGCTCGATCTTCGTGTAGTCCTGGTAAATCACGCGGCCGGCGCCGATATTCATGTGCCCGACTTCGGAATTGCCCATCTGATCGTCGGGCAAACCGACCCACTTCTCGGAGGCATCGATCGTGGTGTGCGGATAAGTCTGCCAGAGGAAATTCCAATGCGGCTTGCGGGCCTGGCAGATCGCGTTGTCGTCGCACTCTTCGCGATAGCCGAAACCGTCGAGAATGATGAGAACAACCGGAGTGAGGGCCATGGGAACGCGGGAATCGAAATGCTGTCGAGTTTAATATACCCCGGCGCGCGCGCCGTCGCGCCTTTCACGGTCTGTTAGAATAGCGCCCGGCCGAAAACCGCATCTGCACGTCCCCGCCGCGCCCACAAGCTCAATGGAACAATTCCTCGTCTTTCTTCAGAAGAGCCCCATGAATATGGTGCTTTTCGGCACCGCGCTGGTGACTGGCGGGATGCTGATCTGGCCTGCGATCGCAAAGCTCATGCGGCCCGGACAGGAAGTGGGTCCGGCAGAGGCCGTGCAGCTCATCAATCGCCGCGATGCGGTGGTGATCGACGTGCGAGACGCGGCGGAGTACAAGTCAGGCCATATCACCAACGCGCGCCATGTGCCGGAAGGCGAGTTGGACGCGCGTGCGAAGGAGCTCGGAAAGCTGAAATCGAAACCCATCATCGTGAGCTGCGCGCGGGGCCACCGCTCCGGAAACGTCGCATCGCGTTTGCGCAAACTCGGCTGCGGCGAGGTGTTTGCGCTGCGCGGGGGGATCGCAGGCTGGCAGCAAGCGAACATGCCGTTGGAGAAATCGTGAAGGCGTTGATGTATACCACTGCAGTGTGTCCTTATTGCCAGATGGCCGAGCGGCTTCTGACATCGAAAGGCGTCGAAATAGAAAAAGTGCGCGTGGATCTCGATCCCGCGCGGCGCATGGAAATGATGGAAAAGACAGGCCGGCGCACGGTGCCCCAGATCTATATCGGCACGACTCACGTCGGCGGCTACGATGAACTCGCGGCGCTCGAGCGCGCAGGCAAGCTCGATCCGCTGTTGCAGTCTACGAACTGAAAAGTGACTACCTGGAAATCATCATGAGCGAGCAGCCCCAGCCGCAGCCTGCACCCGACCAGCCGTTGTTCGGGATCGAGAAGATCTATCTGAAAGACCTGTCGCTCGAGCTGCCGAACGCGCCGCACGTTTTCTTCGAGCGCGAAGCGCCGCAGGTCGAAGTGAACATACACAATCAGGCTGCGGGGCTGGCTCAGGAAGGCCTCTTCGAGGTCGTCCTGACAGTGACGGTGACCGCGAAGATCGCGGACAAGACAGTCTTTCTTGTGGAAGCGGCGCAAGCCGGAATCTTTCAGATACGCAACATCCCGCAGGCCGATCTCGAGGCCGTGCTCGGGACCCTGTGCCCAAACACGCTGCTGCCCTACGCGCGCGAAGCCGTCGCGAGCGTCGTGCAGCGCGCAGGCTTTCCGCCCGTGACACTGCAACACATGAATTTCGATCTCGTATACCAGCAGCGCATGCAGCAGCTGCGGGAAGAACAGGCGGCAGCGGCCGCGCCGGCAGCACAACAGACGCACTAGGCCACTTAAGTCATGCCGTCACGAGCGCGTGCGAGTCTGGGAGCGGCACTTATCATTGCCGGCATTACTGCGCCATCCGCGCATGCGCAGTATCGGGCCGTCGCGGATACGGCCGCGGTCCTCTATGACGCACCTTCGACGCGTTCGAACAAGCTCTTTGTCGTGAATCGCGGCTATCCCGTTGAGGTGATCGTCGCGGTGGAAGGGTGGGCCAAAGTGCGTGATGCGAGCGGCGGCCTCGCGTGGATCGAGTCGAAGCAGTTGAGCGACAAACGCACAGTCATGGTGAAAGTGCCCGTCGCTCAAATACGCCAGAAGCCCGATGACGCCGCCGCCGTGGCGTTCCAGGCACAGCAGAACGTGCTGCTCGAGCTGATCGACGTCAGCGGAGCCTGGGTGCAGGTGCGCCACCGCGACGGCGGCACCGGATATGTAAAAGCCCAGCAGGTGTGGGGCGCTTAAAGCGACCCGGCACGCGATGAATATCGCCGTCTTGGGCGCCGGCGCCTGGGGCACAGCCATCGCGAGCAGTCTCGCACCTCAGCACGCAGTGACCTTGTGGGCGCGCGACCCGGCGCAATGCGCCGCCATGCGCGCACGGCGCGTCAACGAACGCTATCTTCCCGGTCACGCTTTTCCCACCGAGCTCGAAGTGAACGACGATATCGGCGCGGCACTCGGCCGTGCCGAGCTCGCCTTGGTAGCGGTCACCACGGCTGCGCTCCGCGAGACGCTGCGGCGCGTGACAGCGGTGAATTCCCAGGTGCCGCTGGTGTGGCTATGCAAAGGTTTCGAACCCGGCAGCGCCAAGCTGCCACATGAGATCTGTAGCGAGGAATTGGGACGATCCAAAGACGTCGGCGCGCTTTCCGGGCCGAGCTTTGCACAGGAGGTCGCACTCGGCCTGCCCACTGCGGTCACGCTTGCTTCCGCATCGGATGAATTCGCCCGCAGCGCCGCGCGTATCGTGCATGGCCCCGCCCTACGCGTGTACTCGAGCGACGATCTCATCGGCGTGGAAGTGGCCGGCGCCGTCAAGAACGTCATGGCGATCGCTGCCGGTATCTCCGACGGTTTGCGCTACGGACACAACGCGCGCGCGGCGCTCATCACTCGCGGGCTGGCCGAGATCACGCGCTTCGGCGTGGCGCTGGGCGGCCGTCCCGAAACGTTCGGCGGACTAGCCGGAGCCGGCGATCTCATACTCACTTGCACCGGCGACCTTTCACGTAACCGTCAGGTTGGGATGCGGCTGGCACGCGGCGAGCGGCTTCACGACATCCTGCGCGAGCTCGGTCACGTGGCCGAAGGCGTGAATAGCGCGCGCGAGGTTCAACTCATGGCTGAGCGGCTCGGTGTGGATATGCCGATCACGAGCGCCGTATGCCGAGTGCTGGCCGATCACACGCAGGCGCGCAGCGCTGCGGACGAGCTTTTGAGGCGCGAGCCCAAAGCCGAGCTGTAGCGGCGCCGTTATTTTTCGGCGTAACCGTTCTGGCGCCAGGCTTCGTACAACACGACGGCGACGGCGTTGGAAAGATTGAGGCTGCGATTGCCCGGCCGCATCGGAATACGAATATGCTGCTCGGGCGGCACACGATCGAGCACGGATGGCGGCAGGCCGCGCGTCTCGGGCCCAAAGACGAACACGTCGTGCTCGCGGTAGACCGCAACGTCATAGCGCTGCGTGCCTCGCGTCGTGACTGCGAACATCCGGCGGCAACCGAAAAACGCGACACACGCGCGCCAG
This sequence comes from Burkholderiales bacterium, assembly GCA_035525455.1. Taxonomy (GTDB): domain Bacteria; phylum Pseudomonadota; class Gammaproteobacteria; order Burkholderiales; family SG8-41; genus JAQGMV01. The sequence goes on from DATLEF010000154.1 coordinate 9,382, forward strand.
TCGTCGTGCACGGTCACTGACGCGAGATCGCCATAGTCGAGCCCGGCGCGTGCGAGCTGGCGGTCTTTCAAGGTGAAGCCGAGGGGCCTCACGAGATGCAGTCGCGCGCCCGTGTTGCACGCGAGCCGCAGGGCGTTACCCGTATTCGGCGGAATCTCAGGCTCGTACAGAACGATATCGAACACGTCTTCCCGCGCGAGCGTGCCCGTACTTTTCGAAAGTACGAGGGTATCAGCCCTCTTCGGATTTTACGCGGCGCGGTTCGGCAGGCCGATTCGTGCTCGCAGCCGGCCGCACGGCTCCGGACGGTTGCGTGGGCGCGCCGGCTCGCTCCTGAGCGCTCACGCGCCGGCTGAACTCCTCGAAGCGCTGGTCCATGATGAGCCGTGCTTCGCCTTCCGGCGGCCGCGGCCGCACGTCGGATCCCATGATCCCGGCCGTCAGGGTCTCAGTGCTTATCGGCGCCCAGTGCCCCACTGCGATTCCGATGAAGAATGCCGCCGCCGCAGTGGCGCCTGCGATTCCCCACGCGGAACGCCCGCGCGGGCGAATCTGCGGCTCCATCCCGGTCTCGCGCGATTGTCCATGCCCGCGCAGGCGTCCGCCGTCCTTCGCGCCGCGGCGGCGCGGATCGAGCCGTACGTTCTGTTCTGCGTGCAAGCGTGCGGCCGTTTGACTGGCGGCGTACCCTTCTGCAGCGGCACGCCCGCGCGACATGGCCTCAGCGCGTTCCTCGCTCTCCAGGCGAGCCTGCGCCGCTTTTAGCGCTGCGCTTTCCACTTCAGCGCGCAGCTCGGCCTGCGCTTTCAACTCGGCTTCGCGCGTGGCGAGTGCCTCTGCCGCCTGCACCGCCTCTTCGTCGGCCTCGGCCCGCTCGCGCGCCGCCCGTTCCGCGGCGCGCTCGGCCAGCGCGCGGGCAGCGGTCTGTTTCGCTTCGCGCGCTCGAGTCTGGGCGAGCTCTCGCGCCACCGCTGCGGCTCGCTGTTCCGTTTCGCGCCGAGCTTGCGCGGCCTCGAATGCTTCGCGCTCGGCTTGAACGCGCTGCTCCGATCGCTCCTTGGCCTCGAGCTCTACCGGCTCGCGCGCGGCCAGGGCACGCTGTGCTTCAAGCTCCGCCTCTGCGCGTTGCTGTTCCTGGGTCTGCAGGTCCAGCTCGAGCGCGGAGAGCGCGCGAGCGGTTGCCGCCGCATCTTCTTCGGCTTGGGCTTTGGCTCGGGCAGCCTGCTCGGCAGCACGTTCAGTCTCGGTTTTCGCCATAATCGCCTCCGCCTCATCTGCGTCGGTCTGCGCGCGGGCCATCGCGGCCGCTTGCGCACGCTGCTCGGATTCGAGCCTTGCTTGTGCCGCTTGCTGTGCTTTGCGCGCGGCTTCGATGCTCAGCTCCGACTGCGCCTTCGCTTCGAGCTCGAGCGCCTCCCGCACCTCCGCGTCCTGCGCGGCGCGCGCTTCGGCTTGGGCTCGAGCTTCTTCGACTGCAACGGCCGCCTGTTCGGATTCGATGCGCGCCTGGACCTGCCGCGTCAATTCCGCTTCGAGAACCAGCATCTCGTTCGCGGCCTGTGCCGCCTCCTGTTCTGCGAAGACGCGCACGCGCGCCGCGGCCTCGGCTTCACGCTCGGCGTCGATACGCGCTCTGATCGCATCCGAGGCACGCGCATCGGCCGCAGCACGTTCGCGCGCCGCGAGCTCCTCTGCGTGCTCAGCTTCGGCCCGCGCACGCATTTGCGCAGCGGTCTGCGCTTCGGTCTGGGCGCGACGTTCGGCTTCAGCTTTCGCTTCGGCTTCGGCGAGCTCGCGTGCGTGCGCCATTTCGCGTGCGCGCTCCGCTGCATCGATGCGTGCGCGCGCGATGTGCTCGGCTTCGCGCTCGGCTTGCGAGCGGACGGCCGCTTCCGCGGCAGCTTCGGTTTCGGCTGCAAGGCGCGCTAACGCAGCAGCTTCGGCGCGCTGCTCTGCTTCGAGTCTCGTCTGCGCAATTGCACATGCTTCGGCTTCGGCGCGTGCCGTGGTCTCGGCCTGAGCGCGCGTTTCCTGCTCGGCCATGACGCGCGCATCCGCTATTGCAACTGCGCGCAAATCGGCCTCGGCGCGCGCCTTGGCGCTGGTTTCCGCCAGACGCTCCGCGTCGAGACGGCCGACCGCCTGTTGCTGCAGCTCGGCTTCGGAGCGCTCCCTGGCAAGCGCAGCATCGAGCGCTTCCTGCTCTCCTGCGGCATGTGCTTCAGCCGCATTCCGCGCGTCGCGCTCGGCGCGCATGTGCTCATCTGCGCGGTCGCGGGCGGCGATGACCGCAGCCGCGCGCTCCTGCGCCTGAGCGAGCGCGTGCTGCTCCGCTGCTTCGCGCGACCGCGCGGCCGCCTCCGCCTGCGCTTCCACACGCTCGCGCGCTCTGATCTCTTCAGTCGCCCGTGCGTCGGCTTCAGCGCGCCGCGCCGCCTCCTGTTCGAGGGCCGCCTCAGCGCCGATGCGTTTTTGCGCCGCGATTGCCGCTTCGCGCTCGATCCGCACCCGCGCCGCGGCCTCTTCCGCGCCCCGGATGTCGGCCGCGATGCGATCGCGTGCAGCCTGCTCGCCGCGTTGCTCCGTTGCCAGCCGCTCATCGGCGATGCGCCGCGCTTCCGCCTCTGCTGCTGCGCTGTTTTCGGCCTGAGCCTGCGCCTGCAACTCTACTGCTGCGCGCGTTTGCGCCTGCTCGAGAGCGCGTGCATCGGCTTCAGCGCGTGCCCGCGCTACGATTTCAGCGGCACGATCGGCTTCGGCGCGCGCCGTGGCCTGTTCTTGCAATGCGCGCTGGGAGCTCGCGCGGGCCCGCGCTGCTTCGAGTGCCTGCTCCTCTACGGCTTCGCGCGCGTGTGCGGCCGCTTCCGCCTCGCGTTCTGTTTCCACACGCGCAGCGGCTTCCTGTGCCGCCTGGCGGTCTGCTGCGTTGCGCTCGAGAGCGGCGGCTTCAGCGCGCTGCTCGGCTTCCAGGCGCGCCTGCGCGAGCTGCAGCGCCTCGCTTTCGGCGCGCACGCGGGCATCGGCCTGGGCTTTCGCTTCGCGCTCGGCGCTTTCGCGGATTTGCGCAGCTTCCAGCGCACGCGCATCACCTTCGGCGCGCGCCAGCGCCACTGATTCGGCTGCACGGTCGGCTTCGGTGCGCTTTGCGGCGTGCTGAGCGAGCGCTGAATCCGAGCGTTCGCGTTCGGTCGCAGCCTCCAGCGCCTGGCGCTCGCGAAGCTCGCGTTCAGCGGCTTGGGCTTCGGCTTCGCGCTCGGTTTGCGCACGGGCCATGGCTTGCGCGGCCGCGTGAGCGTCAGCTGCTGCGCGTTCGCGCGCCGCGGCTTCTGCGCGTTCTTCCGCCGCACGCCGGACTTGCGCGAGCTCGAGCGCCTGAGTCTCGGCTTGCGCGCGCCGCTCGGCTTCGGTCCTGAGCTCCAGATCGGCCGCCTCGCGGGCCTGCGCCGCCTGAGCGGCGCGCGACTCGGCTTCGCTGCGCAGTCTTGCTGCCTGCTCCGCGTCGTGCTCGGCTTGCGCCCGTGCGGCGGCTTCTTCCGCGGCCTGGTTATCTGCGGTGCTGCGCGCAGCCGCAGCGGACTCGGCCCGCTGCTCGGCTTCGAGGCGCGACTGCGCGAGTTCTTTCGCGCGTGCTTCGGCCTCCGTGCGGCGATCCGACTGCGCTTTCGCTTCAAGCTCCAGGCTTTCGTGCGCTTGCGCGTCCTGGAGCGCGCGGCTGTCGGCCTCGGCACGCGCCTGGGCCGCCACTTCGGCTAGTCGCTCAGCTTCGATGCGGGCCTGCGCCTGCTGCTGTAAGTCGGTCTCGGCCGCAGCGCGTTCGCTCGCCGCCTCGAGCGCTTTCTTTTCCTCCACTTCGCGCGCTCGCGCGGCGGCTTGTGCGAGCTTTTCGGCCGCGTGTCGCGCGTGGGCTTCCTCGCGCGCCAGTTGTTCGGCTTCGAGGCGGCGGTGTGCCTCTGCTGCGAGGGCCGTTTCCGCCTCGGAACGCTTCTCAGCGATTAGCGCAACCTCGCGCTCGGCCTGCGCGCGTGCTGCCGCTGCCGCCGCAGTTTCCGATTCCGCCAGGGCGCGCTGGCGCAGCATATCCTCTGCGTGCGTCTCGGCTTCATGGCGCTGGCGAGCGACCTGCTCGGCCTCGCTTTCCGTTTTCGCGCGGATCTTTGCTTCTTCGATCGCACGTGCCTCAGCTGCTGCGCGCTCCGCGGCAGCGGTCTCGGCGTGCTGCTCGGCTTCGAGTCGTGCGCGCGCAATCTCGGCACCATCGTGTTCGGCTCTTTGCCGTAAAACGGCCTGGGCTTCGGATTCGCGCTCGGCAATCTCGCGCACTTGTGCGATCTCACGCGCCTTTGCGTCGGCTTCCGCGCGCTCTTTCGCAGCGGCTTCGAGGGCACGATCGGCTTCGGCGCGCGCGATCGATTGTTGCTGCAGCTCGGTTTCGGCGCGTTCGCGGGCGCGTGCCGACTCGAGCGCTTCCTGCTCGGCAGCGGTGCGTGCTTTTGCGGCGTCCGCTGCGCCGGCTTCGGCGGCGGCCTTCGCTTTCGCGACCGCTTCAGCGCTTCTCTCCGCTTCGATGCGCGCGGCAGCCTGTCGTTCGAGCTCGCTTTCGGCTTCGGCCCGCGCTTGCTCGGCTTCGAGGGCTTTCTGTTCCGCTGCAGCGCGCGCTTTAGCGGCCTCATTGGCGCGTGCTTCGGCTGAGCTGCGAGACTTGGCGACCGCTTCGGCCGCGCGATCTGCTTTTCGGCGCGCAGCAGCCTGTTGCTGAACTTCGGATTCTGCCTGGAGCTTCGCGTGAGCGGTCTCCGTCGCCTGCTGGTCGGCCGCCGCGCGGGCCTGTGCCGCGGCCTGCGCTTCGGCTTCCGCTTTCTCCCGAGCCTGGGCCTCCTCGATGGCGCGCATATTGGCGGAAATGCGGCTTTGCGCGCGCATTTCCGCCTGCCGTTCCATTTCGGCGCGCTGGAGCGCAAGGCGCGCGGCGTTGCGATCCGCATCGGCCCGCGCGGTCAGCTGCGCCGCAGTGGCGCTCTCAGCGGCCTTGCGGGCACGCGCCGCTGCGAGCGCACGCCGCTCGGCGTCGGAGCCGGGCGGTAAATTCAAAGGATTTTCCGGGAGCGCGCCCGGTGATTCGGAAGGAAAGTGAGGCTTGCCCGTTTGCATGGCGGCGTCGACCGTTTCCTGCGCGGTGCTGCCGCCGCCAGCTGCCGGTAATTGTGGGTCCTGCCGCACCAGCTCGGCGCGGCGTATCTCACGAAACAGCTTGCTCAATCTGGCCTCGCGCTGCCCCAGCGGATGGGGCAGCCTCCCATGGGCGTGATTCGACTCTCCATTATACGAGCTTCATCAGAATGTTCGAGCGCATTCTGTATAAAAAACATGACCTATGACGCCTCGCGGTCGCCCGACGCGAAGGCGTGCACGACGCACGGATCGTGCCCGCTTGTCAGCGGAGCGGCTGACAGTTTATCGTGTGGTCGCTGGGAAAATCTGCGGTCAGATAAAGGAGCTGCGGTTGACGCTGGAATCGCGTGACACATTGCGCATCGTCGCTGCGACGCCCGACTTCCGGAATGGGCTGAGCGGTGCCGGGAAAGCCAGTCGATGAGCCCGTCGTTCGATTCAGTTACCGCAGCCGCATTCGAGCCCAGACTTTCGGGCGCCATTCGCCTGTTCATCGGTTTCATTACGGGTGCGCTGTTCGCGCTGCTGCCCATGTACTATTTCTATATGGGGCGCGATGTCGCTCTGCGCGATGTACCTTCAGCCGTCCCGGCGAATTCGTCTACCGAGCAGCCTGCGGCAATCGACAAACCGGGCACGGTGGCACCGCGCTTCGCAGCGCGTATGACCTACGAGCTGAGCCAGCTGCCGCAGGAGCTGAGCGCACCCGTCAAATCGCCTGCGCCCGTCGCCTCCGCGCCCTTGAAAGCCACCAAGCCGCCCGGGCTCGAACGCGCGGCCAGTAAGGCACCGGAAGACGTTTCGCTGCCCGCAAGCCGCATCGTAAACGCCAAGCCCATCAGCGCCGCACCGCCCGATCCGCGCGACACCACACGCGAAATGGCCAAAGAAGCCCGGCGCGTTCCCGGAAACGCTGTTCGCGCACGCGAAACTCCGGCGCCTGCGGCTACGATGGTCAAGCCGCAGATAGTCGAAGGTCGTGACATTGTCATCGCACCCAAGTCGGACAAAAAACCGGTCGAGACCGCGGCCGTCATTGCGAGTGCCCCGGCTGTTTCTTCCGTGACGCCCATTGGACCGGCTGCAGAAAAACCGCAGCGCCAGGCGCCCACGCGAAGCGCTGCGCCTGCGCCAGAGCAGCGCCTCGCGTCAGCTGCTGCGGCGCCCGCAGCTGTCACCGCGACCCGTCCCGAAAAGGGGCTCCCCGCTGGAGCGGCCGGGGATCTCGTACAAAGTCGCCTCGCCGCCACTAGAGAGTGGCTTGCCGCCTCGCCGCAGACGTCGCATACGATCCAGCTGCTCGGCGCGAGCAGTGACGAGCAACTCAAGATGCAACTCAAGGCGCTGTCGAAGTTGCTCGAGCCCGGGAAAATTTACGTCTTCCGCACCGTCGCACAAGGCAAACCCTCTACGACCGTCGTCTACGGGGCGTACGCCGACCGTCAGGCGGCACTACAGGCGCTTGCGAAGATGCCTGCGGCCATCACCGCCAACAAGCCGGTGCTGCGCACGGTGAGCGGTATACGCGCAGAAATGAAGCAGCACAAAACGGATTCCTAGCACCAGTGGGGGAAGGGAGGTTACGGAGGGAAACCGTGGAAGGTGTCCCTCTGTTCGTGAGCGCCGAGGTCCGAGCCGAAGGCGAGCGGCGCGACCGCCTACCGCGGTGTTCGCGCGATCACCCAGCCGCTTACGTACGCTGCGCCCGCACGTTTAAGGTTTCTTGCCACCTCGTTCAGAGTGGCGCCCGTAGTCATTACATCGTCGACCACCGCGATGCGCTTCCCGCTGAGGTCGATATCGCATACGAAGGCCGCCCGCACATTGCGCGCGCGCGCGGCCCACGGCAGCGCGGCCTGCGGCGCCGTGTCGGCAACCTTGCGGCACGCGGAGCCGAGCACGGGCAAGCCGAGCGTGCGTCCAATGTGGCGTGCCAGCTCGTAGGCCTGATTGAAGCCGCGCTCGCGCAGCCGCGCTGCTGCCAGCGGCATGGGGACGATCGCGTCCACGTGCGCTTTCGCCTCGCATGCGAGGTGGTGGCCAAGGAGTGGTGCCAGCGTGAGGTCGCCGTTGTACTTGAGCGCTCGCACCAACGCGTCGACAGGGAAGGCATAACAATAAACGGCGGCGATGCTGTCGTAGGCAGGGGGACGCTCCAGACAGTCGCCGCACAGGCTGCCGCTCGGGAGCGGAAGCGCACACACCGCACAGCGGGTCCTGGAGACACGCGGCAGCGCCCGAGTGCAGGGCTCGCAGAGTCTTTGCGCCTGGGTGGCGGCGCCGCACAGAACGCAATGAGCCGGGATGCACCGCTGGAGAGCGCGTGCGGATCGGTTCAAAACCTGAGCCGCATAATTTGACAACGAACCTCCTTCCGCAGAAGAATCAAGCCCTCGAATTCGCGGGTTTCCTGGAGCGTATGGACGTCAGCTCACTTAACGAGTGCCACCCGGCGCGCGCCGACAGCAGCCGCGAATCCGGGTGCAAATGGTCGGTCGCCGAAGTCGAGGCGCTTTACGCGCTGCCTTTGAACGACCTGCTGTTTCGCGCCCAGGGCGTGCATCGCCAGCACTTCGACGCCAACGCGGTCCAGCTTTCGACGCTCATCTCGATAAAAACGGGCGGTTGTCCGGAGGACTGCGGCTACTGTCCGCAGGCGGCCCGCTATCACACCAACGTAGAGAACGCGGCCCTCATGTCCACGGCCGAGGTGGTGACGGCGGCGCGCGCTGCGAAAGCACAGGGCGCAACTCGCTTCTGCATGGGTGCGGCGTGGCGTGGCCCGAAGCAGCGCGAGCTCGAACGGGTCATCGAAATGGTGGAGGCAGTACGCGCGCTGGGGATGGAAACGTGCGCGACGCTGGGATTGCTCAAACCGGGTCAGGCGCAGCAGCTCAAAGCCGCAGGGCTCGATTACTACAACCACAATATCGACACTGCGCCCGAGTTCTATGGCGAAATCATCACCACCCGCACCCAGGACGATCGGCTCGATACGCTGGATGAAGTGCGCAATGCGGGTCTCAACGTATGCTGCGGCGGCATCGTCGGCATGGGCGAATCGCGACGTGTGCGCGCGGGTCTGATCGCGCAGCTCGCAAACATGAACCCTTATCCCGAGTCGGTGCCCATCAACAATCTCGTGCAGGTCGAAGGCACGCCGCTCGAGGGCGCTGCCGAGCTCGATCCCTTCGAGTTCGTCCGCACGATTGCGTGTGCGCGCATCACCATGCCGCAGGCAGTCGTGCGCTTGTCTGCGGGACGCCAGGAAATGGACGAAGGCATACAGGCGCTGTGCTTCTTCGCCGGGGCGAATTCTATTTTCTACGGCGAGAAGCTGTTGACGACCGGCAATCCTGAAACCGAAAAAGACCGCGCATTGTTTGCGCGCCTCGGCCTCAAACCGATGCAGCGAGAGAGTGCATCGGTCTGACGCGCAGCATTACCGCGTCGGAACCGCGATGCGCATGCGTCCCCGGTAATGTCCGTCGCGTTCCTGACCGCGAAGCTCGCTGCGTTCGAAGCCGAGGGCTTGCGCCGCCGCCGCCGGGTCCTCGAGACGCCTCAGCGTGCGTGCGTCACGGTCGATGGTCGCGACTACATCGCTTTCTGCAGTAACGATTATCTCGGACTCGCCGCGCACGCCGAGCTCACCGCCGCGGCCTGCGAAGGCGCGCAACGCTTCGGCGTCGGTGCCGGCGCCTCCCATCTCATACTCGGACATACGCAGCCGCATCACGAGCTCGAGCACGCGCTTGCGCGTTTCGTCGGCCTGCCCGCAGCGCTCCTTTTCTCGAGCGGCTACATGGCGAATCTGGGGTTGATAGGCGCGCTCGCCGCGCGCGGCGATGCGATTTTTGCTGACAGGTTGAACCATGCGTCTCTCGTCGACGCGGCGCTCTTGAGCCGCGCCGAGTTGAAGCGCTACCGCCATGCCGATCTGCGCCGTCTCGAACACCTGCTGGAAACCACCGGGGCTGGAGCGAAGGTGATCGTCAGCGACGCCGTATTCAGCATGGACGGAGACATCGCGCCCGTGCGCGAGCTGCTCGATCTTGCGCAGCGCTTTGATGCGTGGCTCGTGCTCGACGATGCGCACGGCTTCGGCGTGTTGGGCGCCAACGGTCGCGGGATTCTGGAGCATGCAGGCATTGCCGCGCCGCGCATCGCCTACATGGCCACACTGGGCAAAGCTGCAGGCGTTTACGGCGCATTCGTGGCGGGCGAAGCCGAATTGATCGAGACGCTCGTGCAAAAGGCACGTACCTACATCTATACGACGGCAACTCCGCCGCTGCTCGCGCATGCGTTGGCGAAAAGCCTGGAGTTGATGGAGCGCGATGCGTGGCGGCGTGCGCACCTGGACAAGCTGATCTTCGCCTTCAAAGCGGGCGTGAGACTAACGAGTTGGCGGCTTTTGCCGTCGATCACCGCCATTCAGCCGCTCGTGGTCGGCGGCAGCGCGGAAGCCGTCGCGCTCACCGATCAGCTGGCCGCCCGGGGACTGCTCGTGCCCGCAATACGTCCGCCGACGGTGCCGCGCGGCACGGCGCGTTTGCGGATTTCGTTATCGGCCGATCACACCTTCGAGCATGTGGAGCGTTTGACTGCGGAACTGCGCTCGCTGCAGGAGATGCGGTGAAAGCGCTGGTGCTCCTGCACGGCTGGGGCATGAATCCGGCCGCATTCGACGCTTTGCACGCGCGTCTTGCGCCGCACTATGAAGTCTACGTACCCGCGCTTCCCGGGTACGCGGCGTCGCCGCGGTGTGAACCCTACACGCTACCGGGTCTCGTCAACGCTGTGGCTGCCGCTGCGCCGGAGCGATGCGCCGTCGCCGGCTGGTCGCTCGGCGGTCAGGTCGCACTCGCCTGGGCACGCGCGCTGCCGCGCCAGGTGGAGCGTCTGGCGCTCATCGCAACGACGCCGTGTTTCGTTCGGCGCAGAGATTGGAGCTTTGCCCCTGCGGCTCACGTGTTCGACGCTTTTGCCGCCGGGCTGCACCACAGCTGCAAGACGACCGTGAGGCGTTTCATATCTTTGCAAGCCCAGGGGGACGCAAAGGCGAAATACGTCGCGCAGCAACTGCGCGCGTCGCTCGAGCGTTGTGCTGAACCGAGCGCAGAAACATTGAATGAAAGCTTGAACGTGCTACGGGTTACAGACTTGCGCAGCGATCTCGCGGCAATTGAACAGGAAGTGCTGGTGATGCACGGTGAGCACGATATGCTGGTGCCGGTTGAGGCGGCGGAGTATCTCAACCGTGCGCTGCCGCGCGGTCGTCTCGTGTCAGTGCGCGGGGCGGGCCACGCGCTATGCGTTTCCGAACCCGGACAGACCGGACGTTTGATGCAGGAATTTTTCGGATGAGCGACGCGCTGCAAATCGACAAGCGCGAGGTGAGGCGCTCGTTCGAGCGGGCGGCGCGGACCTACGATGCGGCGGCCGTGCTCCAGCACGAAGTATGCGGGCGCATGCTGGAACGGCTCGGCTATATCAATCTCGAGCCGCGCGCGATACTCGACGCCGGCAGCGGCACCGGCAATGCGCTGGCGAGGCTCACGTCGCGCTTTCCGGGCGTTCCCATCATCGCACTCGACATTGCGCTCGCGATGCTCGTCAACGCGCGTGCACGCTTGCCGTGGTGGAAAAGCATTCCGGGCATGCGCAAGCCGCTCTACCTGCTATGCGCGGATCTGGAGCGTCTGCCGCTCGCGAGCGAATGCGTCGATCTCGTGTGGTGCAATCTCGCGCTGCAGTGGGTGAACGATCTGCCGCACACATTCGGCGAGATGCAGCGCGTGCTGGCGCCCGGGGGCCTTCTCATGTTCAGTACGTTCGGCCCCGATACTCTCAAAGAGTTGCGCGCCGCCTATGAAGACACGGACGGGCGCACGCACGTGAACCGCTTTGCGGACATGCACGACATCGGCGACATGCTGATCGAGCGCGGGTTCGCCGATCCCGTCATGGACATGGAACCGTTCACGCTCACCTACGCCGATGCGCGCGCGCTCATGCGCGATCTGAAATCGATCGGCGCGCACAACGTGACGCGCGGCAGGCCCGGCGCTCTGTCCGGCAAATCGCTGCTGCGCACGGTCGAGCGCAAATACGAGCTCTTGCGCGTCGATGGCAGGCTGCCGGCCACGTTCGAAGTCGTTTACGGTCACGCGTGGAAACCGCAGCCGCGCATGAGTCCCACCGGCCGCCGCGTGATCGACATCAAAGCGCGGCCATGAGCGGTTTCTTCGTTACCGGCACCGACACCGGCGTGGGCAAAACCCTCGTCGCGTGTGCGCTGCTGCATGCGTTGGCCGAGCGCGGCTTGAGAGTCATCGGTATGAAACCGGTCGCCGCGGGTGCCAGCCTTAGAAGTGGGCAGCTCGTAAATGACGATGTGAGCGCGCTGAAGGCGGCCGGTAATCTCGCGGCGCCGGATCATCTCGTCAATCCCTACTGCTTAGCTGCGCCGATCGCGCCGCACGTCGCTGCTGCACAAGCGGGCGTCATGATCGAGCTCGAACGTCTGAAACGCGCTTATGCGCAGCTCACGGTGCTTGCCGATTACGTCGTCGTCGAAGGCGCCGGCGGCTTTCGCGTGCCGCTCGGCCCCGGATTCGATACCGCAGATCTCGCAGCACAGCTGCGCATACCGGTCGTGCTCGTCGTCGGCATACGCCTGGGCTGCATCAACCATGCGTTGCTCACGGCGGCTGCGATCGAGAGAGCCGGCTTGACGTTTGCAGGTTGGGTCGCGAATCACATCGATCCCGACATGATCTGCGCAGACGAAAGCGTACAAGCGCTCGAAGAACGGCTTGCGGCTCCGCTCCTCGGACGCATTCCCCATGCAGCGGGCATCGGATTGACGCAAGCGGCGGCGCTGCTTGCGACCGATGTTTTGATCGGGGTGCAAGTGCGGTGATGGCCTACACGCATCCGGCAGTCCGTTTCATGCGTGCAACGAGCGGCAGTGCGTTTGCCACCGTCTGCCCGGCGTGATAAATTTCGCGGGTTTTATAGTGCGCGTGCGACTGGGGATGCTCGGATGAATGGCGTCGCCGGAGGGGAAGCGGCCGAGTACGTTTACATCGCGCGCCGCAATAACTCTCTTTCCTCCTCCGGGCGGTTGCTGGTCTTTGGTTTCATTCTGGCTGTTTCGCTCGGCATCGCAGCCGGGTTTTCCTTGATATTGGGCGCATGGCCGATCCTGCCGTTCGCCGGATTGGAAATGGCGGTGCTTTATTTTGCGTTCCGCTACATGGAATATCACGCCGCCGATTACGAGCGCATCACGATCAGAGGCTCCGAGGTCGCAATCGAAGTGCACGAAGGAACACATCTCACACATCTCGAGCTCAATCGGCATTGGGCGCAAATCGTGTGCGAGCCGGACGGCAGCCGCCTTGCGCTGCGCTCCCACGGCCGCGAGATCGAAGTCGGGCGTCACTTATGCGTCGAGGAGCGCCTGAACATGGCGCGCGAGCTCCGACGCGAGCTGCGCGCCTGAAGCGCCTGCAACGAACCAAACTCACAGGTGAGGAAAGCATGACCAGCAAGTTGGGGAGCACGTTTGCGGCTGCGGCGACCGCCGCGGCAGCGCTGGTGGCGGGCGCGGGAGCTGCGTCGGCCAATCAGTACAACCTCCAGCCGCCGCAATCGATGATCGCGACCCAGATCTACGATCTGCATACGCTGATCATGTGGATCATTTTCGCGATATTCGTGCTCGTGTTCGGCGTGATGACGATTGCGATCATCAAGCATCGTAAATCGATCGGGCACGAGGCCCAGCAGTTTCACGAAAATACGACCGTGGAGATCATCTGGACGATCATTCCCTTCATTATTCTGATCGGCATGGCATATCCGGCGACCAAGACGATCATTGCGATGAAGGACACGTCGAGCCCCGATATCACCATCAAAGCGACGGGCTACCAGTGGAAGTGGGGCTACGACTATCTGCAGGAAGGTGTCAGCTTCTACAGCAACCTCGCGACGCCGCGCGATCAGATCGACGGCCACAACGTCGAAGCGCGCAACAAGAACCCCAACTATCTGCTCGAAGTCGACAATGCCGTCATCGTGCCGGTCGGCAAGAAAGTGCGAATCATCGTGACCGCGAACGACGTCATACACGCCTGGTGGGTGCCGGCGCTGGGCGTGAAGCAGGACGCTATTCCCGGTTTCGTGCGCGATACCTGGTTCAGGGCCGACAAGGTCGGCGTCTATCGCGGGCAGTGCGCGGAGCTCTGCGGCAAGGACCACGGCTTCATGCCCATCGTCGTCGAAGTCGTCGAGCCGGAAAAATACGCAGCGTGGATCGGCGAGCAGAAAAAGAAAAGCACGGCCCAGGCAGTCGCTCTCGATCCCGCCAAGCAGTGGACGCTCGACGAGCTCAAAGCACAGGGTGAAAAAGTGTATGCGGCGAACTGCGTCGCGTGTCACCAGGCGAACGGCATGGGTCTGCCGAATACGTTCCCGGCACTGTCGGGCTCCAAGATCGCAGGCGGTGACAAGGCCGCGCACCTGGACATGGTGCTGAATGGCAAGCCCGGTACGGCAATGGCGCCTTTCAAACACTTGAGCGACTTGGAGATCGCCTCGGTCATCACCTTCGAGCGCAACTCATGGGCCAACAAGACCGGCGACATGGTCGCTCCCGCGGACGTCAAAGCCGCACGCAAATAACCAGGGTATTCAGGAGATCCACATGGAAGCCGCACACGGTCACGATCACGGTCAGGGCGAACACGCGCACCACCCGACCGGATTCATGCGCTGGGTCACGACGACCAATCACAAAGACATCGGCACGCTGTATCTGTGGTTCAGCTTCTCGATGTTCATCGTCGGCGGAACGCTTGCGCTGATGCTGCGAGCGGAACTCTTCCAGCCCGGCCTGCAGCTGTGGGAGCCGCATTTCTTCAACCAGCTCACCACGATGCACGGGCTCATCATGGTTTTCGGCGCGATCATGCCCGCGTTCGTCGGCTTTGCGAACTGGCAGGTTCCGCTCATGATCGGCGCGCCCGACATGGCTTTCGCGCGGATGAACAACTGGAGCTTCTGGCTGCTTCCGCCCGCCGCGACCCTGCTCGTGGTCTCGTTCTTCGTTCCCGGTGGCGCCACGGCTGCCGGCTGGACGATTTACGCGCCGCTTTCCACCCAGATGGGTCCCGGCATGGACCTCGCGATCTTCGCCCTGCACATCATGGGCGCCTCGTCGATCATGGGCTCGATCAACATCGCGACGACGATCCTCAACATGCGCGCGCCCGGCATGACGCTCATGAAAATGCCGCTCTTCGTCTGGACGTGGCTCATCACGGCTTACCTGCTGATCGCCGTGATGCCCGTGCTCGCCGGAGCGGTCACGATGCTGCTCACCGACCGCCACTTCGGCACCAACTTCTTTAACGCCGCCGGCGGCGGCGACCCGGTGATGTTCCAGCACATCTTCTGGTTCTTTGGCCACCCCGAGGTCTACATCATGATTCTTCCCGCGTTCGGAATCGTGTCGCAGATCATCCCGACGTTTTCCAGGAAGCCGCTCTTCGGCTACTCGTCGATGGTGTATGCGACCTCGTCGATCGCGATACTCTCGTTCATCGTTTGGGCTCATCATATGTTCACGGTCGGCATGCCGGCCGCGAGCCAGCTGTTCTTCATGTACGCTACGATGCTGATCGCCGTGCCCACGGGCGTGAAAGTGTTCAACTGGATCGCGACGATGTGGAAAGGCTCGCTCACGTTCGAAGCGCCGATGCTGTTCGCGATCGGTTTCGTCTTCGTGTTCTCGATGGGCGGTTTCACCGGGCTCGTGCTGGCGATCACGCCGGTGGACATCCAGCTCCAGGACACCTATTACGTCGTGGCGCATTTTCACTACGTGCTGGTCGCGGGCTCGCTCTTCGCGATCTTCGGCGGCATCTATTACTGGATCCCGAAGTGGACCGGCCACCTGTACAACGAGAAGCTCGGCCAGATCCATTTCTGGCTCACGATGGTCTTCTTCAACGTGACGTTCTTCCCGATGCACTTCACCGGTCTCGCCGGCATGCCGCGCCGCATACCCGATTACTCGCTGCAATTCGCGGACTTCAACGCGCTTTCGACGGTTGGTGCTTTCGGTTTCGGCCTCTCGCAGCTTCTGTTCCTGTATATCGTCGTGACCTGCATCCGCAGCGGCGAGAAAGCCGCCGACAAATCGTGGGAAGGCGCACAAGGGCTGGAATGGACGGTGCCGTCCCCGGCTCCTTATCACACGTTTGAAACGCCGCCGGTGGTGAAGTAAGGCGCAACCGGCAAGCGCGATGGAGCACGCGTTGGACAGTAGGCTGAAGACCGCTCTCGTGTTGCTGTCGATCGCCATCGTATTCTTCATCGGTGTCGTGGTGCGGCATTGGCTATGGTGAGTCAGGCACACGCCAACAACGTGATGTTGAGGAAGCTCCTCATTGTCGCGTGCGTCATGTTCGGCTTCGGCTTCGCGCTGGTGCCGTTCTACAAGAAGATCTGCGAAGTGGCGGGGCTCAACACGATCGCGAAAGCGGAAGCGGTCACCAACTCCCAGGTCGACTCCGGGCGCTGGCTGACGGTCGAGCTCGATACCAATCTGCGCAACGATCTGCCGTGGACGTTCCGGCCGCTCGAAAAAAGCGTGCGCTTCCATCCGGGAGAGCTGGTCAACGTCACGTTCGAAGTGCGCAACCACTCCGACCGGCCGATCACCGGACAGGCGATACCGAGCTATGGGCCGCAGATTGCCGGACGCTATTTCAAGAAGCTCGATTGCTTCTGCTTCACGCAGCAAACGCTGCAGCCCGGCGAAGTCCGCCGCATGCCGGTCGTGTTCGTGATCGAAAAAACGCTGCCCGACGACGTGAGCACCGTCACGCTCTCCTATACGTTCTTCCAGGTCGAAGGCAGGGCCGGGGGCGCGGGATGAACCTGATGACCGAGCCGGCACAAGAGCCGCGGGCGACCGAGGCGCCGCAATCCCGGAATGCAGGCCCGCTCGACGTGGCGCGGGCGGTGTTCTGGTCGTTCTTAGGGATACGCAAGCGCGCGGCGCACGAAAAAGACGCCGTGACGCTGAAGCTGAGTCACGTCATCATCGCCGGCATCCTTGGTGCCATCTTATTAGTGCTGAGCCTCGTCGTGCTCGTGCATTTCGTGACGAGCTGACTTTAGAGGGGAGAATACGCAACATGCTGAGCCAATCCACACGCTATTACGTGCCCCAGCCATCGACCTGGCCGATCATGGGCTCTTGCGCGCTGCTCTCGATGGCCCTGGGCGCCGCCTCCTGGTTCAACGGCGTCGGATGGGGCAAATACCTTGTGATCGTCGGATTCGCGATTCTGTTCTACATGATCGCAGGCTGGTTCACGACCGTCGCCCACGAGTCCGAAGGCGGTCAGTACAACAAGCAGGTCGACACGTCTTTTCGCTGGGGCATGAGCTGGTTCATCTTTTCGGAAGTCATGTTCTTCGGCGCCTTCTTCGGTGCGCTTTTCTACATGCGCGTCATATCGGTACCCGATCTGGGTCACCTCGAAAGCCAGCAACTCATTTGGCCGGGATTCAAGCCGACATGGCCCGTCTCCGGTCCCGGCATCAGCGACCAGTTCACGCCGATGGAAGCATGGGGAATTCCAGCGCTCAATACGCTGATCCTGCTCACGTCGGGCGGCACGGTCACGTGGGCGCACTGGGGTCTGCTCAAGAACAACCGCTCACAGCTGATCTGGGGTCTCGCGCTGACGGTGATTCTCGGGATACTGTTCATAAGCTTCCAGGCCTACGAGTACATCCACGCCTACAGCGAGCTCAACCTGAAGCTCACGATGGGCGCTTACGGCGCCACATTCTTCATGCTGACGGGTTTTCACGGATTTCACGTAACCGTCGGGACGATCATGCTGATCGTCATCCTGTTTCGCAGCGTTGCCGGCCACTTCCGGCCGGAGCATCACTTCGGTTTCGAGGGCGTCGCGTGGTACTGGCACTTTGTCGACGTTGTGTGGCTCGGACTGTTCATCTTTGTCTACTGGCTATAAGCCGCTAAATAAAACTTCAACAACAATCAGCAACAATAAAGGCTCAAAACAATAGGGGGGTCCCGGTCAGTAGGGAGAGAGCGCCGCACGGGAGTGCGGCGTTTTTTTTACAAGCGGTTGGTGATGAAGCCGAAATGAAAGCTGAGCATCAGCAGCACGAAAAGAACGATCGAGAGCACGATACGCACCGTGAGCGCTTTTACCGTGCGCTGAGACTGGCCTTTGTCCTTCAGCAGAAAGTACAGCGCTGAAAAAAGGCTTGCCAGTATGAACCCTATGAATATGAAGACGACAACGCGCATGCATCGAGTTTATAGAAGCGATGTGGCGCCTGCCAGCTATGGCCCCTGATGCGCGTCGTGCGCTGTGGCCCACGCTTGCTGCGATCATCGGTATTGCGGCTGCGATTGCGCTCGGGACCTGGCAGCTCGGACGCGGCGCCGAGAAGCGCGAGTTGAGCGCGCGCTTCGAAGCCGCGGCAGCGCAGCCTCCCGTGCATGTAGGGCCAGCTGAGCTCGCCGCAGCCGACGTTGAATTGCGGCGCATCGAAACGCGCGGTGTATTCGAACCGCGCCATGCCGTTTATATCGACAACCGCATACGCCGCGGCGTGCCGGGCTATCACGTGGTGATGCCGCTCAGGATCGAAGGCAGCGACAGCTATGTGCTCGTGAATCGCGGCTGGATCGCGGCACCGGCGCACCGCGGTGAGCTGCCGCAAGTGCGCACGCCGCGCGAGCAGGTGGGCGTAACGGGGATCGCGGTCGTTCCGGGCCAGCGCATACTCGAGCTCTCGAGCGCGGTGATCGAAGGGCAGATCTGGCAGAACCTGACGATCGAACGCTATCGCCGCGCGATGCCGCTGCGCGTGCATCCGTTCGTATTGAGACAGGACAGTGCGCTCGACGACGGCCTCGTGCGCGAGTGGGACGCGCCCGATTTCGGGATCGACAAACATTACGGGTACGCATTCCAGTGGTTTGCGCTGGCTTTCACCCTTTTCGTCTTCTATGTCGTCACGCACTTTAAACGTCGACGGTCGCGCGCGTCGTAGCCGGCGCACGCTGTGGCTGCTCGTCGCGGTTTGCGCGGCGCCTGTTTTGGCCTCCTATATTGCGTACTACTTCTGGCGGCCGAGCGGGCACGTCAATTACGGTACGCTGCTCGAGCCACGACCCTTGCCCGATGCGGGCCTGGAGCGACCCGACGGCCGTGCGTTCCGCTTCTCCGACTTGAA
Organism: Burkholderiales bacterium; assembly: GCA_035525455.1. Classification (GTDB taxonomy): domain Bacteria; phylum Pseudomonadota; class Gammaproteobacteria; order Burkholderiales; family SG8-41; genus JAQGMV01. Next base: position 27,859 of record DATLEF010000154.1, read on the forward strand.
AGGCGAGTGGATATTACTGACGGTGGACAGCGCGGTCTGCGACGAGCGTTGCCGCACCAAGCTCGTTTACATGAGACAGGTGCGCCTTGCGCAGGCGAAGGAGAGCGAACGCATCGAACGCGTATGGATATTGACTGACAGCGGTGTACCCGACCCACACCTCATCGAGGCGCATCCCGGATTGCACGTGCTGCGCGCGCGTACGGGAGAACTCGTAAAAGCCTTGCCCGCACCTGGATCACCGACCGATCACATCTATGTCATCGATCCGCTCGCGAACCTCATGATGCGCTTTCCTGCCGATCCCGACCCGCGGCGCATGCTGAAGGACTTGTCGCGGCTCCTGCGGCATTCGAAATGGAAATGACACGCTGGTACCGCGCGCTCGTGCTGGGCGCGACGTGTCTCGCATTCGTGGTCGTCGTAGTGGGGGCTTACGTGCGCCTGATGGATGCGGGCCTCGGCTGTCCCGACTGGCCCGGCTGTTACGGCGCCATCAGTCCGGAGCATGCCGCGGAGGAAATCGCGCGGGCCGTTGCGTCGCAAGGTGGCGAGCACGGTCCCGTGTCGCTGCGCAAAGCATGGAAGGAAATGTTTCACCGTTATCTCGCGGGCACGCTTGGGTTGGCGATACTTGCGATCGCGGTGCTCGCATGGCGCAATCGACGGACGCACGCGCGGCACCTTCTGCCGTGCGCGCTGCTGGCGCTGGTGATCGTACAGGCGGCACTTGGCATGTGGACGGTCACGCTGCTCTTAAAGCCGGTCATCGTCACGCTGCACTTGCTGGGCGGAATGGCAACGCTCGCGGCTCTGGCGTGGCTCGCGCTGCGTGAGCTCGAGTGGCCGCGTGCATTCGACCAAACCTATAGGCGGCGCGTGGGGCCGTGGGCCGCAGCGGGGCTTGCGATCGTGGCTGTTCAAATAGCGCTCGGTGGCTGGGTATCGAGCAATTACGCCGCGCTCGCGTGCATCGATTTCCCGAAATGCCACGGCGCATGGCTCCCCAACATGGATTTCGTTCACGGGTTTCAGCTCGTGCGCGAGCTCGGCAGAACGGCCGCAGGCACACACCTCGCATACGAAGCGCTCGTCGCGGTCCACTGGACTCATCGCATCGGTGCGTTGGTTACCGTGCTTTATGCGGGATCGCTCGCATTGGTTCTCATGCGCATGCGCGGCTTGGCGCCGATGGGTGCCGCACTCGCGGTTCTCATCGCGGGGCAGGTCGCGCTCGGCATCGCGAATATCCTCGCGGGTCTGCCGCTCGCAGTGGCGGTCGCGCATAATGCCGTGGCCGCGTGTTTGCTGGTCACTCTGGTGATGATAAACTTCGCCGTTACGCGTTAAGCCTTCATCCTGATGTTTCCCACCGTTGCCGGGCAGCCTTTCAGCGCCCGCGTCTATCAGTTCTATCAGCTCACCAAACCGCGCGTGGTGTCGCTCATCGTGTTTACGGCGGTGATCGGCATGTTCCTGGCGGTTCCGGGCGCAGTGCCGTTGCAGCCGTTGCTTGCGGGAACGCTCGGTATTGCTTTGGTGGCCGGCGCGGCAGCCGCGATGAATTGTCTCGTCGAGCAGAAAATCGACGCCATCATGACGCGCACCAGCCGGCGACCTCTGCCGCGCGGGCAGCTCACGTCCTGGGAGACTCTGGTTTTCGCCGGAGTCATCGGCGGAATTGGCCTGGCGGTGCTGTACAAGTGGGCGAATCCGCTTACGATGTGGCTTACCGCAGCGACGTTCGTCGGGTACGCCGTGATCTACACCGTCGTGCTGAAACCGATGACGCCGCAGAACATCGTGATCGGGGGCGCATCGGGCGCGATGCCGCCCGTGCTCGGCTGGGCCGCGGTCACCGGCGAAGTGAGCGCAGACGCGCTGACGCTGTTCCTGATTATTTTTGCGTGGACGCCGCCGCATTTCTGGGCGCTGGCGCTGTATCGCAAGCATGAATACGCCAAAGCCGGCGTGCCCATGCTGCCCGTGACGCATGGTGACAAGTTCACGCGCCTGCACGTGCTGCTCTATACCGTAATACTGTGCGCCTGCTCGCTCCTGCCGTTCGTGGTACGCATGAGCGGTGCCATCTACCTTGCGGCTGCCGTTGTGCTCGGCGCGGTCTTCCTGTCCTACGCAATCCGCATCTATTGCAGCTACAGCGATGCGCTCGCGCGGCGCACGTTTCGGTATTCGATCACTTATCTCGCAGTGCTCTTTGCGGCCCTCCTGGTCGATCACTATCTGCGCCTTGGCGTTTAGCCGCCGGCGCTTGGGATCGATGAGACTTCTGCCGGTTCTCGCGCTGCTCGCGGCGCTGGTCGTTGCGTGCGGCAAGCGAGAGGCGCCGCAATTTCAGCTGACCGACGTGACCGGCGCCAAGTTCGGGAAGGTCCTCGAGCTCACCGATCATAACGGCGTCCGGCGCACGCTTGCGGACTTCAAGGGCAAGGTGGTCGTCGTTTTCTTCGGCTTCACCCACTGCCCGGAAGCGTGCCCGACGACGATGACAGAGCTCGCGAGTGTGGTGCGCGACCTCGGCGCCGATGGGAATCGCCTGCAGGTGCTGTTCATTACCGTCGATCCCGAACGCGACACGCCTGAAGTGCTGCGTAAGTACGTCCCCGCCTTCGCCGCGTCGTTTCTTGGGCTCTATGGCACCGCCGACGAAACCATGCGCACCGCCAAAGAGTTCAAGGTGTACTTCCAGAAGCAGCAACAGCCGGGCGGAAGCTACACGCTGGATCATTCCGCGGGAACGTTCGTGTTCGATAAGGCGGGACGTCTGAGGCTTTTCGCTCAGTACGGCGCGGGCGCCAAGCCGTTGCTGCACGACATCCGGCTGCTGCTTGCCGAGGAGCCGGCATAACGCGGCTCGCGGGATGAAAAAAATCCCGGCCCTTGCGGCACCGGGATTTATTTGGAAGTTCGACTTCAGGCGGCTTCTGCCACCATGCCTTTCATCTTGCTCAATGCTTTGCTCTCGATCTGACGTATGCGCTCGGCAGACACGCCGAACTCAGCGGCAAGCTCGTGCAGTGTCGAGGACCGGCCCTCGGTCAACCAGCGCGCCTCGATGATGCGGCGGCTGCGCCCGTCGAGCCCCGCCAGCGCCTGTTCGAGCCCGGCACCCCGCCGTTGCGCCGTTTGTTCCTCTTCCATGCGCAGGGCGGGTTCCACGTCGTCTGAAGCCAGATAAGCGATCGGCGCATAGGCAGTCTCGTCGTCGTTATCGCTGACGGGCTCGAGCGATACGTCCTGACCCGAGAGCCGCGTTTCCATTTCGACGACTTCCTCGGTCTTGACGCCCAGCTGCTTCGCGATTTTCTTCGCGTCCGAGAGCCCCATCGTCCCGAGACCGCTCTTCAGGCTGCGCAAGTTGAAAAAGAGCTTGCGCTGCGCTTTGGTCGTCGCGACTTTGACGATGCGCCAGTTGCGCAGGATGAACTCGTGCATTTCGGCGCGGATCCAATGCACCGCGAAAGACACCAGCCGCACGCCGCGCTCCGGGTCGAAGCGCTTCACGGCCTTCATGAGGCCGATATTGCCTTCCTGAATCAGGTCCGCCTGGTTCAGGCCGTATCCCATGTAGCCGCGGGCGATCGCCACCACCACGCGCAAATGCGAGAGCACCAGCTCACGCGCCGCCTCGAGGTCGTCGTGGTCGCGCAGCCGCCGCGCCAACGACGTTTCCTGGTCCTGCGTGAGGAGCGGAAAGCTGTTGACGGTCTGGATATAGCTATCCAGGCTGGCGGCAGCCGGAATGGGCAATGCGTATGCGGTCATCGGCGTAGTCCCCAAGTTTTTACAAAGTCTAGCACTCTCGTTATATGAGTGCCAGAGAGCCCTAAAGTTCCTGCATCTGAATCAGCGAAGTTACACTGGATCAATGGCTTGAAGCCTGATCTGGAAGAGGTTGCATCGAGCCAGTACGGGGTGATAGTAGGCGCTCACATCTGTCGCAGACCCCCGCTCGCGGCGCAGCAGGTCATTCGTCCCCGAGCAGCGCCGCCACGAAATCCTCGGCGTCGAAAGGCCGCAGATCGTCCAGGCCTTCTCCGACTCCAATGAAGCGCAGCGGGATCGGCTGCCCGGGCCGGTCCTGTGCGCGCGTGTGGGCGATGGCGGCGATGACGCCGCCTTTGGCGGTCCCATCCAGCTTCGTCATGATCAGTCCGGTCACGCCAAGTGCCTGGTCGAACGCCTGCACCTGGGCGAGCGCGTTCTGTCCGGTGTTCGCATCCAGCACGAGCAGGACTTCATGCGGCGCCCCCGGCAGCGCCTTGCCGATCACCCGTTTCACTTTTCTGATTTCTTCCATCAGGTGCAGCTGTGTCGGGAGCCGCCCGGCGGTGTCGGCCAGCACCACGTCGATGCCGCGCGCACGTGCCGCATTGATCGCGTCGAAAATGACTGCAGCGGCGTCACCGGACTGCGGTGCGATCACCGCGACGTTATTGCGCTCGCCCCACGCAATCAACTGTTCACGCGCCGCCGCCCGAAACGTGTCGCCGGCGGCGAGCAGTACTTTCTTCCCCTGCTTGAGGTAGAAGTGCGCAAGCTTGCCGATCGACGTTGTCTTGCCTGAGCCGTTTACGCCCGCGAGCATGATCACGAACGGCGTGTGTGTCGATACGTCGAGCGGCTGCGAGAGCGCTCGGAGCTCTTCCATCAGCAGCTCGGCGAGCGCTTCCTTCAACTGCGCCGCTTCGGTATAACCTTCACGCGACGCGCGGCCGCGCAGGTTGTCGATCAGAAATTCGGTCGCCGCGACGCCGACATCAGAAGTGAGGAGGACTGTTTCGAGCTCATCGTAAAAGGCGGCATCGATCGTACGCCCAACCCCGAAGACTCCGACGAGGCGTCCGCCGAACTCGCGCCGAGTCTTGCTGAGCCCCTCCTTGAGCCGCGAGAACCAGCCGCTGTCTTCCGCGGCCGCTTGTTCCGGCTCCGGACGAGGCTTCGGCTTGAGGAAACTAAACATGGGAGTCGTAGTCTGAAAAGCGGAAGGAAGTTGCGCCGCGGCCAGCGGCAGGCGCGCCCGCGGATTTAGTTACAATTCTACTCCACCTGCAGCGGACCCATTCCGGAATGCCTCCTCAATCTCGCGTGTCGCGGTTTCTCATGTCTGTCGTTCTGACGCTCGCGCTGGCCTTGGCGGCTTCCGCGCATGCGGCCGCGCCGGCGAGCACAGCGATCACCGAAAGCGTACTGCCGAACGGCTTGAAAATTCTGGTGAAGACCGACCGCCGTGCGCCCGTCGTCGTGTCCATGGTCTGGTACCGGGTGGGCAGCATCGACGAAGTGAACGGCACGACCGGGGTTGCGCACGTGCTCGAGCACATGATGTTCAAAGGCACGAAAGCCGTTCCTGCGGGCGAATTCTCGCGCATCATCGCCGAGGCCGGCGGGCGCGACAATGCGTTCACGAGCCGCGACTACACCGGCTACTACCAGATGCTGCACAAGTCGCAGCTGGGACTTGCGATGAAGCTCGAGTCCGACCGCATGACGAATATCGTCCTGACGCCGGAAGATTTCCAGAAGGAGATTCGCGTGGTCATGGAAGAGCGGCGCTGGCGCACGGACGACAGACCGCGCTCACTGGTTTTCGAGCAGCTGAACGCCACCGTCTTCAAAGCGCACCCCTATCGCATCCCGACGGTGGGGTGGATGAGCGATCTCGAGAACATGACGGTGCACGATGCGCAGGCGTTTTACCAACGCTGGTACGCACCGAACAACGCAACTCTCGTCGTGGTCGGCGACGTTTCCGCCGAGGAGGTTTACAAGCTCGCCTCGCAGCACTTCGGACCACTCAAGCAGAAGACGCTACCGACACGGAAAATCACCGATGAGCCGTTGCAGCTGGGTCCTCAACAGCTTACCGTGCGTGCTCCCGCTGAGTTGCCTTACGTGCTCATGGCGTATCGAGCGCCCCCGCTGCGCGATCCGCAGAACGAATGGGAACCGTATGCGCTCGAAATGCTCGCGAACGTCCTCGACGGCAGCGACGCAGCGCGCTTCAGCCGCACGCTCGTGCGTACCGAGCGCGTGGCCTCTTCAGCCGACGCGAGTTACGACGGACTCGGGCGCGGCCCCGGCATGTTCTATCTGAGCGGCACTCCGACCTCCGGCCGGAAAGTGCAGGAGGTCGAGCAGGCTTTGCGGCGCGAAATTCAGAAAATTGTCTCCGATGGCGTCACCGCAGACGAGTTGCAGCGCGTGAAGGCCCAAGCGGTCGCTTCTCGCGTCTACGAGCGCGATTCGATGTTTTTTCAGGCGCGGCAGATCGGCAGTCTCGACATGATCGGCCTGCCCGTCTCGTTCATCGACTTGTACGTGGAGAAGCTGAAACTTGTCACCTCCGAGCAGGTGCAGGCAGTGGCGAAGAAATACCTGGTCGACGACGGCCTCACCGTGGCTTATCTCGATCCGCAGCCGCTCGCAGCCAAGCCTTCCAGTGCCCCGCCCGCGGGTGTGCGCCATGAATAAGCCCGCGCTGCGTCTGCTGGCTGTCCTTGCGTTGGTTGTGCTCGCGCAGGCTGCGCACGCGCTGCTCCCGATCCAGCATTGGCAGACCGCACGCGGGGCGCGCGTTTATTTCGTCGAGAATCACGACTTGCCGATGGTCGATGTGAGCGTCGAATTTCCGGGGGGTGCCGCGTTCGATGCGCCGCAGAAATCGGGTGCTGCGAACATGACCAATCGCCTGCTGCGGCTGGGCGCCGTCGGCATGAACGAAGACGAGATCGCGCGCAAGCTTGCGGACATCGGCGCCGATCTGAATGGACGCTTCGACGCGGACCGTGCGGGCCTCGGTTTGCGCACACTGTCGAGCAGCGAAGAGCGTACGCGCGCACTGGAAATCTTCGCGCTCGTGCTTGCGCAGCCGCAATTCGATGCATCCATACTTGAACGCGAGAAAGTGCGGTTGATCGCGGGGCTCAAGGAAGCCGATACGAAGCCGGACACCATCGCTTCGCGCACATTCAACCGCATGTTGTACCCGTCTCATCCGTACGGGCTGCGCAGATCGGGTGAGATCGACACCGTTACCAGACTGGATCGTGATGACCTGGTGCAGTTCCATAGACGGCATTACATCGCCGAGCGTGCGGTGGTTGCGCTCACCGGGGATGTCACGCGTGAACAGGCCGCGGCTATTGCCGAAGCGTTGACGGCGAAATTACCGTCGGCAGACGGCGCGGCGCCGATGCTTCCAGCGGTAGGGGAAGTGACTGCTCCAAGCGTGCGCTGGATCGCACATCCGGCGACGCAGAGTCACATACTTATCGGCGCGCCCGGCATGCGCCGCGAGGATCCGGACTATTTCGCCCTCTTCGTCGGCAATCACGTGCTGGGCGGCGGCGGCTTTCAGTCGCGCATGACGGAGGAGGTGCGCACGAAGCGGGGGCTCGCGTATTCGGCGTACAGCTATTTCACGCCATTGTTGCGCGAAGGGCCGTTCGTGATCGGTATGCAGACCAAAGGCGAGCAGGCGCGCGAAGCGCTGGACGTGTCACGCAAAGTCCTCGCCGATTTCGTCGCCCAGGGCCCCACCGCGAAAGAGCTTGCGGCAGCCAAGAAAAACATCATCGGCGGTTTCCCGCTGCGCATCGACAGCAACCGCAAAATCCACGAGTACCTCGGGCTGATCGGTTTCTATGCTCTGCCTCTCACGTACCTCGAGGATTTCGTGAAAAACGTCGACCGCGTTACGGTCGATCAAGTGAAGAGCGCGTTTCAGCTGCGCGTTCACCCGGAGCGTATGGTCACCGTCGTGGTCGGTCAGGCCGACGAGCGCGTCTCGCAAACGGAGCGCTAGCACGTGCGTGCGGCTCACGCTCAAGGACGCTCGCGTGCGCCGCGCAATGAAGTGCGCATCATCGGCGGGACATGGCGCAGCCGCCGCATACGATTTCCTCCGCGCCCCGAAGTCCGGCCCACGCCTGATCGCGTGCGCGAAACGCTTTTCAACTGGCTCGGTCAGGACCTGACCGGCCTCGTGTGCCTCGATCTCTTCGCGGGCAGCGGGGCGCTGGGCTTCGAAGCAGCATCGCGCGGCGCATCGCGCGTCGTCATGGTGGAGCGCGACCGCACGGCCTTCAGTGCCCTCGAGGTGAACCGCACCGTCCTCGCAGCGCACGCAGTGGAACTCGTGCGAGCCGATGCGCTAGAATTCATGCGCGGCGAGCACGGCCAGTACGATGTCATTTTTCTCGACCCTCCGTACTCTGCCGGCTACTGGCGCGACCTCATTGCTGTGCTGCCGCCGCGCATGGCGGCCCGTGCGTGTGTTTATTGCGAATCGGGCGCGCGGCTGGAGTGGCCGTACGGATGGGAAGTACACAGGGAAGGCCGCGCGAGCCAGGTTTTTTTTCAGCTGGTCAAACGAACGATTTAGGACTTCCTGAGTGAAACAGAGCGCGGTGTACCCCGGCACGTTCGATCCCATCACCCTCGGCCACGAAGACCTCGCGCGCCGCGCCTCCCGCCTGTTCGATCGCTTGATCATCGCGGTGGCCGACAGCCGCGCCAAGCATCCGTTTTTTTCGCTCGACGAACGTGTCGCCATGGCGCGCGAAGTACTGAAGGATCTGAAGAACGTGGAAGTCATGGGGTTCTCCGGACTGCTCATGAAATTCGCGCAGGAACAGGGCGCTCGCGTGGTGGTTCGGGGTTTGCGCGCGGTTTCGGACTTCGAATACGAGTTTCAGCTCGCCGGAATGAACCGCGGGATGTATCCCGATGTCGAAACGCTGTTTCTTACGCCCGGCGAGCAGTTCATGTTCATCTCGGCCACGATCGTGCGCGAAATTTCAGTGCTGGGCGGGGACACTTCCAAGTTCGTACCGAAACATGTGCGCGATCGTCTGAAAGTCAAAATCAAGCAGTTGGGCGGCAAATGATGCGGAGCGTGTGCATAGACGAGCATCGGCATGGCCGTGACGCAGGATCGAGAGGTCCTTCATGGCTCTGATCATCACCGACCAATGCATCAACTGCGACGTGTGCGAGCCGGAGTGTCCCAACGACGCGATTTTCGCCGGTGAGGAAATCTACGAGATCGATCCGCTGAAGTGCACCGAATGCGTCGGGCACCATGACGAGCCGCAATGCCGCAAGGTCTGCCCCGTCGACTGCATCCCGCTCGATCCCGACTTCGTCGAGACGCACGAGCAGCTGTACGAAAAGTACCTGCGCCTCACCGCCGCCAAAGCAGCGTAGCCACCGCCGTTGTGCGTCGCGTGTAGCCTATGCAAATGCGTCGGTTACTCCCCTCCTCGACGTTGAGGAGGGGTAGGGGAAGGAGCTAGTACTATCCCCCGCGGGTCCGCGAGGACCCTCCTCGACGTTGAGGAGGGGTAGGGGGAGGAGCTAGTCTATTGGGGCATGCCCGCGTCAGCGCAGCTGACACCGCGGGCAGTAAAACGTGGCACGCTGGCCTTGCCGCAGTTCCCGCACGGTACCCCCGCAGCTGTAGCACGCTTCGCCCGCGCGCCCGTACACCAGGTGCTCGTCCTGAAAATAACCGGCCTGACCGTCGCCTCCAACGTAATCGCGGAGCGTGCTGCCGCCCGCGCGAATTGCGGCCTCGAGCGTTTCGCGGATTTTTTCTGCCAGCAGGTCGTAACGCGCGCGGCTGACGCGGCGGGCCGGCGTTTTCGGGTTGATGCGCGCGCGAAACAACGCTTCGCTCGCATAGATATTCCCCACGCCGGCAACGACGTGACTGTCCATCAGGACGAGCTTGATCGCAGCCGCGCGAGTGCGCGTCGCATCGTACAGCCAGCGCCCGTTGAATTCGTCAGATAGCGGCTCGGGTCCGATCGCGGCGAGCAGCGCATGCTGCAGCGGATCGCCTGCCTGCCACAACACGAGTCCGAAGCGCCGGGGATCGCGCAGACGGACGGCGTTGCCGTTCTCGAGCACGAGATCGAAGTGATCGTGCTTGTCGGGCGGCGTGCGCGCATCGACCAGCCACAGGCGGCCCGACATGCCCAGATGCACGATGAGGGTGCCGCGTCCGCAGCCGATGAGCAGGTACTTTCCGCGCCGTGTGACGCTGCGTATGGTCGCGTCGGCGACCAGCTGGGGCAGCCGCCGCGGGATCGGCACGCGCAAAGCGCGATTGCGCACGATCGCCGTGCGTATGCGCTGATTCGTAAGATGCGGCGCGAGCCCGCGGCGGGTAGTCTCGACTTCAGGAAGCTCAGGCATTGAGGCGTGACGCTGATGCTGGGGAGTTACGCGCGATGGGTCAGCGCTGCTGTGCTTTTGGCGGGGCCGAAGCAGCAGCGCCTTGCGCTTCAGCCGCGGTGCCCGGCGGCAGGAGAAGGCGCTTCGCTTCCCGGCCGAAAAAGTGGTACTGGACGCCTTCGTCGCCGCGCACGAGCACGAGCTCCGGTTCGCGCTGCAGAATCCCGATGTCGATCGCCCTCGAATCGGCGAGCTGCACTTTCACGTGCTCTTTTGCGGCGCGTCCGTCATGGCGAAGCGCGTTGATGGCGCTCGCCTGCCGCCAGCGGTCCACCCACGTGCTGCGCTCGTCGGCGCTCGCTTCGACCGCTGGCGGCGTCACGCGCCACGTGCCGCCGTCGAGGAAAACGCTGAAATCGCCGAGCTCGAAGCGCACCGGCACCTCTGTTTTGGCGAGCACTTCGCGCGCGATCAAAACGTCGGCATTACGCGGCAGCGCGGCGGCGTAGTTGAGCGGGACGGCGTAAACACCTTCGCGCGTCGCGACATATTGCTCGCGCGTGGTCGAGTTGAGGGCGCCGTAAATGAATGTCTCACCGTCGAGCGTGAGCCTGGCCACGGGTTGATCGAGACCATAACGTGCGGCATCCGTCGCCGGATAGCGCACCGTGGACCGCGCCTCCAGTATCGAGGTGAGCCGCTCGGTCTGAAAAGCATCGGCGCGTGCTGCGACCGGAAACATCATGCGCCATTCACCGTTCTTGCGTTCGAGCACCACCACGAAACCTCGATGTGCCGCGTTGCCCTGTGCCGGCGATTCTGTGACGTCGATGAGCCGCTCCAGGCGCACGTGCTTGACGTTGTCCGGCCGTACGGACGCGATTGCGTGCGCGGGCAGTGCGTCCGGCTGCGGCCGGTAGTACACCCAGGCGCCGAGCCCACAAACGATTGCCGCCAGGAGCGCGAGGGTGAGCCAGGAGCGCATTCGCGCGCTTCAAGCCGCCTTGCGCCTGCGCCACCAGACGACGACGCCGGTCAGCACGAAGGCGACCGGCAGCGCGAGCAGGAACGCGAGTGCGATGAGATACAGCGTCATCTGATCGATCTCGATGCGCGAGTCGGCGGCCGGCCGCGGGTCGATCGCGACCAGCTCGTCCGCCGCGGTGAGCCAATTGACCATCGCGATGCCCAGCTGCAGGTTGCCTCCATTGCCGAGATAAGTGTTCGATACGAAAGCGCCGTTCCCGATCACCACGATACGCTGTTGTTTGTCGCCGACAGCGCGCTCGAATGCGGCAGCGATGTTGACCGGACCGGGAAGGTCGCGCGCGGAATCGAACGTCGGCTTTTCGTCGAGCTTGCCCATCTCGACCCAGCCGCGCTGCGCCACTTCGATGAGCGGCGTGATGCGCCATTCCTCGCTTTCGGAGAGATCGATCTGGCGTGCGTACGGAAACATGGTGTTGTAACGAAAGGCGGCGGTGATCGGATGCGGCCCGTAACTGGTCGCAAACGCGAACACCGGTGGACCGCTAGGTGCGCGCTTCACGAAATCGACGATCGTGCCCGGCGTGAGCACGAGCCCGAGCTTCTCGGCGATCGGCTGCAGGCCGCGCAGTGGCTCCGGGTCGATGAGCCACAGGAGGTTTCCACCGGCCTCGAGGTAACGCTCGATTTTTTCCACTTCGCTCGGCTGCAAGTCGGTTTGCGGCGTCGCGATCACCAGCACGGCGGCATTGGCGGGGACCGCCTGCGCCAGGGCGAGATTGACGCTATTCAATTTCAAACCCTTTTGCTGCAGCTGACGGCCGAACTCGCCGAGATCGTGATTGGCGATGCCGTCGAGCTTCCGCTCGCCGTGCCCTTCAAGGCCGAGGACCAGGCTTGCGGACCCGCGGATGAGGCGCATCAGCACATTGGCGAATGCCTGTTCGCCGAATTCGGAGAGCGGCAGGTGCTCGCTGCGTTTGCGGTACTCGATGACGAGCTCGTTCGGCGTGCGTATGCCGGCTTCTTCGGCGCGCTTCGGATCTTCGCGCGGATCGACCAGCTTCAACTCGAGATCGGGCTTGGCGCGGCGATACGGGCGCAGACGCTCCTCGATCGTTCGGTGCACGTTGCCGCCGGCTGCGTCCTGCGCCACAGCAAAAGCGGTCACCGTCAAGGGTCCTTCCAGCTGGCGCAACACGTCCAGGGTCGGCTGCGCGAGCGTGTTGCGCGCGGTGCGCGTGACGTCCCATTCCTTGCGGTAGTCGCGCGCGATGAACGCAAGCAGCATGACGAGTGCTATGAAAAGCGCGAGAAAGAGCGAGCCTTGCAGTGTGAGACGGATGCGGAGACGCCGACCGGCCTGCATGTCAGCCTCGCAGCCGCCGCCCGTCGAGATGGCGCACGGTGAGCACGATAAAGAAAACGGTCAGGAGCAGCGAGCAGGCGATCGCATACGTATCGACGAGCCCTTTACCGAGCGGCTCGAAGTTCTTGAGCGGGGAAAAGACCTGCACCAGCGCCGCCGGCAGATGCCAGCCGCGCGCCCGCAAGCCATCGCCTGCGGCCTCGCCCATGAGCACCATCAGCAGCAGCGTCGCAAAACCGCCGAACGCGGCAACCATCGGATAAGTCGTCAGCGCGGAGATGTACAGGCTCACCGCCGCAAAGCCTGCGGCGATCAGAAGTACACCGCCGCAGAGACTCGCGATGAGGCCGTAATCGAGCGTCGTGCTCGCGGCCAGCGCGAGCGGCATCGCGGTGACGAAAGCGACGATCAGCGCGAGAAACAAAACGAGCCCCAGGAATTTACCCAGCACGATCTGAGTCATCGATACCGGCGCCGAGGTGAGCAACACCATCGTCTGGTTACGGCGCTCTTCGGCGATCGAGCGCATGCCGAGCAACGGCACTACGAACATCAGCATGATGGCCGTGGTCGCAAAAAGCGGCGCGACGACGAGCTCGGTCACACCGGGCGGGCTCGCGAGCTGTACGAGCTGCGGCTGGACCTGCAGAAAATCGTCGAGGCGCTTGAGGAACGCATAGCCCGCGATCAACTGGACCGCAGCCAGCACGATCCAGGCGAGCGGGGACGCGAACAACGCCTTGAGCTCTTTCGCGGCGATAGTGAAAATCATCGCGTGAGATTCACGAATACGTCTTCGAGGTGGGTTTGCGCCGGCGCGAGATGGAACATGCCCCAGTTGTTCTGAATGCACGCCTGCGCAATCGCTTCGGCACTCTCGTCGCCGGCAATCTGCAGGCGATAAAGGCCGTTCTGTGCTTTTTCTGCCGAGCTCACACCCGGCAGCTGCGCGAGCGCCGAGTCTTGCGGCGGTCGACGCAGCCCAAGCAGTATCGTGCGACCGGTGTGAAAAGCTTTCAGCGCCGCGATTCCGTCGCTGTATACGATCGCGCCGTGATGCATGATCTGCACGCGGTCGCAGATCGCTTCGACCTCCGAGAGGATGTGCGTGGACAGTATGACGCTGTGCGCGCCGCCGAGCTCGCGGATGAGCGCGCGTATGTCGCGGATCTGATTCGGATCGAGGCCGACCGTCGGCTCGTCGAGTATGACTGCATCCGGTTCGTGTGCTATCGCTTGAGCAATGCCGACACGCTGCTGGTAGCCTTTGGAGAGCGTCCCGATGAGCTTGCGGCCGACGTCCACGAGCCCGCAGCGCTCTTTGGCGCGCCGGATCGCGTCGCGTCGGTGCGGTTTCGGCACGCGGTGCAGCTTCACGGCGAGGCGCAGGTATTCGTCGACGGTCAGATCGCGATAGAGCGGCGGCGTTTCAGGCAGATAACCGATTTTCGCTTTGGCCGCGGTGGGGCGTGCAAGCAGGTCCACGCCGCAAATCGCTATTTCTCCCGCGGTCGGAGCAAGATTGCCGGTGAGCATTTGCATCGTCGTCGTCTTGCCCGCGCCATTCGGCCCGAGGAACCCCAGCACTTCGCCGCGCCTTAACTCGAGGTCGATTGTTTTCACGGCGGTGTGCGCACCGAAACGGCGCGTGAGACCGCGGGCGTAAATCGTCGTCGCCGGGTGATTGGAAACCGGGAAGCTCGACATCGAAGGGTGGAAGGCGCTGCGGGAGTGCGTCTTGTGGTGTCGGCGAAATATACCTAATATGTGCCGGTTTATGAAGCTGCTCGCCGATTCGTTCGGCGAGTTCTCCTTTCCCGCCGTACACGGCGGCCCTCCTCATGACATTTTTCCGAATTGCAGTAATCGCAGCCGCCTGTGCCATCGCCGCCGGCGCTGAAGCAGGTCCGTTCGACGCGCAGATGCCGGCGCTGCGCATCGCTCAGGCCGCGCCTCAGCCGAAAGCGAAGCCCGACGCGCGGCCACGTGCGGCGCTCCCCACGGTAGAGCTGACCGAACAGCTGATGTTCAAGCTGATGCTTGCGGAAGTCGCTTTGCAGCGCGGTCAGGCCCACATTGCGGTACCGGCGCTGCTCGAGCTCGCTCGCGAGACACGCGACCCGCGCATCGCGCAGCGCGCGACCGAAACAGCCTGGAATGCGCGGTTTACCGACGCCGCGCTGGAAGCCGCCGGCATCTGGCTGCAAGCCGATCCCGGCAATACGCGCGCGCGCCAGGTACTGGCCGCGCTGCTTGCCAACGACCAGAAGCTCGATTCAGCACGCGCGCAATTCGAGAAGTGGCTCGCAGCCGACCGCGAGAACGTCGGACAGAGTTTTCTCCAACTGTCGGCGCTGCTGTCTCGCAATAAGGACTCGAAAGGCGTGCTCGATCTCATGCGCAATCTCGCGCGGCCTTATCAGAAAGTCCCGGAGGCGCGCCTTGCGCTTGCTCAAGCGGCTTTGAACGCGGGCGACGAAGCGCTGGCACTCGAGGAATCGCGCGCGGCGCTGAAGCTTAAGGAGGACTGGGAAATCGCAGCGCTCTTTCACGCGCAGACCCTGCAGCGGCGTTCGAACGACGAGGCCCTGGCCTTTCTCGGCGACTACCTGAAGGACCACGCGCAGGCGAAGGACGTGCGTCTGAACTACGCGCGCCTCCTGGTTGCGGTGAAACGTTTCCCGGAAGCACGCAAGCAATTCGAAGTCCTCGTCGAGCAATTTCCGCAGAACGCCGATGTGACCATGGCGGTCGCGCTGCTTGCGATACAGGCGAACGACTTCGAAGGCGCAGAAAAGCAGTTGAAACGCGCCCTCGAAGCCGGTTATGCCGAACCCGACGTCGCGCGCCTTTACCTGGGTCAATTGAACGAAGAGCGCAAGCGCTACGACGAAGCGTTGCAGTGGTACCGCAGCGTTCAGCCCGGCGAACAGTACGTGAATGCCCAGTCGCGCTACGCGGGCGTGCTCGCGAAGCAGGGCAAGCTCCCCGAGGCGCGCAAATTCCTGCAGCAGGTCGAGACGCAGGATGCGCTGCAGCGCGTTCAGTTGACCCAAGCCGAAGCGCAGCTCCTGCGCGAGGCAAACGCACACAACGATGCATTCGAGCTTCTCGGCCAGGCGCTGCAGAAAACGCCCGACAATGCCGATCTGCTGTACGACCACGCGATGGCGGCGGAGAAGGTGAACCGCGTCGATGTGCTCGAAAGCAATCTCAGGAAGCTCATCAAGATGAGACCGGACCACGCGCACGCCTACAATGCGCTGGGCTACACCTTTGCCGATCGTAACCAGCGGTTGGACGAAGCGCAGCAATTGATCCAGAAGGCGCTCGAGCTTGCACCCAATGACGCGTTCATCATGGACAGCATGGGGTGGGTGCTCTTTCGGCTGGGCCGCACTCGCGAAGCGCTGGATTATCTGCAGCGTGCATTCACGTTGCGGCCCGATGCGGACATCGCGGCCCACCTCGGTGAAGTGCTATTGGCCGACGGCAAACAGGATGAAGCGCGCAAGGTCTGGTCCGATGCGCTGAAAGAGAACGCGCAAAACGAAGCGCTGCAAAGCACGATCAAGCGCTTGGCGCCGGTCATCCTGCCTGCGGCGCGATGAACGCACGGGTGCTCGCTGCGCTGTGCGCAGCGGTGCTGCTCGGCGCGTGTGCGGCGATTGCGGTCGCGCCGCGCCAGCCGCAGGCTTTCGATCTGCTCGGGCGCGTACTCGTCACGTACAGCAGCGGCGCCCTCACCGCGAACCTGCGGTGGGAACACAGCGCAGCCGAAGACCAGATCTGGCTCATGACACCGACGGGTCAGACGCTTGCGTACATCGTCAACTCGCGGGAGGGCGCGACTCTCACGCGCGCCGACCAGAAACAATATCGCGCGGCAAGCGTGGAAGCGCTTACGCGCCAGGCGCTCGGCTGGGCGCTGCCGCTCACGCTGCTGCAATACTGGCTGAAAGGCGAAGCCGCCCCGGGCCCCGTGAGCGGAGTCGAACGCGCCGGCGAACGTGTCATCGCGCTTACGCAGAATGACTGGCGCGTCACCTTCACCTACCACACCGAAGGCGACATGAGCGGCAAGATACGGCGTCTCGATTTGAGCGACGGACCGAACGAGATCCGGCTGGTCGTCGATACCTGGCGCGATTCGAAAGAGCCGTGACCTGGCACAGCTTTCCGGCGCCTGCCAAGCTGAATCTCATGCTGCGCGTCGTCGGACGGCGTGCCGACGGCTACCATCTCCTGCAGACGGTGTTTCGCTTCATCGACTGGAGCGACGAAGTGCGCCTTGCGGTCCGCGACGATGGCGCCATCAAGTGCGTGCACGAGATTGCGGGCGTTGCGGCCGACGACGATCTCGCTCTGCGCGCAGCGCGGCTTCTCAAACACGCGACCGGTACTGCGCTCGGCGCGGAGGTCGAGCTGGTCAAGCGCCTGCCGATCGGCGCCGGTCTGGGCGGCGGCAGTTCCGATGCTGCGACCGTGCTTTTGGCGCTCAACCACCTGTGGTCTACCGGAGTGAGCCGCGCCGACCTGCAGGCGCTGGCGCTTGAGCTCGGCACCGACGTGCCGGTATTCGTCTTCGGCGAGAGCGCCTTCGGCGAGGGCGTGGGAGAAGTGCTGACGCCCCTCCCGCTTACTCCTGCGTGGTATGTCGTCCTGACCCCCCCGGTCCACGTCGCCACCGCTCGCGTTTTCAGCCACCCTGAATTGAAACGCGACTCGAAAATGATTAAAATACAGGGCTTTTCGGTTGCCGCGGCGGCCAACGACCTGGAACCTCTCGTTTGCCGTTTATACCCGGAAGTCGCGCGTTATCTCGAATGGTTGAGGCAGCACGGCCCGGCGCACATGACCGGCTCGGGCGGCGCTCTATTCGCGAGCTTCCCGAGTGAACACGGCGCGCGGGCGGTGCTCGCGCAGCTGCCGGCGGCGATGGCTGGGGTCGTAGCGCATGGACTGGATCGGCACCCGCTGTGGGAGCTGGCGCACTAGAGAGTTTGCAGCAGGTGGGGAGTCGCCAAGCTGGTTAAGGCACCGGATTTTGATTCCGGCATGCGAAGGTTCGAATCCTTCCTCCCCAGCCAACCAACGTACGACGCGTGGTACGCACGCAGAAGAACCTACGACGCGTGCTTTGCACGCAAGAAGTAGCTTAGGCGCCTCGCGGCGCTACGAATCGATCTACGACGCGTGCTTGGCACGCAGAGTAGCTTTTTTGAGGAACGCGCGTGGCGCTCGACAGACTGACCGTCTTCACCGGTAACGCCAATCCGAAGCTCGCGGACGATATCGTCGGGCATCTCCTGCTGCCTCTCGGACGCGCCAAGGTAGGGCGTTTCAGCGACGGCGAAGTGATGGTGGAGATCCTCGAAAACGTCCGTGGGAAAGACGTGTTCGTGCTGCAGTCGCTGTGCGCACCGACCAACGACAATCTGATGGAGCTGCTGGTGATGGTCGATGCGCTGAAGCGCGCTTCGGCGGGACGTGTTACCGCGGCGATTCCCTACATGGGCTATGCGCGGCAGGACCGGCGGCCGAGCTCGGCGCGCGTGCCGATCACCGCCAAAGTCGTCGCCAACATGATGGCGAGCGCGGGCGTGGACCGCGTGCTCACGATGGATTTGCACAGCGAGCAGATCCAGGGTTTTTTCGATATCCCGGTGGACAACATCTACTCGGGACCGATCATGCTGGGAGACGTGTGGAAGCACGGCTATCAGAACCTCGTCGCGGTTTCGCCCGACGTGGGCGGCGTGATCCGTGCGCGAGCGCTGGCGAAGCGGCTCGAAGCCGATCTCGCCATTATCGACAAACGGCGGCCGCGGCCCAATGTCGCGACGGTGATGAACATCATCGGCGAAGTCGAAGGGCGCACCTGCGTCATCATCGATGACCTGGTGGACACCGCCAACACGCTGTGCGAAGGCGCGCGCGCCCTGAAGGAACGCGGCGCCGAGAAAGTGATCGCGTATTGCACGCATCCGGTGCTCTCCGGGAGCGCGCTGGAGCGCATCGGCGATTCGGTGCTCGACGAGCTCGTGGTGACCGACACGATTCCGCTGAGCGCGGCTGGCCGCAACTGCAAGAAGATCCGCGTGCTCACGGTCGCCGGCCTGATGGCCGAGACCATGCGCAGGATCAGCGAGGAAGCGTCGGTGAGCTCGCTGTTCGTGGAATAGGAGGGCTAGTGCTAGCAACACCTCGCAGTAAAGGATGTGAATACTAACGAGATTCGAATGCAACCTTCGCGGCAGACGCCCGTTCCGGGCCTGCCGCTTAGCGGTAAAAGGGGTGGTGCTAAGTCACGAGCTGGCCCTGCCGCTCAGAAATAACGTGGTGGTTCTAACTTAGAGGTACCTGAAATGAAAATCGAAGTAACAGCATATCCCCGCACGCAGCAGGGCACGGGTGCGAGCCGCCGCCTGCGCGGAGGCGGCCGGGTTCCCGGCGTCATTTATGGCGCGGGTAAACCGGCAGCGGCCGTCGAGCTCGATCACAACGCGTTGTTGCGTCATCTCAAGCTGGAAGCGTTTCATGCGTCGATCCTCGACATGACTGTCGACGGCTCGCGCGAGCGCGTCCTGCTGCGCGATTTCCAGATGCATCCGTGGAAATCGATGGTGCTGCACGCCGACTTTCAGCGCGTCGATCCCAGCAGGAAAATCCACATGAAAGTGCCGCTGCATTACCTCAACGCGGAAATTTCGGAAGGCGTTAAGACCGGTGGCGGCGTCGTGACGCACGCAATGAACGAGATTGAAATCCAGTGTCTGCCGGACAACCTGCCGGAGTACATCGAGGTCGACCTGAAAGACGTCAAGCTGAACGACATTATCCACGTCAACGATCTCAAGCTGCCCGAAGGCGTCGAGCCGGTTTCCAAGCTCAAGGCTGACAATCCGACGGTCGCCTCGGTGCACGTGCCGAAGATCATCGCGATCGTCGAAGAGGAAGTGGCGGCTCCGGTCACCGAAATCACCGGCCAGACGGCGGCGGAAGCGGCTGCTGCAGCCGAAGCCGAGAAAGGCGACAAGGGCGACAAGGGCGACAAAGGCGACAAAGGCGACAAGGGCGACAAGGGCGACAAAGGCGAGAAGAAAGAGGCCGCCAAGTAGCCGCACCTCGATCTTTTTCCAGGGCCCGCCTTGTTTTCGGACATGGCGGGTTTTTTATTCATGAAGCTCATCGTCGGGCTCGGAAATCCGGGCAGGAAGTACGAAGCAACTCGCCACAACGCCGGTTTCTGGTGGGTGGAGGAAGTCGCACGCGTGTGCGCTGCGACTTTCCGCCGGGAGTCCGCTTTTCACGGCGAAGTGGCGCGGGTCGCGCAGTCCGAGCTATGGCTCCTCAAGCCCGAGACTTTCATGAACGAATCGGGCCGCGCGGTGGCCGCCCTCTCCGCGTTTTATCGCATCGCGCCGCAGGACATCCTCGTTGCGCATGACGAGCTGGATCTTCCGCCCGGCGGCGTGAAGCTCAAGTTCGGCGGCGGGCTCTCGGGCCATAACGGTCTCCGGGACGTCGCGGAGGTCTTAGGCACGCGTGATTTCTGGCGGTTGCGCATTGGCATTGGGCATCCTCGCGATCTGACTGCAAGCGAGCAGGACGTCGTCGATTACGTTTTGCACCCCCCGCGCGCAGAAGAGCGCAAGGCGATTGCAGCGGCGCTCGACCAGGCGCTGGAAGTCTGGCCGCTGGTTGCGCGACATGAAATGCAGGCCGCGATGCTGAAGCTGCATACCGTTGCAAAAGGCGAGAGAGAGGACCAAGGCGGCGCGCCTGCGCAGTAGCAGCACCTTCTCCTCTTCCCATCTTCTCCCGGATTACTGATGTCACTCCAGTGCGGTATCGTCGGTCTGCCCAATGTCGGCAAATCCACCCTTTTCAATGCCCTGACCAAGGCCGGCATCGCGGCGGAAAACTATCCTTTCTGCACGATCGAGCCCAACGTCGGCATCGTGGAAATTCCGGACCCGCGGCTTGATGCGCTCGCCGCGCTCGTGAAACCTCAGAAAGTCGTTCCCGCAGTCGTCGAGTTCGTCGATATCGCGGGACTTGTCGCCGGCGCGTCCAAGGGTGAAGGACTCGGCAATCAGTTTCTTGCGAACATTCGCGAAACCCATGCGATCGCACACGTCGTGCGCTGTTTCGAAGATACCAACGTCGTTCACGTGGCCGGAAAAGTCGACCCGGTCGCCGACATCGAAACGATCGATACCGAGCTTGCGCTGGCCGATCTCGCGACGGTCGAGCGCCAGCTTGCGCGCTACTCCAAAGTCGCGCGCGCCGGCGGCGACAAGGAAGCGCAGCGCCTCGTCGCCGTGCTCGAGAAGTGTCAGGTTGTGCTGAACGAAGCGCGGCCCGTGCGCGTCCTCGACCTCTACGATGAAGAGAAAACGATCCTGAGGAATCTGAGCCTCCTGACGGCGAAGCCCACGGTTTACATCGCTAACGTCAGAGAGGACGGCTTCTCGGACAATCCGCATCTTGCTGCCGTGCAGCGACACGCCGGGCGTGAAGGCGCGCCGGTGGTCACCGTGTGCGCGGCCATCGAAGCCGAAATCGGCGACATGAGCGCCGAGGACAAAGGCGTTTTTCTGGCTGACATGGGAATGACCGAGCCGGGACTGAACCGCGTGATCAGCGCGGCCTATGCGGCGCTCGGGCTGCAGACTTTTTTTACAGCGGGGCCCAAGGAAGCACGCGCGTGGACGGTGCGCCGTGGCGCCACCGCGCCGCAGGCGGCGGCGGTGATACATACCGACTTCGAGCGCGGTTTTATCCGCGCCGAAGTGATCTCGTACGAGGATTACATCAAGTGCAAAGGCGAGCAGGGTGCGAAGGAAGCCGGGAAAATGCGTCTGGAAGGTAAGGATTACGTGGTCAAGGACGGCGACGTGATCTATTTCAGATTCAACGTCTGACTTTAGGGTCGGCCGGGCATCATGGCATGTTGCACGTGCTAAACGCCGCTATACTAGTTCCTCAAGTCGATTTACTGCACGGCCACTAGCGCGATCCGGAAGACTCGGCGACTGCAGTGGTGCCCGGAGGGAAAAATATGAATACAGTGATTGCGCGCATCGTTTCTGCGCTGATCGTTTTGGCACTGGCAGGCTGCGCAAGCGTGAGCGTGACGCCCGGCTCCGTGGACGCTGACCGGCTGCTCAACGCACTGGTTTTGGACGACGTGCATTACGTTCGCGGCGCAGTCGAGTCCGCCGGCGTCAATCCGAATCAGCGCATTCCGGCTCCGGCATGGCCTGACGGTGCGCCGCTCATCACGATCGCTGCGCGGGCAGCTTCGCTCGAGACGCTGCGGTTTCTCATCGCCGCCGGCGCCGACGTCAATGCGCGCACGCCGGTGAACGAAACTGCGCTCATGCTGGCGGCGTTTTTCTTCGATGAAAGCAGGCAGGGGACGGGGCAGGCATACGAGCGGCACGAACGGGCGGTGCGCCTGCTGGTGGAGTCGCGCGCGGACCTGGAGAATATTCAGTACCAGTACACGCCGCTCACCTACGCTGCATATCAGGGTAACGAGCGCGTCGTGCGCTATCTCATCGAGCGCGGTGCGCGCGTGAATGCTTGGGCCCAGAACGGCGGCACGTATGTGAATACGCCGTTGATGATGGCCGCGATTCAGGGCCACGAGAATATCGCGCGCACGCTGTTGCGCGCCGGTGCGGACGCCGACGTGCGCGTCTACGGCGGCCACACCGCCGCGGAATTCGCCGCGAAATACAACCACAAGGGTCTCGCGCAGCTGCTCATGTGCGCGCAACGGCAGTACGGAACCGGCGCCTTCGGACCACAATGCCGGCAGATTCTCGGCTACGACCCGGCCGACGTGCGCATGGCGCGCTGACGTCGTCCTTTCAAAACGCGGTTCGCCGCTCCTCTTCCCACGTCACATCCGCGCCGCTTTTGGCGGCGCGCTCCAATAAGTCGATCAGCGGCACCGCGCGATTGCGCAGGCTCACCGGCGGCTCTGATTCATCGTCGCGATTGCGAGCGGGCGGATTTTCGGCGTGACCGCCGACGCCGCCGCGCAGGCGCGCGAGCGCGGCGGGTATGTCCTGCGAAAGGATCGCTCCGGGAATTGCGCCGCTCTGGCCCATCAGTCGTAACAGGTTCACCGCGACCTCGCCGAACATGGTGATCGTGCCCGCCTTGGAATCGAAACGAATCAACATAAAGATCTACTCCGCGGAAAATTCCACGCCGCTTCTGCGGCGTCGTTGCCTGCGGCCACGACGCCTTAGGGCGTAACGGCGGGCTTATGCGCCTCGCGGCGCTACATCCTACTCGCCTGTTGAGAATTGTATGCCTTGCGCGAGTGGCAGGTCGCTGCCCCAGTTGATCGTATTGGTCTGCCGGCGCATGTAGGCTTGCCACGCATCGGAGCCGGCTTCGCGGCCGCCGCCGGTTTCTTTTTCACCGCCGAACGCACCGCCGATTTCTGCGCCCGATGTGCCGACGTTCACGTTGGCAATGCCGCAGTCGCTGCCCGCTGCGGAGAGAAAACGCTCGGAACGTTGCAGATTGCGCGTGAAAAGCGCCGACGACAACCCCTGCGGCACCGCATTATTGAGCGCGATCGCCTCTTCGAGCGAGTCGCAGCGCATCGCGTACAGTATGGGTGCGAAAGTCTCGCGTTTGACGAGGTCCCAGTCTGACTTTGCATGCACGAGCGTGGGCTCGACGAAGTAACCGGGGCGCTCCAGCACGTTTCCGCCACAAACGATTTCACCGCTGCGTTCAGCGATCTGCGCGATCGTTTCTCGAAAGCGTTCGACCGCCGCCTGATCGATGAGCGGGCCCATGAGCGTGTGCGCGTCCAGCGGGTCGCCGATACGCACGCTGCCGTAGGCGCGCGCGAGCCGTTCGACGAGCTCATCGTAGACGCGAGCGTGTGCGATCAACCGCCGCGTGGTGGTGCAGCGCTGGCCGGCGGTGCCGATCGCACCGAAGAGTATGGCGCGCACCGCGAGATCGAGGTCGGCGCTCTCGTCCACGATCACTGCATTGTTGCCCGAGCATTCGAGCAGGCACTTGCCCATGCGGCCTGCCACGGTCTCAGCCACGACCCGGCCGACCGCGCTCGATCCCGTGAATGAGACCAGCGCGATGCGCGGGTCGGCGACGAACGCTTCGGCGAGCGCCTGCTCGTCGCTCACGAACAGCGTAAACACATCGTCGCAATCCATGTCGCGCGCGACGCCGTTCACGATGCGCTGCACGGCGATCGCCGTCAGCGCAGCTTTCGGCGACGGTTTCCAGATTACGACGTTGCCCGCGACGGCGGCGATGAAGGCGTTCCAGGACCACACCGCCGCGGGAAAATTGAATGCGGTGATGACCCCGACGACGCCGAGCGGGTGCCATTGCTCGTAAAGCCGGTGCTGTGGGCGTTCCGAATGCATCGTCTTGCCGTACAGCATGCGCGACTGGCCGACCGCGAAATCGGCGATGTCGATCATCTCCTGCACTTCGCCGTCGCCTTCGACTTTGATCTTCCCCGTCTCGAGCGAAATGAGACTGCCGAGCGCATCCTTGTGGCGGCGGAGCTCCACCGCGACGCGCCGGACGAGCTCTCCGCGCTGCGGCGCTGGCACCGCGCGCCAGGCGTGAGCGCGCTCGACAGCGGTTGCGAGGACGCGCTCGTAATCCGCACGCGAACACGCGCCGACCTGCGCAATCGGTTCGGCAGTTGCCGGATTGATAGACGGAAACGCGCGCGCGGCTTGGAGCCATGCGCCGCCGCTGTATGCGCCCGCGTTCTCGGCTGCGAGACCGAGCGCCTCGCGGCATTCCCGCGCGACGCGCTCAGGCGTGGGTGTAAGCGACATGGCACTCGTCGCAGACGGCGGCAAATGCGCCGCGTATCGCCTCGAGAGCGCTATCGATCTGCTCGCGGGTAATAATGAGCGGCGGGGCGAAGCGCACGACGGTTTTATGCGTGTCTTTGCTCAGCACGCCATATTCAAGAAGTCGCTCGCACACCGTCTGTGCAGTTGCGATGGCGGGATCGATATCCACGCCGATCAGGAGTCCGCGTCCGCGCACCTCCCGTATGAGCGGACAGGTCATCTTTTGCAACTCCTCCATGAAATACGCCCCGAGCTCGGCTGCTCGCTCGGGCAAGCGTTCCTCGAGCAGGACGGTCAGCGCTTCCAGCGCGACGGACGCAGCCAGCGGACTGCCGCCGAACGTGCTGCCGTGATCTCCGGGGCCGAGCACGCCCAGCACGTCGCGCCGGGCGCAGAACGCGGACACCGGCATGACACCGCCACCGAGCGCTTTGCCGAGCACGATACCGTCGGGCTTCACGCCTTCGTGTTCGCACGCGAAAAGCCGCCCGGTCCTGCCGAGGCCGGTCTGCACTTCGTCGCAGAGGAGCAGCACGTTGTGGCGCCGGCAGATCGCGGCGCATTCGGCGAGATAACCGTCCGGGGGCACGATGATGCCCGCTTCGCCCTGAATCGGCTCGACGATGAACGCGGCGGTATTCGGGGTAATCGCAGCTTGAAGCGCGGACGCATCACCGTATGGGATCTTCCTGAAACCTTCCGGGAACGGGCCGAAGCCATCCCGGTACTGCGCCTCAGAAGACATCGCGAGTATGGCGATCGAGCGGCCGTGGAAGTTTCCTTCACACGCGATGATCTCCACTGCGTCCGGCGCAATGCCCTTTACCTGGTAGCCCCATTTGCGCGCGGTTTTCAACGCGGCTTCTACGGCTTCGAGCCCGGTGTTCGCGGGCAGAGCGAGGTCCTGACCCGTCAGCTCGCACAGCCGGCGCAGCAGTAGCGGCAAGCGCGCGTTGTAGTAGGCGCGCGAAGTGACGGCGAGCGTTTCGGCTTGCGCTTGCAGCGCACCGACGATGCGCGGGTGTGCGTGGCCGTGGCTCACCGCGGAGTACGCGCTCATCATGTCGACGTAACGCCGGCCCCGGTCGTCCCACGCGTAGATGCCTTTCGCCTTGGCGATCACGACGGGCAAGGGCTCGTAGTTGTGCGCGCCGTAGCGCTGTTCGAGCGCAATCGGCGAAGGAGTCACCGGCAGCGCAGCCTGTCCGAGCAGCATTGCGTCCAACGCATCGCCGACCAAGCCCGCGGTCGCGGCCTGGCGGTCGCGATAGGGGTTGTATTCGACGATTTCGATACCGATCAGATTGGAGTGGCCGCCGTGCTCGGCAAGCGCCGTCAGCAAATCCGCCGCGGGCATCCCGCCTTCAGCCGGCGTGCCGACGCCCGGCGCGTCATCCGGATCGATGGCATCGAGATCGAGCGTGATGCCGAAGCCGCCTTTCGCGCAGCCGACGATGCCGACCGCTTCGCGCAAAGTCTCGTCGATACCGCGATTCTCGATTTCGCTCATGAAGAAGACGCGCACACCGAGACGCTTCAGGAACTCGGCTTCACCCTCTTCGAAGCTGCGCACGCCAAACAGACACACGCATTTCGGATCGAGCTTCACGCCTTCGGCGATTTGCGTGAGCTCCGGATAGCCGTATCCGAGCAGGCAGGCGACCGGCATGCCGTGCAGCATTCCGCTTTCGGTCGTTTGCGGCGTGTGCGCATCCATGTGCGCGTCGATCCACAGAAGTCCCACTTCGCCGCGGCTGCGCACCGCGTGTGCGATACCTTTCCATGTGCCGATCGCCGAAGTGTGATCGCCTCCAACCACGATCGGCAGGTCGCCTTCGTGCACGATGCGCTCGACGCGTTTCGCGAGGCGTACGCAGATCTTGCGCACGGCTTTCAATGAATCAGCGCGATACGCGGCCACGGGTCTGATCACATCGGTCCAGCGCGCGCGCACTCCGTGTGCGCGTAGCCGCGCTGCGAGCTGCATCGTCCGTAACGCGTCGGCGCCGGCTTCGCAACCGGTATCGCGTGCGCCGCAGCCGGAAGCGACGCCGACGAGCTGCACAGCCCGCAGTTTGTTCGTCGCGGAGAGATCGTTCATTGATTCTCCAGTTCGCACGCTTAGTTTGCGCGGTGTACTCTCACTTCGATCCTCACGCAAGCAGAACGTTGCATGCGACCACGTCCACCGTCGCGTATTCACGACAAATGCCCACGACGCATGCCCGGCGGGCAGAGAGTGATGTAGTGCAGGGAACATGCCGGCCGCAAGGACGTCTAACCAGATATTGAGCGTCCCTGGAGGAGATCTCATGACGGTAAGACGATGGCAGGACCGGGCAAACCTGATCTTGGGCTTATGGCTGTTCGTTTCGCCGTGGGTGCTGGATTACGCAGGCACGGTGGCCGCTTCCAACGCCCATTTCATGGGCGCCGCCGTTCTTCTCTTTGCTTTCATCGCAGCCTATCTGCCGCAAGCGTGGGAAGAAATCATCAACACGCTCATCGGCCTTTGGCTGGTCGCGTCTCCTTTTGTCCTGGGCTACACCGCACTCGCGTCTGTTGCGTTGCATACCGTAGTTGTAGGTTTGCTTGCGATCGCATTCGCAGTGTGGGCGATGTTCAGCGACCAACGGCTGTACAAGCACTGGCATAGCGGCCACTCCGCCTGATCTCCGCGGGCCCCCGCTTCAGCCGGTGCTGCAGCAAAGCCGCGCGGCGTTACGCCGCGCGGCTTTTTTATTACAAACGCCTTTGTGAGCGCGATCGTTAAGGATCGGCTCTGTGCACGCGACGAGCGAAAAGCTCAGTGCGGAGTTACCGACGGCGACCGCCGAGCAGTGAGCCGAGCACGCCCCGTACGATTTCGCGACCGACCTGCGAGCCGATCGCGCGCGCGGCGCTTTTGGCGGCCGCTTCGATTGCGCCTTCCCGGCGGCCTCCGCGCGGGCCTTTCGAGCCCCCGAGGAAATCGCCTATGGAATCGAGCAGGCCGCCTTCCTTCTTATCGCTCGCCGCCGGGGCTGCCGGGGCCTGCGCATGTCGCGATGCCAGCATTTCGTACGCCGATTCGCGGTCGACTGGCGTGTCGTATATGCCTGCCACTGTCGATGTCCGCAGCAACGCCGCACGTTCTTCCGGCGTGATCGGTCCCAGCCTGCATCCCGGTGGGATGATCAGTGCACGCTGGACTATGGAGGGCCGCCCTTTTTCATCGAGCAATGACACGAGCGCTTCACCGACGGCGAGTTCTTTGATCGCGGCTTCGGCGTCGAGCTTCGGATTCGCGCGTAACGTGCTTGCCGCGGTCTTTACCGCTTTCTCATCCCGCGGCGTGAACGCGCGCAAGGCATGCTGGACGCGATTGCCGAGCTGACCGAGCACTGTGTCCGGAATGTCGAGGGGATTCTGCGTGACGAAATAGACGCCCACGCCCTTGGAACGGATCAGGCGCACGACCTGCTCGATCTTTTCCAGGAGCGCAGCCGGCGCCTCGCTGAACAAAAGATGGGCTTCGTCGAAAAAGAACACGAGCCTGGGTTTCTCGGGGTCGCCGACTTCGGGCAGCTGCTCGAAGAGCTCGGCAAGCAGCCACAGCAGGAGCGTTGCGTACAGCTTCGGCGAGCTCATCAGTTTTTCGGCGGCGAGGACGTTCACGACGCCCCGCCCGCGCCCGTCGGTCTGCATGAGATCGTGGATATCTAGCGCGGGCTCGCCAAAGAGCTGCGCCCCGCCCTGGCTCTCGAGCGTGAGCAAACCGCGCTGGATCGCGCCGATCGACGCAGCTGAGACGTTGCCGTACTGCGTCGTGTAGGTCCTGGCGTTGTCTCCGACGTGCTGCAGCATCGCTCGGAGATCTTTCAGATCGAGGAGCAGCAGCCTTTCGTCATCCGCGATTTTGAACACCGCGGTGAGCACGCCGGCCTGGATCTCGTTCAAATTGAGCATGCGCGCAAGGAGCAAGGGCCCGAGCTCCGATATGGTCGTGCGCACCGGGTGCCCTTGCGTGCCGAATGCGTCCCAGAACACGACAGGTGAGGCTTCGAAGGGAAGACCTTTCAGCTTGAGCTGGGTCAGGCGCTCCTTGACGCGGCCCACCGCTTCGCCGGGTTGGCTGATCCCCGCGAGATCGCCCTTCACGTCCGCCATGAAGACCGGTACTCCGATACGGCTGAAACCTTCTGCGAGGCGCTGCAGCGTGACGGTCTTGCCGGTCCCGGTCGCGCCGGCAATCAGGCCATGACGGTTGGCAAGCGCGGGCAGCAGGTACAGGGAATCGCGCGCTTTCGCTACGAGTATGGGCTCGGACATCGCGGGTAGCCGTGAGGCCGTGTGATAAAATCGCAATCATTTTAACGGCTTATTCGGCAGGTGTCGGACGGCAATGGCGGGTCACAGCAAATGGGCGAACATCAAGCACCGCAAGGAGCGCCAGGATGCCAAACGCGGCAAGATCTTCACCCGCCTCATCAAGGAAATCACGGTGGCCGCACGCATGGGCGGCGGCGACGCGAACATGAATCCCCGCCTGCGTCTTGCGATCGACAAGGCGCAGGAAGCGAATCTGCCGAAAGACACCATCGAGCGCGCGACCAAGCGGGGTGCGGGTGGGCTCGAAGGCGTGAACTACGAAGAAGTGCGCTACGAGGGCTACGGCATTGCCGGCGCGGCGGTGATGGTCGACTGCATGACCGATAACAAGACGCGCACCGTGGCCGACGTGAGACACGCTTTCACCAAATTCGGCGGCAATCTGGGCACCGACGGCTCGGTCGCGTTTCTGTTCAAACATTGCGGCCAGATGGTTTTCGCACCGGGCACCGATGAAGACAAGCTGATGGAAGCCGCGATCGACGCCGGTGCCGAAGACGTGCTGACGAACGAAGACGGCAGCATCGAAGTCATCACGGCTCCCAACGATTTCCAGAAGGTGCGCCAAACACTCCAGAAAGCCGGTTTCAAGGCCGAGCTCGCGGAAGTCACGATGAAGCCGGCGACCGAAAATACGCTCACGGGCGAAGACGCCCAGCGCATGCAGAGACTGCTCGACGCGATCGAATCGGTCGACGACGTGCAGGAGGTGTATACGACCGCGGTGATCGACTCGTGACGCGCATCCTGGGCATCGATCCAGGGTTACGCATCACCGGTTTCGGCGTCCTCGACAAATCGGGTCAGAAGCTCGCATATGTCACGAGCGGCTGCATCCGGACTCCGCAGCAGGGCGAGCTCTCTTTGCGTCTCAAAACGATACTCGACGGCCTTGCGGAAGTGATCGCCGAGTGCCGGCCCGAGCAGATCGCGATCGAGAAAGTCTTCGTCAACATGAATCCACAGTCGACCCTGCTGCTCGGGCAGGCGCGCGGCACCGCCATCTGCGCGGCGGTGATGCACGATCTTCCGATTGCCGAGTACACGGCGCTCCAGGTCAAGCAGGCTGTGGTCGGCAACGGCCACGCCGGCAAGGAGCAGGTGCAGGAGATGGTCAGGCGGCTTCTCAAGCTCGCCGGCGCGCCCGGTCCTGACGCCGCAGACGCGCTCGCGTGCGCTATTTGCCACGCGCATGGGGGGCAAGGCATGGGCGCGCTCGCGACGGCGGGCTATCGCATGCGTAACGGCAGGCTGGTGTGATCGGACGCATCGCCGGGCGTCTCCTCGCGAAGCATCCGCCGCAGATCGTCGTGGACGTCCAGGGCGTCGGCTACGAGCTCGACGTGCCGATGAGCACGCTCTATCAGCTGCCTGCGACCGGCGCGGACGTCGCATTGTTCACGCATCTCATCGTGCGCGAGGACGCGCATCATCTCTACGGTTTTGCGACCGAAAACGAGCGCGCGGTTTTCCGGAAGCTGCTCAAGATTTCAGGCGTGGGGGCGCGCATCGCGCTGGCCGTGCTCTCGGGCATGAGCGTCGCGGACCTGAAGCAGGCGGTGAGCCAGCAGGACAGCGGGCGGCTCACGCGCATACCGGGCATCGGCAAAAAAACCGCGGAGCGCCTGCTGCTCGAGTTGAAAGACAAGCTCGACATCGCGGTGGTGGCGGTACAGTCCGAGGCCGGCACCGCCGGGAGCGATGTCATGAATGCGCTCCTCTCGCTGGGTTACAGCGACAAGGAAGCGCAGTTCGCAATCAAGAATCTGGAAGCGGGCTTGAGCGTGACAGAAGGCATACGCCAGGCGCTCAAAGTGCTCTCGAAAGCATGATCGCTCGGTCGCACGCGGCGGGGCGATCCGCTATAGTGAAAAGACGATGATCGAGACCGACCGCCTGATCGCCGCGGCAGCGACGACGCCCCAGGAAGAGGCGCTCGAGCGCGCGCTGCGGCCCAAAGCGCTCGAAGAGTACATCGGGCAGGAGAAGATTCGCGGCCAGCTCGAGATCTTTATCGAGGCGGCGCGTAATCGGCGTGAAGCGCTCGATCATGTGCTGCTGTTCGGCCCACCGGGACTCGGCAAGACCACGCTCGCGCACATCATCGCGCGCGAAATGGGCGTGAATCTGCGGCACACGTCCGGCCCGGTATTGGAGCGCGCGGGCGATCTCGCCGCGATCCTGACCAACCTCGAGCCGCGGGACGTGCTGTTCATCGACGAGATCCACAGGTTGTCGCCGGTGGTGGAAGAGATTCTTTATCCCGCGCTCGAGGATTTCCAGATCGACATCATGATCGGCGAAGGTCCGGCGGCGCGTTCGGTCAAGCTCGACCTGCCGCCTTTCACCCTCGTCGGTGCGACCACGCGCGCGGGCATGCTGACGAACCCGCTACGCGATCGCTTCGGAATCGTCGCACGCCTCGAGTTCTACACGACCGACGAGCTGACGCGTATCGTCGAGCGTTCGGCGCGCCTTCTCGAAGTCGAAATCGAAGGGACGGGGGCACGCGAAATCGCCGGCCGCTCGCGCGGCACGCCGCGCATTTCCAACCGCCTGCTGCGCCGCGTGCGCGACTACGCCGAAGTGAAAGCGCAGGGCCGCATCACACGCGAAGTGGCCGACGCGGGGCTGCGCATGCTCGACGTCGATGTCGCGGGCCTGGACGTGATGGATCGGAAGCTCCTGCAGGCCGTCATCGACAAGTTTGGCGGCGGCCCGGTCGGCGTCGACAATCTTGCGAGCGCCATCAGTGAAGAGCGCGATACGATCGAGGATGTGCTCGAGCCGTATCTCATCCAGCAAGGTTATCTGCAGCGCACGCCGCGCGGGCGTGTGGCGACCGTTGCGGCATACCGGCACTTCGGTCTCGCGCAGCCGCAGCGCGCAGGCACGCCTGAGCTCTGGAACGACGCGAGCTGATAGGTTCCTTAGGTGCGGTCGCTATCGCCAGCAAGCGCCGCGGATGCAGGCAACGCCAAACCCTTTCTGTGGCTGGTCCGCGTTTATTACGAAGACACCGACGCGGGCGGCGTCGTGTACTACGCCAACTATCTGCGCTTCATGGAGCGCGCACGCACCGAGTGGCTGCGGAGCATCGGTTACGAGCAGAACGATCTTGCCGAACGTCATGGCGTCGTCTTCGTCGTGCGCTCGGCTGCGATCGATTATCTCAAGCCGGCGCGCTTCAACGACACCTTGCAGGTGAGCGTGGAACTCATTAAGGTGGGCGCCGGTCACATCGACGTGGTTCAGCACGTGACCCGCGATGGCGAGCTGATTGCAGAGGCCGCGGTCAAAGTCGCATGTGTGGGGCTGCGCACCCTGCGCCCGGTGAGAATTCCGCAGCCGCTTGCGACGAGAATAAGGACATGAGCAAGGACATGAATTGAATCCTACCGTTACGCATGACCTCTCCATAATCAGCCTGGTCGCCAATGCCAGCGTGCCCGTCCAGCTGGTGATGGTTCTGCTGCTCCTGGCATCGCTGTTCTCGTGGTACTACATTTTTTTGAAGCGCTTTGCTTTGCGCCGCGCCTCCCGGCTCGCCGACGAATTCGAAAGGCAGTTCTGGAGCGGGGCCGAGCTCTCGGCGCTGTACCAGCGGGCGAATGCAGCGCGCCATCCCGGTACGCTCGAGCGGATTTTCGAAGCGGGTTTTCGCGAGTTCACCAAGCTCACCCAGCAGCCGGGCATGGATGTGGCCGCCGTGATGGATGGGACGCGCCGCGCGATGCGCGCCACGTACCAGCGCGAGATGGACAACCTGGAAGCGCATCTCTCGTTTCTCGCGTCGGTCGGCTCGGTCAGTCCGTACGTGGGTCTCCTGGGCACCGTATGGGGAATCATGAACGCGTTCCGCGGGCTCGCCAATGTCGCGCAGGCGACACTCGGTCACGTCGCGCCGGGCATTGCCGAAGCGCTCATCGCCACCGCGATGGGCCTTTTCGCTGCCATTCCGGCCGTGGTGGCCTACAACCATTTTGCCGGTGACGTGAACCGCCTTTCCATACGCTTCGATTCGTTCATGGAAGAGCTGTCGAACATCCTCCAGCGGCAAATTCATTGATGCGCGGGCGTTAGAGCTGCAGTCATGCTGATCGAGAAGCGCGGAACCCGGCGGCTCATGAACCAGATCAACGTCGTGCCGTACATCGACGTGATGCTGGTCCTGCTGGTGATTTTCATGATCACCGCGCCCCTCATCAATCCGGGGCAGATCGAGCTGCCGCAAGTCGGCAAAACCTCCGATCCGCCGGTGCAACCGCTCGAAGTCTCGATCCACACCGACCGGTCGCTCTGGTTACGCGATCGCGCGAAGGGATCGGCCGAGCGCCGCGTGTCGCGAAACGAGCTCATTCAGGAGATCAAGGCGAAACAGCAGCGCAGCGCCGAGCAGGCGGTCGTCATCGCCGCCGACAAGGACGTGCGCTACGAGGCCGTGCTCGAAGTGATGGACATGCTGCAGCAGAACCAGGTGAAAAAAGTCGGCCTGCTCGCGAAACCCCGGACTCCGTGACCTACGACGAAGCCACCCCTCGCGACAGAACGATTTCGCGCGCGCTCGCCGCAGGCATGCACGTGGCCTTTGTTTTGCTGCTGATATTCGGCGTTTCCTGGCAGAAGCGGGTTGTCGAGGCGCCCGCGGTGGTCGAGCTTTGGAAGAGCCTTCCGCCCATGCACGAGGAGCAGGCAGCGCCGCCGCCGAAAATCGAGCCTAAGCCCGAGCCGAGGCCCCAGCCCGCGCCGAAGCCTGAAGTGAAACCCACGCCCAAGCCGGATATCGCGCTCAAGGAAAAGATGGAGAAGGAGCGCAAGCTCAAGGAGCGGGAGCTGGAGAAGCAAAAGCAGCACGAGCTCGAGAAGCGCAAAGAGGACGAGGCGAAGAAG